>NZ_JBSGCB010000013.1:0-208833 GCF_053601595.1 Nocardia sp. NPDC004711 | reverse complement strand
AGCCGGATCGGCCGCGGGCGCGATGGCCTGCGGACTGCTGGTGACCTACGCGCCGGCACCCACCCACTTGGTGTTCTGGCGTATCCGGACACGAGCACACCGCTCTCGATTCTGGGTGGCAGCAACAGAATTGCGCTGCATCGGTCGGAGGTCCGTTTCCCTGCTGACCATTCCGGGTGCGGCGAACGTGGGCAGTGCTGTCAGCTCGGCGAGGCCGGCTTCTCGCCGGGGAAAAGGATCGGGCTGATCAAGTACGGTCTGCGGCCCGGGCCGGGCTGGTTGGCCGCGAGAGGTGTGACGAGGTCGCGGAAGCCGGTGAGCATGGTGTCCAGCTCCTCGGGGCTGAGCCACAGCGTGGCTTGGCGGTAGCCGACCGAGTCGGCGACGGGGTCGGCATCGGGCTGATCGAGGTAGGCGTTGAACTCCCCGATCAGGACGGCCATGGCGGCCGCGAACCCTTGGCGGTGATCGTCCGCGGTCATCGCGCTGCTCGCCTCGGGGGAGATGGTCGGGCGATCGGATCGCAGTCGGTAGGAGCGTTCCACCGCGCCGCGCACGCGTCGCTCATCGCCGATCTCGAGCATTCCCCCCTCGGTGAGCAGGCCGATCTGCCGGTAGACGCTGGTCCGGGGCACATCGGGCATGCGGTCGCACAACTCTCCGGCGCTGCGTAATCGGCCGCCGGACAGTGCGTGGATGATGCGCAATCGCACCGGGTGGAGCAGCAACTCGGTCGGGTCCATTCCTCAACTATCCCATATCTGGTACCGTTCACAAAGTTGGTACTGATAGGAAGGGTGACCGTGATGCGGGATGTTACTGGGCGTCGAATGACATTGAACGGCAACGAGATCTACTTCGAGGAGTCCGGCACCGGGAGCACCTGGGTGGTGTTCGAATCCGGTTCGGGCGCCGGGCGAACGCTCTGGGATCCGGTGGTGCCGCTCCTGGGCGACACCGCGCGCACCGTCGCCTACGACCGAGCCGGCCGTGGCCGCAGTGGCCGTCCCGCGGAACCGCAGACCATCGACGACATGGCGGCGACCCTGGTGGCGTTGGTCCAGGCGCTCGCGCCGGAGCGGGTGATCCTGGTGGGCCACAGCATGGGTGGGCTGATCGTGCGCCGCGCCGCGGAAACGCTGTTGCCGGCCGGGCTCGTCCTCATCGACCCGACACCGGAAAACGCTCCGAACTACGACAATTGGGCGCCGACGGTCCGAAAGACGGACCGTATCCTCGCTGTGCAGCAGGCATTGAGCCACTTCCCGCCGCTCATGCGGCTTTTGACCAGTTCCTACGGCCGCAAGTTCCCCGCCGACAGCTATGCGACCATGCTGGCCGAGGACTTCACGTCCGCCGGGCTCACCACAACCCGCCATGAGATAACAGCCGTCGCGGCGGCGATCGACGAATTCCGCCGCCGCCCACCAGAACCGCCGAACTCCGGCGTCATCGTGATCTCCGCGATCCACGCCGCCCGCTACCAGGCTCGCAATCTCGACCTTATGCGCGAATACCAGCGCCGATATGCCGAACAGGTCGGCGCGCAATTCGAGGACGCCGTCTCCGAGCACATCATCCCCGCCGAGCGACCCGAGCAAGTCGCTGCCGCGGTTCGCCGACTGATAGACGCTGAAGCATCGCTGGAACCGTGATGGACAAAACGAAACTCCCCCGCCGAGCTACCTGGCCGGTCTCTACGCGCCGGTTGCTGACGAGATCAATTCGATCGCACTGGAAGTGAGCGTGCTCTACCCGCCTAGCTGGATGGACGGTACTTCCGCAACCCGAGGTGGGTCGGCGGGCTTATCGGGCTGTGACGAACCCCTGGGAAACGAGCCAGTCGCGTGCGACGGTGGCGGGTTCGGCGCCTTCGAGGTCGACCTTGCGGTTGAGTTCGGTGATCGTCTCGTTGGTCAGTAGCCGCGAGATCGGCTCCATTACCGTGGCCACCTGAGGGTGTGCGTCGGCGAAGGATTTCCGCATCACCAGTGCCGCATTGTATTTGGGAAAGAAACCGAGATCGTCGTCCAGGATGCGCAGGTCGAGGGCTTTGATGCGGCCGTCGGTGGTGGCGACCGACCCGAACTGGCAGCCGCCGTTCGCGGTGGAGGTGTAGACCAGCGCGTCCTGCATGATCTGTTTGTGCACCTTGCCGGTGTCGACGCCGTACTTGCGGGCCATGCCCGGGAATCCGTCCTGGCGGACACTGAATTCGGTGCCCAGGCAGGTGGGTCCGGTGCCGGGTTCGGTGTTCACGGCCCGCGCGTAGTCGGAGAGCGTCTTCGTCCCGGTCCGCTGTGCGCTTGCCGCATTGGTGACCAGCGCGTAGGTGTTGTTCATCGGGGCGACGTCCGCCCACAGCATGCCGTGCGCGGCCAGGTCGGCGTCGCGTACCGCCTCGAACTGCTGCTGCGAGTCCGGAATCGGCGTCTCGTTGCCCAGGTAGTTGATCCAGCCGGTGCCGGTGTAGTCGTAGGCGATGTCGACCTGTCCGTGCAGCTGGGCATCGCGCAAACTGTTGGACCCGGTGATATTGGTGAGATCACGCACTCGCGCGCCTGCCGCGGTGAGCGCGAATTCGATGACATAGCCGAGAATGTTCTGCTCGGTGAAATCCTTGGACCCCACCGTGATCGCCACGCCCTGCAACCCCGGATCCGGCCGGATGCTGCCCGCTCCGACCGGCAATGGCACCGCCCCGCCGGATTCGAGGCCGCATCCCGCCACCAGCATCAGCCCGAGCGCGGCCAGCACCGCCGTCCATCGCCTCCTCATCGCAGACCCCGTGGGCCGAGGAACTGTTCGGCGAGGGCTCCCAGCCAATCCACCAGCAGCGCGAGCGCCACCGCCAGAATCGCCCCCACCCACAGCGTCACGTTGTCCCGCAACTTGTATCCGGTATCGATGAGAATTCCCAGCCCACCCGCGCTGACCAGGAACGACAGCGTCGCCGTCCCCACCGCCAGCACCAGCGAGGTCCGCAGACCCGCGAGGATGTACGGCACGGCAAGCGGAAACTCGATGCGCCGCAACACCATAGCCGCGGACATCCCCTGTCCCCGCCCGGCATCCACCAGCGTCGGATCAACCTGCTGATACCCGAGAATGGTGTTCCGCAATACCGGCAACAACCCGTAGAACGCGATCGGCGCCACCCCGACCCAGAACCCCGTCCGCTGGGTCACCAGGTAATACAGCACGATGAGCCCGATGGCCGGCGCGGCCGCACCGATATTGGCCATCCCCACGAAAAGCGGTGCCAGCCTGCGAAATCCGGGCCGGGTGAGCAAGGTCCCCAATGGAACCGCGACAGCGACGACGATGGCCGCCACCGTCGCCGTGATCACGACATGCTGTCGGGTGACGGTCACGACATTCGCCGCATTCATACTCGCCTGCTGGGTGGCTGTCAGATCCCGATCGAACGCCCACACCAGCACCGCCACCCCCAGCCCGACCGCCAAGGCCGGCTGCGCCACCAACCGAATCAGCTCCGACCGCCGCTCGGTACTCCGCCCCCTCATGCCCGCTCGCCCGATTCCGCCGCGCTGGAATCCTGTACCGCATCAGCGGGTTTCGTGGTGGCTCGGCCGCTCTCGGCGCGGGTGGTGGAGAGGTGGGTGACGAGGGTGTCGATCGCGATCAAGCCTGCGTATTCGCCGTGATCGCCAGTGACCACGGCGTGGGCGGTGCTCTCGGCGAGTAGCATTTCCAGCGCCTCCTGCAGGGACGAGCGCAGGGCGACCGTGCCGGTGACCGGGTGTCCGGCCTCGCGCAGTGAGGGGGCGTGGGCCAGCTCCTCGGCCGAAACCCAGCGCAGGGGGCGGTGTTCCGCGTCCAGCACCAGGCCCCAGTGCCATTCCCGCTCGGCGAGGGTGTTGCGCAGGGGTTGCATCTCATCGGTTTCGGTGGCCGTCGGGCACTGCCCGAGTTCGACGTCCTCGACGCGGGTGAGCGTGAGCTGTTTGAGCCCGGCGTCCGCTCCGACGAATCCGGCGACGGTGTCGTCGGCGGGTGCGGCCAGGACGGCGGCCGGGGTGTCGTATTGCAACAGTCGGGAGCCGTTGCCCAGCACCGCGATTCGATCGCCGAGTTTGACGGCTTCGTTGAAGTCGTGGGTGACGAAGACGATCGTCTTGTGCAGTTCGGCCTGCAGGCGCAGCAGTTCGTCCTGGAGGAGCCCGCGGGTGATCGGGTCGACGGCGCCGAACGGCTCGTCCATCAGCAGGACGGGCGGGTCCGCGGCGAGTGCCCGTGCGACGCCGACGCGTTGCTGCTGACCGCCCGACAGCTGGCGCGGGTAGCGGCGGCGGAAGGTGCCCGGATCCAGGCCGACCAGGTCGAGCATCTCGTCGACGCGGGCGTTGATCTTCGCGCGATTCCAGCCGAGCAGCGCGGGCACCGTGGCCACATTGCGCGCCACCGTCTGATGCGGGAACAGCCCGGCCTGCTGGATCGAGTACCCGATCTGCCTGCGCAGCCGGTCCGGATCCTGACGACCGATATCGCGCCCGTCGATGGTGATGGTGCCCGAACTCGGCTCGATGAGCCGGTTGATCATGCGCATGATGGTGGTCTTGCCGCACCCCGACGGGCCGACGAACACCACGATCTTCCCGGCCGGAATGGTGATCGAGAATTCGTCGACCGCCGGATCCCGTTGCCCCGGATAGCGTTTGGTGACCGCGTCGAGCACGATCCGCGCGCCATGTGGTGCGTGTGCGGAATCTTTTGCCGCAGTGACGGTTTCAGTCACGAATCCCCCTCGGGGTAGTGAACCGGCCGACGCCGGCCAGCAGGGCGTCGAGCAGCAACGCCAGCACGATGATCAGCACCGTGCCGGTGAGGGCCTGCGGCACCGCGGTCGGGCTGCCCAGCCGGGCCAGCCCGGAGAAGATCAGGTTCCCCAGTCCGGGCCCCTTCGCGTAGGCGGCCATGGCCAGAATCCCCATGATCATCTGGGTGCTGACCCGCATCCCGGTGAGGATCGACGGCCACGCCAGCGGCAGTTCGATGCCGACCAGTACCCGCAGCCGGTTCATCCCGACCCCGCGCGCCGCGTCCGACACCGCCGGATCCACCCCGCCCAGCCCGATGATCGTATTGCGCAGGATCGGCAGCAGCGCGTATAGCACCAGCGCGACCACAGTCGGCCGCACGCCCAGCCCCAGCACCGGAATCAGCAAGCCCAGCAACGCGAACGACGGCACGGTGAGAATGATGCTGGCCAGCGCGGTCGCCAGCGCCGACCCCCACCGGCTGCGGTGCACCGCGATACCGATCAGCACCGCCAACGCGGTCGCGATCAGCATCGACTGCACCACCGCGGATACATGCAGATACGAGTCGGTGAGCAGCTGCCTGCGATGATCGACGACGAAATTCCAGAGCGTGCCCAGAAGCCCCCTCCTGCCTAGGAGTTCACCCCACAGTGTATTGACGCGAACCCCGCCGCGAGCCTTTTCGACTGTCGCCGAGACGATCAGCAGCGGTACGAAGGCCGCTGCGGTCGAACGGACTTCAGTCGGCGCGGTAGCGCAGCATCACCACGGTGTCGAAGTGCCTCGTCTCGGCCAATCGAAGCTGGATGCGCTTGTCCAGTGCCGGGAAGAGCGGTGTGCCGCCGCCGAGCACCACGGGCGAGACGAACAGCTGGTACTCGTCGATGAGCCCGTGTGGCATCAGCGCGGCCGCGAGGCTCGCACCACCGACCTCCATGACGCCATCTCCCGCGGCCTTGAGCCTGCGAACCTCGTCGACCGCGTTCGCGCTGACCAGGGTGCTGTTCCAATGGACTTCGGTGAGCGTCCGGGAGAAGACGACCTTGGGCTTCTCCCGCCACAACCCGCCGAACTCGCGCTCGATGCGTGGCGCGTCCTCCGGCACGTGCGGCCAGTACGCGGCCATCAGCTCGTACAGCCGACGACCGTGCAGCGAGACCTCGATCTCGCGGTACCTGTCGTTGTGGAACTGGTGCAACTCCTCGTCCGGGTCGGTCCAGTCGATGCTGCCGTCGCGGTCGTTGACGTAGCCGTCCAGGGACACGCCGAACCCATAGATCAGTTTCCTCATGACAGGGTAGACCTCCTACGCGCTCGAAACTCATCAGTAGTCATCGACGGCTATGTCGCTGTGGATCCCACCGGCAACGGCAGCGGTCGACGGTATGTGGTGAGAGACTGCCACGTTGTGGACAACCAGGAAACCGCCCCGGTCTACCGAACCCACGATTGGCACATCCAAGCCCGCGAGTACGCCCGCCACGAAGCTCGCCGTGGACGCCGGTTCGCCTACAACGCTTTCGATCCCCGACGCACAGCACTGGTCGTCACCGACATGGTGCCGTTCCACGTCACCGATCCTTATGAGTGCAAGAAGTTGGAGTGGTTACCGAATCGGCTGGGGTGCAGCGAGTTCGATGACGGCGGCCGCTGGTTTCATATCCGCTGCGCGTCCGAGGTGTGATCTACCTCAGGGGCGGTAGGGTTCGGGCGGTGGAAGGGATGGCATCGATGAGACGGCTGGCGGTTGTGGTGGGGTCGGCCATGGTGGTGGCCGTGGGGCAGTTCGGGGTGGGTGCGGCGCAGGACGATTCCGGGGCCTTGGATCGGCTGGTGGAGTTGATGAGCGAGCGGCTCGGTACTGCGGATACTGTCGCGGCCGTCAAGTGGGCGGGCGCGGTTCGGGATGGGGGCGAGCCGGTGATCGACGATCCGGTTCGTGAACAGGCGATCTATGATGCGATGGCTCAGCTGGGGGCGGAGCGGAATCTGCCTGCGGGGCTGGTCCGGCAGGTGTTCGAAGGTCAGATCGAGGCCAGCAAGATCGTCCAGCGTGGGCTGGTGACCGAGTGGCGGTATGGGCTGGCGACGGCGCCGGTGCCCGCGACGGATCTGGCCGGGGTGCGGCCGGTGATCGATGGCCTCAATGTCGCGATCGTCGACGAATTGGATAGCGAGCGGACCGAATTGACGCGCTCCGACTGCCCGGCGCGAGTCGCCGCCGGGGTGCTCGCCGTCGCCGGCCACGACAATCTCGACGCTCTCCACGCGGCGGCGCTCGTGCGCGCGTCGACTCCATTGTGTGGGAGCTGATATATGCCCCAGCACAAAGACGTCACCCCGATAGGTACTGCCTCAACCGGCACCCGAATTCGGCTGCCGAGCAACAGCGTTCGTGGCAACTCAGTCGAGACAGAATTCGTTGCCCTCGATGTCCTGCATCACGAGGCACGACTCGTTGACGCCATCGGCGCGCAGTAGTCGCACGCGTACCGCGCCGAGCGCGACCAGCCGTGCGCACTCGGCCTCCAGCGCGGCCAAGCGCTCTTCACCCACGAGCCCGGTGCCGACTCGCACGTCGAGATGCACCCGATTCTTGGTGATCTTCCCTTCGGGCACACGCTGAAAGAACAGTCGCGGACCCACACCTGACGGATCGACGCATGCGAACGCTGAACCCTGATACTCAGGCGGCAGGGACGAATTGAAATCGTCCCAACTGGCAAACCCCTCCGGTGGCGGCGGAATGACATACCCCAGCACATCGCACCAGAACCGAGCGACACGCTCAGGCTCTGCGCAGTCGAAGGTCACCTGGATCTGTTTGACCGACGTCATCGGTCCACCATAGCGGCGGGGACCTTCGTCTTCCGCACGGCCCGACCTCGAAATCTTCACGCTGACAACGTGATATGGGATCACGTCTGCACAGTCGATACCGAACTGCGAATCGCGCCGGCCTTGTTCAGGGGTTCACCGAGCGGCGAGTGGGCACGATCAACCATATGCGTTACCATTAGTTACATCAAAACTGGAGGTGTTGTGGACAGGGTGAGCATGATCGAGCAGCTGGTCGGCGGCATCAACCGGACCGCCGGCCGCAACGGCCGCCCATTCGACGAACACACCCCGATCCGGACCCCAGCGGGACGCCGCCGCAACTGGGCGCACTACGGGGTGATGGTGCCCGGACTGCCCGCACCGCATCGATTCTTCGGCGTCATGTCGATTCTGGGCACACCCGGCGTTTCGATCTTCGCCAATGACCATGCGATCACCACTACGCCCGCCGACACCGTCTACACCAGTTCGGCCACCGCGGCCATGTCCGATGGGCAATTCCTCGTCCACAGCATCGAGCGCGACTGTGAATTCCGTTCCGACGGGAGCTTTCTGAGATACGGCGACGAGCTGCTGATCGAAGGCCGCTACCCGAAGTTCACGCTGCATCGCCGCCATCACGAGGTCGAGGTCCAACTCGACATCTGTGCCACGGACGTGATCTCCCATTTCGCCCACGTCCCCGGCATCTACGACCACTGGAGCCTGTTGGCACGCTGCCAGGGCAGTATCCGCGACCAGCATCAGGTCCTGCCGGTCGACACCCTCTGCACTTTCGAATACGCCACCGGCGTCGGGCTGCACAGCATCGCGCCCGGAGTCCGCCGCAATCTGCCGGTACCGTTCTTCACCTATCACGTACTCAATATCGACCCGGCCACACAGGTCCTGCTCGTACAAGTGCTAGGACCCGCGAACCTGCCCATCCAACGTCGGGTATACCTGCGAGGAGTCGACGACTACGGCAGCGTGCACACCCGCGGCTTCGACTTCACCGTTACCGAATATCGGTCGCGCCCCACACCAACCGGCAAAGCAATGCGCGTTCCGAAGCGACTGCACTGGCAGGTACTCGACTCCCGGAACATCCCACTGATCACCATCGACGGTGTCTGCAACGACGACTTCAGCTACGGCCTCGGCGCCGGATTCGTCGGCAGCTACGACTACACCGGCATCTTCATCGGCCGCGCCGTATCCGGAACCGCCTACATGGAGTACATCGACCTCCGCTAGCCATCACAGGTCACGGCAGACGATCCAGGCACCTGCCCACTTGCTCTCCAAATCCCGATCTTATTGTCGGGCAACAGGATTGCACCACACCAGGATTCGAACAACGTTGCGGCGGAATGGAAGTCATCGGTGTGCGCCGTAGGGGCGTCGGTGCCGGATCGATCCGGCGATGCGCAAGATCCGGCCGACAGGCGGCTAGCCGAGGCGGCGTTGGAGCTCGGCGCGGTAGTCGGCGAAGGCGGCGGCGACATCGTCGAGGTAGACCAGTTGAGGGAAGTCGATGATCGGCTGGTGCTCGACCAGGAAGGCGGCGGTCAGTTCCACGACGCGGTGCTCGTCGGCTGCGGCGACGCCGAGGTCGGCGAGAACGTCCGGGGCGACTACGAATTGGGATTCGGCGGAGTCGGTGCCGTCGTCGACCAGGACTCGGTATTCGTGGTCGACGACGGGTTCGACTGCGATTCGAGGGTTGGTCATCGGGACAGGGGGCTGTACAAGACCAAGCCGTTGCCTTTGTTGTCGTAGACGACGGCGCGGCGTTCGTGGGCGTCGTCGTAGGGGCCCTCGACGATGCCGCCGCCGCTGGCCTCGATGGCCTTGGCGGCGGCGTCCACGTCGGCGGTTTTGATGCCTACGACTACCTGTCCATGGATAGGGTGGTCGACCGCGGTGGCGAGGGCGAGGGTGATGGGGCCGCCGTTGAGGGCGGCGAAGTGGGCGCCGTCGCGGAACTTCAGGGGCATGCCGAGGGTTTCGGTGTAGAAATCGATGGATTCATCGAGGTTGTCGGTCGACAGGATGATCATCTTGACTTCCTGATCGCTCATGGCTGCCTCCTGCGGGCGAAGTGGTGGCGCGCCCGGAATGTCCGGGTTCGGTCGCCCACCATGATGGCCGCTCCGCGCCGCCGGGGATCACCAACGACACGCCGCCGCCCACTGAGTGGGCAAATGTGAGCCGGCTACCGCCCGTTGAGTGTCCGTTTTCCGCCACACTCTTTTGTTTCACGGAATCAACTTTTATAGTTGATTCATGGAAGCAAACAAAGACCAGGTTTCGCGACTGGCCCGCAGCACCGCGCGATTCGCGGAAGCCATGCGGCAGGGCACTTCTCGCGCCTACGACCCAGTCCGGGTCGGCGTGCTGCAGTGCGCGGTCGAGTCCGGGCCGCTGCGGGCCGGGGAGATCGCCGAATGCCTGGACGCGTTGCCGTCTTCCATCACCCGGCATGTCCAGGCGCTGATCGACTCCGGGCTGGTCAGCACCTCCCCCGATCCGGCGGATCGGCGGGCGGTGCTGGTCGAGGCCACCGAGGCGGGGCGGGCCGAGCTCGCGCAGTTCCTGGAGATCGGCGACCAGGTCTTCGGCGAGGTGATCGCCGACTGGTCCGCCGAGGATGTCGACACGCTCACCCGGCTGCTCGATCGCATGATCGAGGCCTGGGCCGCGGCGGGAGCACACCAGCAGCAGCGGGCGAGCCGCAAACGCCCGGGCCGATTCGGCTGGAGCCGGATCTGACCTCAGGAGAGGACCAATTGCCATGGCCACCAACACACCCCTGCACGTGATCATCGCCGGCGGCGGCATCGGCGGGCTGGCGCTCGCCAACGGCCTGCGCCGCGCCGGCGTTAGCGTCAGCGTCCACGAACGCGAAACCCAGCGCACCGACCGGCTGCAGGGTTTCCGCATCCACATCAACCCGCACGGCAGCAATGCCCTGGCGGAACTGTTGTCGCCGGAGCTGTATTCGACCTTCGTCGCGTGTGCGGGCCAGGGCGGCAACGGGTTCGGTTTCGTCACGGAACAATTTCGCGAACTCCTCCAGATCGATCCGGAGGCGGGTGCGCACACCGCCGGCGGACACTTCGGCATCAGCCGGATCACGCTGCGGCAGCTGCTGCTCGCCGATCTGGGCGACGTCGTGCACTACGGCAGCATGTTCGACCGCTATGAGCGCCTGCCCGACGGCCGGATCCGGGCCCATTTCGGCAACGGCGTCTCCGAAATCGGTGATGTCCTGGTCGGCGCGGACGGCGGCACCTCCCGGATACGGGCGCAATACCTCCCGCACGCCGAGCGCGTGGACACCGGAATCGTCACCATCGCAGGCAAATACGGCCTGACGCCGGAATCGCGAGCCCGCCTGGACGTCCGGCTGCTGCGCAATCCGCTCAGCGTCATCCCGCCGAGCGGCTGCGGAATGTTCCTCGCCCCACACGAATTCGACATCCCCGCCGGTGCGGAACGCATCGCCGGGAACCAGCCCGGCCTCGACCCCGGGCTGCTCCTCGACAACACCCAGCCGTACGTGTTCTGGGCCTTCGCGGCCAAACGCGAACGCTACGGCGCCGATCTGGAGGAGCTCTCGCCCGTCGGCCTGCACGAGCTGGCGGTGCGCATGACCACCGGATGGGCGCCCGAATTGCGGGCCCTGGTAGCCGATTCCGATCCGGAGACCGCCACCCTGCTGCCGATCAAGACCTCGGTCCCGATCCCGGCCTGGCAGACCACGAATGTCACGCTGCTCGGCGATGCGGTGCACAGCATGACCCCGTTCGCCGGTATCGGCGCGAACACCGCACTGCGCGACGCCCGGGGGCTGTGCCGCGCACTGGTGGCCGCCGAACGCCGTGAGCTCGGACTGCTCGAGGGCATCCACCGATACGAAACGGACATGATCGACTACGGCTTCGCGGCGGTGCGGACCTCGCTGACCGCGGCCACCCAGTCGGTGTCCGACAGCCGGTTCGCGCGCGGCGCCGGCAAACTCGTCTTCCGCACCGCCAACGCGGTGCCCGCCATGAAGCGAAAGATGTTCGCCGACTTGGGTGCCGAGTAATAGCTGCCGTGCATGTGCCGCTCGCGTGCCGAGCGGGTGGCACATGCGGATCACCACCCTCCGATGTCCAAAGTCCTACGCGCACATGACATTCAGAAGGCTCGCAGATTGCTGATCCGGCGGAGACGTCCCGGCCGGAAGTAATTTGAATGAAACATTCCCTTTCAATTTCCCAATCCGAACCTTGCCCGGTAGTGTGCCGTCGTCGCCTCCGCGATCGCGAAACCCCTGTTCTGGCAATGGAGTTCGAGTGCTGGAAATTCACCACTTCAGCTACGGTTGGATCACCCCCGTACTGGCGTACGTCATGTCCGTCACCGGATCCCTGCTCGGTCTGCGGTGTACGGCACGGGCCCGGTCCGGGGACGGACGCAGCGGCTGGCTCATCTCGGCGGCCGTGGCCATCGGCGGCACCGGCATCTGGGTGATGCACTTCGTCGCCATGCTGGGCTTCACCATCCGCGGTGCGGTGATCAAGTACAACGTGCCGCTCACCCTGCTCAGCGCCGTCATCTCGGTCACCGTGGTGTGGATGGGCCTGTTCATCGTGGCCCGCGAGCCATTCGGCCGCTTGTCACTGTTCGCGGGCGGCGCGGTCACCGGGCTGGGCGTCGGCGCCATGCACTACTCGGGCATGTACGCCATGCGGTCCGACGCCATGATCGACTACAACGCCGGCATCGTCACGCTGTCCATGGTGATCGCGGTGGTCGCGGCCACCGTGGCACTGTGGTTCACGCTGGTCATCACCGGTATCTGGGCTACCATCGGCGCAGCCCTGATCATGGGTGTCGCGGTCTGCGGCATGCACTACACGGGCATGGCATCGATGAGCGCGCACCACATGGACAATCCGGCCACCCCGCAGGGCGCGGGCCCGATGGAATTGCTGGCCCCGCTGATGATCAGCGTCAGCATGGTGACGCTCGTCCTGCTCATTCACGTCGGCCTCACCGAGGTGGACGAACGCTCCATGATGCCCGAACCGGAACGGCCCGAAGCGGCGGCGCGCGCGGGCTGGTCGCTGCGGGCGGTCTCGGCGGCGGCCGACACCCGCGGCTCCGGCCAGGACGAACCCGGTCCCCGCGACTACCGGACCGCGGGCCTGTACGCACCGGCCGCCGACTATCAGGCGCCCGGCCGCCATGAGATGTCCGCGCCCGGCGACTGGCGTTCGGACCAGTTCTACCCGGCGGCCGGCGGCCCGGCGGCGCGCCCCGACCGGAATCCGGTTCCGCCGCAGCGCAGTACCCGCTACTCATAGCCGCACCCGCCCGGCTGTGGGCAATCTCCATTCTCAACCGGGCAGGCTGAGAATTGCCGACCCGGTTCGCTGAGAATCCGGTTCCGGTGTTCGACTTTGGGGCACTTCGGCAGCAAACTGACTGCCGTGGAACACCACCAGCTGGAGTTGATCTTCGCGGTCCTGTTCGCGACCATCCTGGCCCAGCCGCTCGGACGGCGGCTGGGCCAGGCCCCGGCGGTCCTCATGACCGCCTTCGGCGTGGTGCTGGCCCTGATTCCGCAGGTGCCGAATATCGAGATCGATCCCGAACTCATCCTGCCGCTGGTGCTGCCGCCCCTGCTGTACGCGGCCGCGCGGCGCACCTCCTGGCGGCAGTTCGCCGAGAACTGGGTGGCCATCAGCCTGCGCGCGGTGGTGCTGGTCATCGTGACCACGGCGGCCGTGGCCTGGGCCTTTCACCTCTGGTACCCGGCCGTGCCGATCGGTGCCGCGGTCGCGCTCGGCGCCCTGGTCGCGCCACCGGATCCGGTGGCGGTCTCGGCACTGGCCGGCAAGCTGGGCCTGCCCCGGCGTCTGGTCGCGGTGCTCGAGGGCGAGGGCCTGTTCAACGACGTGACCGCGATCGTCCTCTACACGGCCGCGATTCAGGCCGTGGTGACCGGTTCCTTCTCGGCCTGGGGCGCATTCCGCGATTTCCTGGTGTCGGCGCTGGTCGGGTCGGTGGTCGGGCTGCTGTTCGGCTGGGCCGGAAGCAAACTCATGCAGCGGCTCGACGAGGCCCCGTGGCGGGTGGCGCTGGGACTGCTGCTGCCGTTCGCCGCCTACGGGCTCTCGGAGTCGCGAGGCGGGTCGGCGGTGCTGGCGGTGCTGGTCTGCTCGATGTATCTCACCGAAGCCGCAACCGATTTCAGCGACAGCGACTACCGGCTGGTCGGCGACTCCTTCTGGGAGATCACCGAAATGCTGGTCACCGGTTTCGCTTTCGGCCTGATCGGGCTAGAGCTGAGCACGGTGCTGCGCGACGCCGGACCCAACTGGCCGCGCTTCATCGGCGGGGCGGTGGTGATCATCGCGGTGGTGGTGGGGTTGCGGCTGATCTGGCTGCTGACCACGACCGTGATCTTCCGATCCTGGTGGCGCACCCGCGACAAGGACGAGCCCCACACCTGGCGCGAGACCATGGTGACCTGGTGGGCGGGCATGCGCGGGGTCGCCACGGTGGCGCTGGCACTGGCCGTGCCGTTCACCACCGACAGCGGACAACCGTTCCCGGGCCGCACCGAAATCCTGTTCACCGCCATCGCGGTCGTGCTGTTCACGCTGCTGCTACAGGGTCCGACCCTGCCCGCCGTGGTGCGGGCGACCGGCGTGCACGCCGACACCGGCACCGAGCGCGCCTTCGAACGCCAGCTCTGGACCCGGGTACTGGAGGCCGAACTGGCCCGGCTCAAGGAGATCTCGGAGACCGAGCACCTGCCCGAGGAGGTCTACGACCGGCTGCGCACGGGATTCGAACGCCGTCTGGCCCAGGCGGATCCGGAGGCCGCCGAGGACGATCCCCGGACCCACACCGATCGCACGGTGGCCTTCACCACCAAGATGCGGTCCATCACCAATGAGGTGCTGGAGGCGGGCCGGGCCGAGGCGCTGGCCGCGCGCCGCGAACCGGGAGTCCCGCCCGATGTGGTGGACCGCGTCATGCGGCGGCTGGATCTGCGCCGGTGACCGACCGCTACCCGGTCCGGCCCAGCTGCACCAGGACGGCGACGAATTCCCGCAGGAAGGATTTTCGGGTCAGCAGCCGGGAGGTACGCGCGCCGGTGACCTGAGCACGCAGCCCCAGCCGCCGGACCAGCCCGGCCGTCCGCAACACGTGAAAGTCACTGGTGACCACGGTTATTCGCACCTGCTCCGGATCGATGCCGCGCCCGCGTAACTCCCGGACGGTGAACCGCAGGTTCTCCTCGGTATTGCGGGACCGGTTCTCACGCAGGATGAGGTCGCCCGAAATGCCCTGCGCCACAAGATAATCAGCCATCGCCTCGGCCTCGGCCACGGTTTCGCGCCCGCTCTGCCCGCCCGACACCACCAGCAGCGGCGTACGCCCCCGGCGGCGTTCCTCCCCCACCACCTCGAGCGTCCGGTTCAGCCGTCTGGCAAGCATCGGCGCAACCCGATCGTGGCGCAGCCGGCAACCGAGCACGACCACCACGTCCGCGCCGGGCCGCGGGGACAGCCGCGCACGACCGACCGTATAGCCGGTGAACCCGAGGAACGGCACCAGCACCGCGGTTCCCGCCAGCGCCGGCACCACTCGCCATCGTCGCATCCCGCCTGTACCTCCTGCTCCGCGCCGCGTCGGCACTGTTCGAGCGGCCTGCCACAAGCCCGGGTGAACAGTACTTCCCGCGCCGGCGGCGAGGCCGGGCGGCAGCGGATTCGCGCAGAACGCGAAGGCGTCACCGAGTGGTGCCCACCACCGCCGGTCTACCAGCCGGCCCCACTGTCCGCCGGCTCGACGGGCCGTGGCGCTTCCACCGAGAGCGTGTCCGCATCGATGAGCGTACGGTCGGCCGACGTGTCCTTCAGATCGACCCCCGACCGGCCGAGCCGCCGGGCACCATCGACCAACCCCGTGACGACCTGAGCCGCACGTGCGTACGAGAGCCCTTCGGGCGGATGAATATTCGAGATGCAGTTCCGCTCGGAATCGGATCGTCCGGGTCGCGGGCAATGGGTGAGATAGATCCCGAGACTGTCGGCGACCGACAGCCCGGGCCGCTCCCCGATCAACACCAGCACCGTCCGCACACCGAGCGCCGCACCGATGTGATCCCCCAGCGCCACCCGGGCCTGCGTGGCGATCACCGGCGGAGCGAGCGTGTATCGCCCCTCGAACGCCGCGAGCAACGCCGCGAGCATCAGAACCCCGTGATCGGCCAGCGCCCTCGACGAAAGCCCGTCCGCCAGAACGAAACCCACGTCCGCCCCACTGTGCGGCACCGCCGGGTCATCGGTTTCGGGCAGCCGTCCGAGATCCGGACGCCGCAGGTACTCCGAGCGATCGCTCGCCCTGCTGCGCACCTGCACCGGCTCGCCGAGCCCGAGACCCCTCACCTCGGCGGCCAGGGCCGCGCTATCGAGCGGACTGTGCACGGCATCCCGGGCCGCGGCATGGGCCGCCCGGAACTCGAGCACCTCTGCGGTGGACAGCGCGTCCCCGGTACGCCCGAGCCCGATCCGCGCCTGCGTACTGCGCCGCAGTCCGTCCCAGAACGCTTGCGCGGCAATGTCCTCGGTGCGGCGGATCGGGCGCACGGGTTCGATCGGGCTCACTGGTCTCCCTCCGGGTACGGGCCGGCGTTGTCGGCGATTCCGATCGACGGCACCGGACGAGCCTCGGCGATTCGAGTTCCACTTCTGTTCGCGCAGAATCGTTTTCGTGCAGGAGTAACCCGCGAGGTGGCGCCGATGATCACGCCGCCCCCTTGGCGGCCAGTGCACGCAGCGGGGAGGACAGGGGCTCGACGGGGAGAACGCGGCCGGTCGAGTCCATCATGCCGAGACCGTCGAGCCAGGCGGCGAATTCGGGGGCGGGGCGGAGATCGAGGATCTGGCGGGCATAGAGGGCGTCGTGGTAGGCGAGGCTCTGGTAGCCGAGCATGACGTCGTCGGCGCCGGGGACCGCGATGACGAAGGGGCAGCCCGCGGCGGCCAGCAGGGTGAGCAGGGTGTCCATGTCGTCCTGGTCGGCTTCGGCGTGATTGGTGTAGCAGACGTCGACGCCCATCGGGAGGCCGAGGAGCTTGCCGCAGAAGTGGTCCTCGAGGCCGGCGCGGATGATCTGCTTGCCGTCGTAGAGGTATTCGGGACCGATGAAACCGACCACCGTATTGATCAGGAACGGGTCCAGGTCGCGGGCGATGGCGTAGGCGCGGGCCTCGAGGGTCTGCTGGTCGACCGGCTTACCGCCGGCGCCCAGGTGCGCGCCCGCCGAGAGCGCCGAGCCCTGACCGGTTTCCAGGTACATGACGTTGTCGCCCACGGTCCCGCGACGCAGCGACCGGCCCGCCTCGTTGGCCTCGCGCAGCAGCGAGATGGTCACGCCGAAGCCGGAATTCGCGCCCTGGGTGCCCGCGATGGACTGGAATACCAGATCCACCGGCGCCCCCGCCTCGATGAGCCCGAGCGTGGTGGTGACATGCGAGAGCACACACGATTGCGTCGGGATCTCGAAGCGCTGCCGCACCTCGTCGAGCAGGTACAGCAGATCCGCCGTGGCCTGCGGCGAATCGGTGGCCGGATTGATGCCGATCACCGCGTCCCCGCACCCCAGCAGCAGCCCGTCCAGCACCGCCGCGGCGATTCCGCGCGGATCATCGGTCGGATGGTTGGGCTGCAATCGGGTGGCGAGCGTGCCCGGCACCCCGATGCTGGTCCGGAACCCGGAGCGCACCTCGGCCGCCCGCGCGACCGCGATCAGGTCCTGATTGCGCATGAGTTTGCTGACGGCCGCGGCCATCTCCGGCGTGAGCCCGGGTGCGACGGCCCGCAGGGTGGCCGCGGCATCGGGCCGGGCGGCGACCGCGAGCAGCCAGTCCCGCAGCCCGCCCACCGTCAGATGCGAAATCGCCTGGAACGCACCGCGATCGTGCCCGTCGATGATCAACCGCGTGACCTCGTCGGTCTCGTACGGCACCACCGGTTCCTCCAGGAAGACGCCCAGCGACACCTCGGCCAGCGCCCACTGCGCCGCCGCCCGCTCGGCGTCGGAGTGCGCCGCGCACCCCGCCAGTTCGTCCCCGCTGCGCCGCGGTGTGGCCTTGGCCAGCAGTTCGACCAGCCCGTCGAAGGTGTAGGTGCTGCCGCCCAGGCGCTGATGGAAGATCACCCTCCCGATGGTCCGGGCCCATATTGCCGGTCGGTAACCACCGCTTTCCCCCGGCATTACTGCGCGTTACGCGTGCCGGACTACCGCAGGACCGGCCTCCTCTCCCGCGATGTGGAGGTCGGCCGATGGCCCCGGGCTACCATGGCGCCATGGCAGGCATCTATCAGCCGCCCTGGCTGCGCACCGTCGATCTCGGCGAGCGGTTCCGCACCCTCGGTGTCTGGTGGCGGCAGCCGCACCGGTTGCGGCGCGCGGTCCGCGCCTATCGGAATCTGCTGGCGGTCACCCCGGCATGCATCGCCTACGCCTTCACCCTTTTCATCACCTGGTGGACGCTGCGCGGCGCCAGCGACATCGTGGGCCGGCGGCTGATCTTCTCCGCCTCCACGAATCTGCGCAATATGCAGAGGGATCCGATCCAGGTGCTGGTGGCCTCGGCCTTCTGGACCGACGGCGGCTTCCCCTGGGGCGACATTCTCATCCTCATCACCCTGATGGCGCTCGCCGAACGCTGGCTGGGGTCGCTGCGCTGGATCCTGGTGGTGGCCACCGGTCATGTCGGCGCCACCCTGATCACGGTGCTCGGCATCGCCCACAAGCTCGACAAGCAGCTGATCCCGACCCGGGTGGCGTTCGCCTCGGATGTCGGCCCCAGCTACGGCATCTCGGCCATGATGGCCGCGCTGACCTTCCGGCTGCGCGGCCCGGCCCGCTGGCTGTGGGCGCTGGCCATGGTGGTCTGGTACGCCTACGGCGTCTGGCACGGCCGCACCTTCACCGACTACGGCCATTTCTTCGCGCTGCTCATCGGTTTCACGGTGGGCGCGATCGCGGTGGCGCTCTCCCACCGCCTGGTCGCGGTGCAAGCGCGCAGGGCCGCGGCGAAGCCGGCCCGGGCGGCCACGAATCCGGCCGCGGCCGGTGATTCAGCCGGGGACGGGATCGACGCGGCCGCGCCCACGCTGGGCGAACCGGACGACCGGCTCGACGAGGCGCGCCGCGATCGGGCCGAGCACGGCCATCATTAGCACGTAGGCCGAGGCCAGCGCAGCCAGCCGCCTGCTCACGCCGCCCAGCGAAACCGCGAGGCCGGCGATGACGATGGAGAATTCGCCGTGCGCCACCAGCGCCGCACCCGCGCGCGCCCGGCCCATCCTGCGGATGCCCTGCCGCGACGCCGCCCACCAACCGGTGCCGAGCTTGGTCAGCGTGGTCACGAAGGCCAGCAGGATCGCCCAGCCCAGCACCGGCGGGATCGCCCGGGGATCGGTGTTGAGCCCGAAGGCCACGAAGAAGAGGGCCGCGAACAGATCCCGCAGCGGTTCGAGGAGTTTCGCCGCCTCCTGCGCGGTGGACCCGGAGATGGCGATGCCGAGCAGGAACGCGCCCACCGCCGCCGACACGTTCAGCGTCGAGGCCGCGCCCGACACCAGCAGCGCCGCGCCGAGCAGTTTGAGCAGGAACACTTCCCGATCGTTGCTGTCCACGATGGCCGATACGTAGCGGCCGTAGCGCAGCGCCACGATGAGCACCACGGTGATCGCCACCAGCGCGATGGCCAGCGAGCGCAGCCCGTTGGCGAAGCTCAGCCCGGCCAGCATCATGGTGAGGATCGGCAGGTACACCGCCATGGCCAGATCCTCGAACACCAGGATGGACAGCACCACCGGCGTCTCGCGGTTACCGAGGCGGCCCAGGTCGTTGAGCACCTTGGCGACGATGCCGGACGACGAGATGTAGGTGACGCCGCCCATGGTGACCGCGCCGACCGCGCCCCAGTCCAGGATCAGCGCCACCACCACGCCCGGCGTGGCATTGACGACGATGTCGACCAGACCGGCCAGCCAGGAGCGGCGCAGTCCGGTCACCAATTCGGCTGCGGTGTACTCCAATCCGAGCAGTAGGAGCAGCAGCACCACGCCGATCTCGCCGGCCGTGTGCCCGAATTCGGTGGCGGCGTGCATCTTCACGATGCCGCCCTCGCCGAAGGCCAGGCCGCCGAGCAGGTAGAGGGGAATCGGCGACATGCCGAAGCGGGCGGCCAGTCGCCCCAGCATGCCGAGCGCGAACAAGATCGCGCCGAGTTCGAACAGGGCTAGACCGGTCGAATCCACAGGGTCAGCCGTCGGCCAGAATGCGAGCGGCCGCGTCCAGCCCGTGCGGCGTGCCGACGACGACGAGCACGTCCCCGGAGTCGAGCACCTGATCTGGTCCCGGTGACGGGTGCAGTTGCCCCGCCCGCATGATGGCCACGATGGAGGCCTTGGTCCGCGTCCGCATGGCGGTCTCGCCGAGCATGCGTCCCCGGTACGGCGAATTGCCGCCGATGGTGAGCTGTCTGGTAGTGATCCCAGGTAGGTCCGAGTGTTCTTCCTTGAGCTGCTGCACCAGCTGGGGCGCGCCCAGCAGATTGGCCAGGACCGCCGCCTCGTCGGTCGTCAGGGGCACCTGGGCCAGGCACGCGTCCGGGTCGTCCCGCTGCGACACGATGAGATCGATGCCGCCGTCCCGGTGCGCCACCACCCCGATCCGCCGCCCCGATCTGACCTCGAAATCCTTCCGCACACCGATACCGGGCAGCGCTGTCACATCGACGTTCACGCAGTCCAGATTAGGACAACCCGCGCGAATACCGGGGAGCTATGTTCCGGCGCACCCCGGCGCACGAGTCGCTCGATGCGGGCGCCAGGTCACTCCGCGGTGAGCGGCGCGAACGATCCGTCGGGGCCGGGCAGGAAATCGGTGACCTCGACGACCGCGGCCAGCGGCAGCGGACCGTACAGGTGCGGGAAGGTCATGGAGTCCGGGTCGGTGGGCACGCCCGGCTCCCACTTCACCGGGGAACCGAGCCGAGCCGGATCCAGGTGCAGCAGCACGAGATCGGCGCGACCGGCGAAGAGGCGATTGGCGGGCAGGTGGGCCTGGTAGGGCGCGGAGAGGTGGATGAATCCGGCCTCGGCCAGCGAGAGGGCGCGGTATTCGCCTGCGGCGCGGGCGTTTTCCCATTCCGCCCGGGAGCAGATGTGCAGCAGGGTCGGCGGCGTCATGTCCTGTTCGGTTCCCACCCGTCCAATCTAGGTGAGTGCCTCGGGTTCAGAACGGTTCGGGCCGGGCCACGTGGACGGAGATGTCGTCAACGCCCACCCGGGCGGGGGCGAAGCGCCGACGGCGCGTTCCCGAGCCCGGACCGGCGATGCTCCCCCGCCCCATCGGACGATCCCGCGCCATCTGGTAGACCGGCAGGTACGACTCCCCGTACCCGACCGCTCGAGGAACCATGAATTCGTCCAGCATCATGTCCGCCCGCGACCTCGAGTTCCTGCTCTACGACTGGCTGCGGGTGGAGTCGCTGACGGGCCGCGACCGCTTCGCCGACCACTCCCGCGACACCTTCGACCAGGTGCTGCGGCTGTGCCAGGACCTGGCCACCACCTACTTCGCGCCGCACAATCGCGAGAACGATCTGCACGAGCCCACCTTCGACGGCGAGCGCGTGCACATCATCCCCGCGGTCGGCAAGGCGCTGCAGGCCTTCGCCGACGCCGGAATGATCGGCGCGGCAATGGATTACGAGATCGGCGGCATGCAGCTGCCACACTCGGTCTACACCGCGTGCATGTCGTGGTTCCACGCCGCCAATGTCGGCACCGCCGCCTATGTGCTGCTCACCACCGGCAATGCGAATCTGCTTGCCGCGCACGGTAGCCCGGAGCAGATCGACGCCTACGTGCGCCCGATGCTGGAGGGTCGCAGCTTCGGCACCATGGCCCTGTCGGAGCCGCAGGCCGGGTCCAGCCTGGCCGACATCACCACCCGCGCCGTGCCCGCCGCCGACGGCTCCTACCGTCTGTTCGGGCACAAGATGTGGATCTCCGGCGGCGACCACGACCTCTCGGAGAACATCGTGCACCTGGTGCTGGCCCGCATTCCGGGCGCACCGGAGGGCACCCGCGGCATCTCGCTGTTCGTGGTCCCCAAGTTCCTGCCCGACGCCGAGGGCAACCCGACCGTCCACAACGATGTCGTGCTCTCGGGCATCAACCACAAGATGGGCTGGCGCGGCACCGTCAACACCGCCCCCGTCTTCGGCGACGGCAATTTCACCCCCGGCGGGGAGCCGGGCGCGATCGGCTATCTGGTGGGCGCGCCGAATCACGGTCTGGCCCAGATGTTCACGATGATGAACGAGGCCCGCATCGGCGTCGGCCTGGCCTCCACCGCGCTGGGCTACACCGGATACCTCAAGTCCCTCGACTATGCCCGCACCCGCCCACAGGGCCGCCCGGTCAGCGCCCGCAACGGCGCGCAGGTGCCGATCATCGAGCACCCGGATGTGCGGCGCATGCTGCTGGCCCAGAAGTCCTATGCCGAAGGCGCACTCGCGCTGCAGCTGTACTGCGGCAAACTGATCGACGAACACCGCACCGCGGCAGGCGAATCCGACCGGGCACGCGCCGCCACCCTGCTGCGCATCCTCACCCCCATCGCCAAGTCCTGGCCCAGCCAGTGGTGCCTGGCCGCCAACGATCTGGCCATCCAGATCCACGGTGGCGCCGGCTACACCCGCGACTACGACGTCGAACAGCACTACCGCGACAACCGCCTCAACCCGATTCACGAAGGCACCCACGGCATTCAGAGCATGGACCTGCTCGGCCGCCAGGTCACCCTGGACAATGGCGCGGCCCTGGCCGCGCTGCTGGAGACCATGGCCGCCACCATCGCCGCCGCCCGCGCGACCGGTGACGACGAGCTCGCCGAGTACGCCGCCGCCCTGGAGGCCGCCACCGGCCGCCTGGCCGCCACCACGGCGGGCCTGTGGCGCGCGGGCAATCCCGAGGCGGCCCTTGCCAATTCGGCGGTCTATCTGGAGGCGTTCGGCCACGTGGTGCTGGCCTGGATCTGGCTCGAGCAGGCGGTCACCGCCACCGCGCTGTCCGCCCAGGACCGTCCGCACGCGGCCGAGTGGGAGACCTTCCGCCAGGGGAAGCGACTGGCCGCCCGTTACTTCTTCCGCTGGGAACTTCCGCGCACCACACCGCAATTCGACCTGCTCGACTCCGGCGACCGCACCACGCTGGAACTCGACGAGTCCTGGTTCTGAGCCCCGGGGCGCGAATTCGCCGTTCGCGCTGCGCGAACGGCTCCGTGACCCGATGCGTCACCGCGGTGCCGGCGCGCAGCCATGGGCCGAGGTCAGGCCGGTCGCGGACCGGTCTCCAATCCAGCCGCCTTGATTACGGTTTGCTGGCGTCCCAGCCACAGAGACCAATCGGAGTGTGAGTGTCGGTGTGCCCGGGTAGTCTCCGGGTAGACAACTCGATCAACGTGTTCGAACGGGAGGTTGCGAAGTCCCCACGGGCAGTCCTCAGGACCTGTTCGCTTTCAGCGAAATCGCAGGTCGTGTTACAGAAAACACACGGGAAACTGCACGGGAACAAAGTGCTCGCGCCGAACGTCTGAGAGAGTAGTCAACAACCACTGCTGGGAAGTAGCGGTAGCGAGGTTCGCGGATTGGACCGCGGGCCCCACACCAGGCGAACGGTGCGTGAGGCACCCAGAGCCAGGACGGAGGAGTCATGCCAGGAACCCTGACAAGCACCCCACTGACCGCGGTCGATCGTTGCGACCGCTGCGGGGCGGCTGCGCGCGTGCGCGCAACCCTTCCTGCCGGTGGAGAGTTGCTCTTCTGCCAGCATCACGCCAACGAGCACATGGATCGCCTTCGTGAGCTCGAGGCCGTGATCGACACGGAGTCGGCACCGGCGCTGTAACAGCTCCTCCACCTCGGAGAGACTCGATCGGGAGTCACCGTTCTCCGAGAGCCCGCTCGACAATTGAATCTTCCCAACAGAAAACCCGGCAGCGGGCGACCAGCAGGTCGCCCGCTGCTGCTGTGTACGGGACCGTTCGACGCGTAATGTGACCAGCGACACACCAATTGAGCCGTGGCCGGAGACACATGAATTCCGTTGCACGCAACGCGAGATTCATCATGTGCACACGGCGAGATCGGGCGGGTACAACGGACGGGTGCCGCAGACCTCACAAGCCACCTACCTGCAGGATCGACATATGGTCGCGCTCTGGACGTGGAACGGCCACGCCACCGGAAGCGCGCCGCGAGACCTGGGCGAGGTGGAGAACCTCGCTCTCGCCGTTCCGGGCCGGGACGGCATCGGCGTCACGGACGTGGAATGCGCTCTGGTGGAACCAGAACGGTTATGCACTCTGGCTATTGCCAATCCCGGGGAATCGATACGTCTGCTGCGCGAGGCCCTCGAGACGGAGGTCGAGGCGCGGCGGCTGCCGGTGGCCGCGCACGCCGTCCCGAATGCCACCGGGACCGCCATCGCCTCGGCGGGGCGGACCCTGCGGGCGCTGCGGGACACCGTGTTGCTCGACGCCGAACTGCGGTCCGGGCTGAAGGCCGAGCTGCGGCCCTATCAGGCGCGCGGCATCACCTGGCTGCGCGAGGCCACCGCCGCACACGGCGGCGCGGTGCTGGCCGACGAGATGGGCCTGGGCAAGACGGTGCAGGCCATCGGGTACCTGCTCGGGAAGGCCGGAGACGGGCCACAACTCACAGTGTGTCCAACATCACTCGTGGGCAACTGGACGCACGAGATCGAGCGATTCGCGCCCGGACTGCGCGCGGTGGCCTGGCGGGGCGGGCCGGCGCCGGAGGCCGAGCCGGGAACGATTGTGGTGACCGGGTATCCCACCCTGCGCGGGCACGGTGCCGCGCTGGGCGGGCAGCGGTGGGCCACCGTGATTTTCGACGAGGCGCAGGTGCTGAAGAATCCGCACACGCAGGTGGCGAAGGCGGCGCGGGCGATTCCGGCCGAGGCGCGGATCGCGCTGACCGGTACGCCGGTGGAGAATCACCTCGACGAGCTGTGGGCGCTGCTGAATCTGATCGCGCCGCAGGAGTTCACGCACCGGGCGCAGTTCCGGCGGCGGTTCGTGCGGCCGATCAGCGAGGGATCGGCGAGCGCGGTGCTGCGGCTGCGGGACGCCGTCGAGCCGATCGTGCTGGGCCGACGCAAATCCCAGGTGGCCGCCGCGCTGCCGGCCAAGATCCACTGCGATCTGGTGTGCGATCTGAGCGCGGAGCAGGAGCAGCTCTACGACCGGCTGCTCGATCGGGCCGAGGCGGCCGGGTTCGGGACCGGGGCGCAGCGGCACACGCGGGTGCTGGCGGTGCTGACCGAGCTCAAGCAGGTGTGCAACCATCCGGGGCTGATCACCGGGGAGCTGGGCGAATTGGCCGGGCGCTCCGGGAAATTCGATGTCTGCTCCGACATTCTGGCCAACAACCTCGACGTGGACGCGCCCACCCTGGTGTTCACCCAGTACCGCAAGACCGGTGAGCTGCTGGTCCGGCACTGTGCCGAGGAATTCGGGGTGCGGGTGCCGTTCTTCCACGGCGGGCTGAACCAGCAACAGCGCGGGGAGATCGTCGCGGACTTCCAATCAACGGACGGCCCACCCATATTGGTGCTCAGCCTGCGGGCAGCGGGTACCGGGCTGACGCTCACGCGGGCCGCCGACGTCATCCATTTCGACCGCTGGTGGAATCCGGCGGTCGAGGCGCAGGCGTCGGATCGCGCGCATCGCATCGGGCAGACCCGCACCGTCACCGTCACCACGCTGACCTCGGGCACCACCATCGAGGAGCACATCGCGGGCATGCACGACCGCAAGTCGGCGCTCACCGACCTCGGCGATGCGGCCGGAGTCGCGGAGCTGGCGCGACTGGACGACGAACGACTGCTGGAGCTGCTGCGCCGGAAGCGGGGGAACTGAGATGGCGGACAACGAATTCGGGTACACGGCGTGGGGCAAGGACTGGGTGCGGCTGGCGGAACCGCTCAGCCTCACCAAACCCGAGCCGCTGCTCCCCCGCGCGCGCAGCATCGTCCGCAACAACGGCGTCCGGACCGAGATCGAGGGCACCGTGGTGCGGGCGCACATTCATCGCGGGTCGGAGGCATCGGTCACGCACCTGGAGCTGACGTCGCTCCCGCGCGCCACCATCGACGCCATCGCCGCCGTGGTGCCCGCCGACACCCTCACTCTCGGCGACGAGCTGCACGCCGCGGTCATGGCCGCCGGGATCTCGGTGACGCCCATCCTCGCGAGCACCGACTGCTCCTGCCGCGCCCGCAACGCCCGCTGCCTCCACATGCTCGCCACCTGCTACGCGGTGGTCCGCCTGATCGACGAAAATCCCTGGCTCGCCTTGGATCTCCAGGGCTATCGGAGCGCTCCGCCCGCCACGGACACCCCGGTGCCGGTCCCCCGCTGGACGCCTATCGACGCGCTCGATCCGGCGGTCTACTTCGGCTGACAGCCGCTGCCACCGACGTGGATACGGTTGCGTTCGTCGCGGACACACTGCAGGCCGACCCGTCCGACCAGCGCACTCTCGCCGAGCTGGCCGCCGCGGTCGCCATCGGTCCGCGCACCCTGGCCCGCGGGTTCCTCGCCGAGACGGGAATCACCTTAGGCCAGTGGCGAACCCAGGTCCGCCCGGCCGCCTCGCTCCCACTGCTCGCTTCGGGCCTGCCGGTCGCCCCCATCGCCACCGCGTCGGCTAAGCCACCTCGAGCGCCTACATCGCCGCCTTCCACCGCGAGGTGGGCGTCTCCCCTGCCCGCTACTTCACCCGCTGACCCCGGCCTTGTCGGACCCGGCGGCTACCGTCGGCCCATGGCGATCTCCACGTACGCGTTCACCGCCGAACTCTGGGAATGGGAAGCACAGGCCTCCTGGCATTTCGTGAGTCTGCCCGAGTCGGTCGCCGACGAGATCGAGGAGCGCTTCGGGCACACCGCCGCCGGATTCGGCTCGGTGAAGGTGAAAGTCGCGGTCGGCGGCAGCCGGTGGTCGACCTCGATCTTTCCCGACGGCAAGCGCGGAACCTATGTGCTGCCGGTGAAGAAGGCTGTCCGGGTCGCCGAGGGGTTGAACGCGGGCGACCCGGTCGAGGTCGAGCTGCAGGTGGTGTAGTCCGCGCTGGTCAGATCCGACGCAGGGCCGCGATGCGCTGGGAGAGCTGGTCGGCGGTGGCGAGAGCCGTTGGAGGGCCGCCGCATTCGCGGCGCAGGTCGCCGTGGATGACGCCGTGCGGTTTACCGGTGCGGTGGTGGTGCATGGCGACCAGGCTGTTCAGTTCGCGGCGCAGCTCGGACAGGCGGTCTGCGGTGGCGGCGCGTTCGACGGCGGCCTCCACGCCGGCGCCCGAGGGGCGAGCCTCGGCGGCGGCGCTGCGTTCCTGGAGCTGACGGGACTGGCGTTCGCGCAGCAGGGCGCGCATCTGGTCGGCATCGAGCAGGCCGGGAATGCCGAGGTAGTCGGCCTCCTCGTCGCTGCCGGAGAAGGTGGCGGTGCCGAAGGAGTCACCGTCGTAGATGACCTGGTCGAGCTCGGCGTCGGCGGCCAGGGCGACGAACTTCTTCTCCTCCTCGCCCGGCTCGTCCTTCTGCCGATTGGCGTCGATGAGCAGTTCGTCCTCGAGCGCGTTCGCCTCGCGATGCGGCTTGCCGATGACATGGTCGCGCTGCAGTTCCAGCTGGGCGGCCAGATCCAGCAGCACCGGCACCGAGGGCAGGAAGACGCTCGCGGTCTCACCGGTCTTGCGGGCACGCACGAAACGGCCGATGGCCTGCGCGAAGTACAGCGGGGTCGAGGCGCTGGTGGCATACACGCCGACCGCGAGGCGCGGTACGTCGACGCCCTCGGACACCATGCGCACCGCGACCATCCACGGGTCGGTGTTCTCGCTGAACTCGCCGATGCGATCGGAGGAGTCCGGATCGTCGGACAGCACGATGGTCGGCTTGGTGCCCGAAATGTGTTCCAGCAGTTCGGCGTAGTCGCGCGCCTTCTCCTGGTCGGTGGCGATCACCAGGCCGCCCGCGTCGGGCATGCCGGTGGCGCGCAGCTGGCGCAGGCGGGTGTCGGCGGCGGTGAGCACCTTCGACATCCAGTCGCCGGCCGGATCGAGGGCGGTACGCCAGGCGCGGGCGGTCTGCTCGGCATTGAGGGGCTCGCCCAGGCGGGCCGAGTACTCCTCGCCCGCGCTGTCCCGCCAGTGCGCCTCACCGGAGTAGGCGAGGAAGACCACGGGCCTGACCACGCCGTCGGCGAGCGCCTCGGAGTAGCCGTAGGTGTGGTCGGCGCGCGACTTCTCGAAACCGGACTCGTCGGCTTCGTAGGTGATGAACGGGATCTTGGAGTCGTCGCTGCGGAACGGGGTACCGGTCAGCGCCAGCCGGCGGGTGGCGTCACCGAACGCCTCCTCGACCGCCTCACCCCAGCTCTTGGCGTCACCGGCGTGATGGATCTCGTCCATGATCACCAGCGTGCGGCGGTTCTCGGTGCGCACCCGGTGCTTGAACGGATGCGACGCGATCTGCGCGTAGGTGACCACCACGCCGTGGTAGTCCGACGAGGTGGAACCGGTCGAATTGGAGAAGTTCGAATCCAGCTGAATCCCGTTGCGCGCGGCCGACGCAGCCCACTGATGCTTGAGGTGCTCGGTGGGTGCGACCACCGTCACCTGGTCGACAGTGCGGTCGTTGAGCAACTCGGCCGCCACGCGCAGCGCGAACGTGGTCTTACCCGCGCCGGGGGTGGCGACGGCAAGGAAATCGCGTGGCTTGGTCGTCAGATACTTCGTGAGTGCCCTGCGCTGCCATGCACGTAACGAACCGCCACCACCCGAAGTCACTCGGTAGAGAGTAGCGATCGAACCCGACAGCTTTCCAATCCGACACAGCCCCGCGGAGTGCCGCACGCCACATCGCGGGTCCGGTCCCATTCGAAGCGCTGGTAGGCGATGCTTAGGCCACGATGAACGCGCACGACGAATCTCCGCAACACGCCGACGCGTCGGCGCCGACGGCGTCCGTTGTGCTCGCCGCCACCCGCTGGGGCCGCATCCGGCAACTCGTCGTCCACGTCGCGGCGAAGGCGTGGAACGACGCGATTTTCGCCAAATCCGCGGCGGCCGCCTTCTGGCAGACGCTCTCGCTGGCCCCGCTGCTGCTGGGACTGCTCGGCAGCCTCGGCTATGTCGGGCACTGGTTCGGCCCGAACACGCTGAACATCGTGCAGTCCAAGATCGTCAGCTTCGCGCGGAAGGCGTTCAGCCCCAGCGTGGTCGACAGTCTGGTGCAGCCGACCGTCAACGACGTGCTGCAGCGTGGCCACGGCGGGGTGGTGTCCGTCGGGTTCGTGCTGTCGCTGTGGGCCGGCTCCTCGGCCATGGCCACCTTCGTCGACGCCATCACCGCAGCACACGGCCAGGCCACCGCACGCCATCCGGTCTGGCAGCGAATCTTCGCGCTGCTGCTCTACGTCGGCTTCCTCGTGATCGCGGTGCTCATCCTGCCGCTGATCGCCCTGGGGCCCACCCTCATCGGACGGATCCTCCCGCACACCTGGCGCGAGCCGGGCCTGCGGCTCATCGAAGCCTTCTACTACCCGGGCACCGGCCTGCTGCTGATCGTCGGCCTCACCTTCCTCTACAAGACCGCCCTGCACCGCACCCTCCCCTGGCATCGGCTCTTCGGCGGCGCGCTGGTCGCCGGCGTGTTCTTCATGGCTGCCAGCGAGGGCCTTCGCCGCTACCTGGCGTGGGTGACCCGGACCGGCATCTCCTACGGCGCGCTGGCGACCCCCATCGCCTTCCTGCTGTTCACGTTCTTCCTGGGTTTCGCCATCATCCTCGGCGCCGAATTCAATGCCAGCGTCGAGGAATTCTGGCCCGCCCGCGCCACCCGGCTGGCGCAGTTCCGCCACTGGTGGAACGCCCGCAAACGGTCCCGGCCCGCGGACCCGGCGCCCACCGCACCGAAACCGGAGGACCCGCCGCCCGCGCCCGAGTCGCGGTCATTGCGCTCCAGCCCGTAGGCCTACATCACCGTGTGCCGAGATGCGCCTCGATCGCTTCGACCGCTGCGCCCGCACCGTCTTCCCCGGCGATGCGGGCCGCCGGCCGAGCGGCATTCTCACGGTAGGAGTTGTCACCGGTCAGTGCCCGCAGGGCGCTGACCAAGCCGTCCACCGACAGCTTCTGGAGTGGGATGGTCGCCGGACTGACTACCGAATCCGACGAATACCGGGGGCGGTCCGGCCTCGAGGAACTCCACCAGCTCGGCGGGCGGCTCCCAGTTCGATGGGTCGCGGCGGCCACCAATAGCCGGTGACCTCGAGACCCGGCCGCCAGTCCCCCGGACGTGGCGAAAAGGCCGGTGAATATCCGTGCAGCACAGGCCATTCCGACGCGGTGCGGCGGCGGCGCAATTCCCTGGCGGACACCTTCGGCAGGCCCAGGTCGCGCCGGAAGCCCGCGACGGGTTCACGATAGACGGTGTCGAACAACCACGCCCCGAACTCGGCCGAGCGCCACCGTTAGAGCTACATCATGTAACAGATACCATCTGCTTCGTGGCTAAGCTGAAGGTCTCCGTAGACGTCCCGATCCCGCCCGAGCGGGCCTGGTCGCACGCCTCCGACCTGCCCGAACTCGACAAGTGGCTCACCCTCCACGAGGGTTGGCGCGGCCCTGTCCCCGACGCGCTCACCCCCGGCACCCGCCTCATCGGCGTAGCCACCGTCAAAGGCTTCCGCAATCGCGTCACCTGGATCGTCGAAACCGCCGAACCCCCGAACCGCCTGGTCCTCAACGGTTCCGGCATCGGCGGCACCAAATTCGGCCTCGAACTCCGCGTCTCCCCCAGCCCCACCGGCTCCAAGGTCACCGCCGACTTCGCCCTCGGCGGCGCGCCCCTCTTCGGTCCCATCGGCTCGGCCGTCGCCCGCGCCCTCCGCGGCGACGTCGAACGCTCCCTCGACCGCTTCGTCCAGCTCTACGGCTGACCCCGCGCAAAAGGGCGCTGTTTCGATGTGGGAGGTCGGATCACTTCGTGCGATTCCGCTCGATGGCGTCGCGGCGGACCGCCGTGACGGCTTTGCGGGCGGCGACCTGGACGGGGTCCCACACCGGGGAGAAGGGTGGGGCGTAGCCGAGGTCGAGGGCGACGATCTGGTCGACGGTGAGGCGGGCGGTGAGAGCCACGGCGGCGATGTCGATGCGCTTGCCCGCCCCTTCGCGGCCGACGATCTGGACACCGAGCAGGCGGCCGGTGCGGCGTTCGGCGAGCATTTTCACCGTCATGGGTGCGGTGCCGGGGAAATAGCCGGAGCGGCTGGTGGATTCGATGGTGACGGTGACGAATTGCAGTCCGACCGCGCGGGCGTCGCGTTCCCGCAGGCCGGTGCGGGCGACCTCCAGGTCGCACACCTTGCTGACCGCGGTGCCCACCACGCCGGGGAAGATGGCGTAGTCGCCGCCGACGCCGGAACCGATGATCTGGCCGTGCTTGTTGGCGTGCGTACCGAGGGGGATGTGGCGCTCGGAGCCGGAGACGAGGTCGAGCACCTCGACGCAATCGCCTCCGGCCCAGATGTTCTCGTGTCCGCGCACCCGCATGGCGAGATCGGTCAGCAGACCACCGGACTCCCCCAGCGGGAGACCGGCCGCACGGGCGAGGTCGGTGGCGGGGCGGACGCCGATACCGAGAACCACCACATCGGCGGGGTATTCGGCATCAGCCGTGGCGACGCCGGTGACCCGGCCCTGCGCATCGGTGTGGACGGCCGTCAGCTCCGCGTTGTCGATGACCTGAATCCCCATGCCCTGCATGGCCTTCCGGATCAGCACACCCATATCCGGATCGAGGGTGGACATCGGCTCGGCGCTGCGATTGAGCATGGTGACCTGGAATCCCCGCCGGAGTAGCGCCTCCGCCATCTCCACACCGATGTACCCCGCACCGACCACCACCGCCCGCCGGCCCGCGATCGACTCGAGGGTGGCGATGAGGGCTTGTCCATCGTCGAGCGTCTGCACCCCGTGCACACCGGCCGCGTCGATGCCGGGCAGCGCGGGCCGGATCGGCGTCGCACCGGTGGCGATCACGAGTTTGTCGTAGCCGGTCCAGCTCTCCCGACCGGTGTCGGGCTCGCGAGACCGCACCCGCCGCCCGGCGACATCGATCTCCACGACCTCGGTTCCCAGCCGCAGATCGATGTCCCGCGCCCGATGTTCGGCGGGCGTTCGCGCGATGAGATCGTCCGGCCCACCGACGTCCCCGCCCACCCAGTACGGGATCCCGCACGCCGAGTACGAGGTGAAGTGGCCCCGCTCGAAAACGACGATCTCGAGCTCCCCCACGCCCTTCAACCTGCGCGCCTGTGACGCCGCCGCCATACCCGCAGCATCCCCGCCGATGATCACCACGCGTTCGCCCATGCCTCACACGTTACGAGCGTTATGGCACTGCCGGCCGGTGCCCCGGCATCATGCACAGCCAACTGACAGTCTCATCGCATTTGAATGAGTAGATCAGGAGATGAGGTGGCATGCCAGCCGCCACAGGCCGTCGAGGGAGCCGATCAGACTTCGAAGGCGGTGGCCGGCAACGGACTTGCGGCGATCCGGCGTGCCTCGTCGTGCGAAACCCCCAGGGCGCACAGGATGAGTTCGGCGGCCCCCGCGGCCGCGTCGCGCCACGACTGGTGGCCCTCCAGCACCATCCACATGGCGCTGACCACGGTGCCCATCAGCATGGAGGCGACACTCAGCTCCATTCCGGGTGCGACGACATAACGGCCGGAGGCGATTCCGGCGGCCACGTCCCGCATCGGGGGGCCGGTCAGCATCTCGCGCAAGGACTCGTCGGTCAGCGCGAACCGGACGACGAAGCGGCCCGCCGCGGGGTTCTCGTGCGCCATCCGCACGATCATGCGGGTACCGGTGGACAGCCGCAGCGGCGGGTCGAGGTCACCGTGAGCATCCATCGCCCGCGCGTTGGCACTGTGCAGTTCGAAGGCGAGCTGGGCGCGGACCTGCTCGAAGAGCTGCTCGATGGACTCGACATTGCGGTAGAGCGTGCCCCGGGCGACACCCGCTTCGGTCGCCAGCTCGCTCATGGTGAGGTCCACGCTGCCGCGCTCGGCGAACAGCCGCATTGCCGCCGCGTTGATCCGCCGCTGAGTCGCACTCATCACCCCTCCTTCGCCAACTCGACAGTACAGAACCGTCCCAGGCGGGCCAAACCCCAAACTCTTGAGACGCTCTTGACTCAAATTGAACACTATTGTTCAATCTACAGCTATGACCGAAACCACATCGGTGCTCGTGGTCGGCGCGGGGCCGGTAGGCCTGACACTGGCCCTGGAGCTCGACTTTCACGGCGTGGAAACCCTTCTGGTAGAGCGCAATTCGACCACCACGCGGCATCCGAAAATGGACATCACCAACAGCCGCAGCATGGAGTTGTACCGGCGGCTCGGCATTGCCGACGACCTGCGCAAGGTGGCGACGCCGCCCGATCACCGGACCACCGTGGTCTGGGCCAGCAATGCGGTCGGATGGGAACTGGCGAAGTTCGAGTACCCGAGCGTCGAGGAGTCCTTCGAGGCGATCGGCCGACGCGTCGACGGCGCTCTCCCACTGGAACCGGCCATGCGCGTGTCCCAGATCATCCTCGAGCCCGCGCTTCGGGACCAGCTGCAGGCGAGGTCCCGGCACGTCGAGGTGCAATATGGTTGGGCGCTGGACAGTTTCACCGAGGACACGGAGGGCGTCACAGCCCAGCTGGTGTCCGGGACCGGCGAACACCGCACCGTGCGCGCCCGCTATCTGGTGGGATGCGACGGCGGGGGCAGCCGGGTCCGGCGGCACCTCGGGATCGGTCTCGACGAGATCGATCTGCGCCGGCTGCTGGTGCGGGAGCTCGGAATTCCCTGGCTCGCAAGGACTTTCACGCGGACATTCCTGTCCAGCGGGCAGCGGCCCCCGGACGGCCGGTTCTACCTGGTGCACTTCACGACTCCCGATCGCGAGATCGCCGCTCGCTTCGGCACCGTGTGGCATCTGCAGTCACCCGAGGGCTGGACCGTCATCTCCCAGAACGACGGCGACACCTGGACCCTGCACGCTCCCCTGAGCATGAGCGCCGACGCCGACAGCATCGACCCGCGCGAATTCGTATTCCGCTGTCTCGGATACCGGTTCGAGATGACCGTGCTGGTCGCCAATGCCTGGACGCCCCGGCTCACCGTCGCCGAGTCCTACGGCCGCGGCCGGGTCTGGCTGGCCGGTGACGCCGCCCACCAGGTGACGCCCGCGGGCGGCTACGGCATGAACACCGGCGTCGGCGATGCGGTCGGGCTGGGCTGGGCGCTCGCGGCCCGGTTGCAGGGATGGGGCGGACCACGCCTGCTCGAGGCGTATGAGCGGGAACGCCGCCCCGTCGCCCTCCGTAACCGCGAGGCGTCCGCCCGGCACACCGTCGTCCGCGGCGCCATCATGGCCACCTCCCGCGCCACCATGCACAGCGAACGCTGGTTCGGCACGCGTACCCGCCGGCGGATCGGCCGCGAGATCAGCGATCTGGGCAATCTCGAAAACGAAGCGCTGGGAATCGAACTCGGCTACCGCTACGACCACTCCCCCATCGTGTGCCGAGACACCGAGGACCGGGCCCCGCGGCAGCGGATGGACGAATACCGGCCCGGCACCTGGCCCGGAGCGCGGCCGCCCAGCGTGCGGCTCGCCGACGGCACCGCCATCTTCGACCTGTTCGGCCGGGGCTTCACCCTGCTGTGCTTCGCGGATCACGATGTCGACGGCTTTCGGATCGCGGCCGCTGAACGAAAGGTGCCGCTCGACATCGTCGATATCCGCGACCCGCACGCCCGCGCCCTCTACGAACGCGACCTTGTACTCATTCGTCCCGACCAGCACGTGGCCTGGCGCGGCAACGCCGCGCCCGCCGGGCCACTGGCAGTCATCGACCGCGTACGCGGCGCTTGAAAGATCCCCGACAAACAACGGAGAAGATGACAGTGAACACCCCTGAAAACGCCAGTTGGAGAAGGGCTTTCATGGTCGGCGCGACGGCAGCTCGACCAAGGAGCACGTCACGATCGGTCAGCCGCGTCCCGATCAGTTGGTAACCACCCGCGGCGTTTCGGTTTCGGTGTCCGCCAAGCGGCGTTCGAGTTCGGCGCCTTCGATGTCGAAGTCGGGCACGTAGCGGGCGAACCACCGCGGGTGGTACCACATGCGATCGCCGATCAGGGCCATGACCGCGGGCACCAGGGTCAGCCGGACGATGAAGGCGTCCAGCAGCACACCGACCGCGAGCGTGAACGCCAACGGTTTGACGATCGGGTTGTCGACGGTGGCGAAGGCGACGAAGACGCCGAACATGATCAGCGCCGCGGCCGTGACGACGCGCGCCGAATGCGCGATCCCATTGCGCACCGCGGCGGTCGCGTCCGCGGTGCGGGTGTGCTCCTCCTTGATGCGGGACACCACGAAGATCTGGTAATCGCTCGACAGCCCGAAGATGATGGCCAGGGTGATGATCGGCAGGAAGCTCAGCGTCTCCGCGTTGGTGACATGCAAAAGGCTTGCGCCCCACCCCCATTGGAAGACCGCGACCTGCGCGCCGAGCGCCGCGAACACCGAGAGGATGAACCCGACGATCGAGGACAGCGGTACCAGGACGGTCCGGAAGGCGATGGTCAGCAGCACCAGCGCCAGACCCACGACGACAACGAGGAAGACCGGCAGCGCCTCACCCAAGCGGCGTGAGGTATCGATGTTCGCCGCGGTGGTGCCGCCCACCAGATACGTTGCCCCGGAGCCGCTCTCGATGGTCGCGCGGTCATCGCGCAGGCGGTTGACCAGATCGGCGGTCGCGCTGTCGTCGGGACCGGTCTTGGGCACGACCTGGATCAGGACCAGGTTGTCGCCCGTGCCCGCGGGCTGCACCACCGCGACGCCGGGCTCCTGCTGCAGCCGGCCCATCACGGTCTGCGCCGCGTCCGGGCCGGTGGCGTGCGAGAGGTCGGTCACCACCAGCAGCGCCCCGTTGAACCCGGGGCCGAACGACCGGCTCACCAGGTCATATGCCCTGCGGGCGGTGCTGGACTCCGATTGCGTTGCGCCACTGGGCAATCCGAGATCCATACGGGTGGCGGGCAGCGCGATCACCACCAGCACCGCAATACCCAGCATCAGCAATGGAATCCGGAAGCGGGTGACGAACCGTCCCCAGGCGTGGCCCGCGGTGCGCTCGGGCTCGTAGGCGGCGATGCGCGCGACCTCCTCCGGCTTTCCCGGGTGCAGCGGCGGCGAGATGAATTTGGCGACGGTGCCACCGGCGAGGCTGAGCAGCGCGGGCAGCAGGGTCAGCGCGACGAGCATGGCCACCAGGACCGCGCCGGCGGCGGTCAGGCCCATGACGGTGAGGAACGGGATGTTCGCGACCGCCAGCCCGCACAGCGCGATGATCACGGTCACCGCCGCGAACACCACCGAACTGCCCGCGGTCCCGACCGCCAGCGGAATCGACTCCGCCACAGCCATTCCCAGCACCACCTGGTGGCGATGCCGGGAGAGGACGAACAGCGCGTAGTCGATCCCGCAGGACAGACCCAGCATCAGTGCCAGCGAGGTCGCCGCCGACGGCACGTCGGTGTAGGCCGCGATGCCCAGGATGCCGGTGAGACCGATACCCACGCCGACGGCCGCCGTGATGATCGGCAGTCCCGCCGCCACCACCGCGCCGAAGGTGATCAGCAGAATGACGAAGGCCGCGATGACACCGAGCATTTCGGGCGTGTGCGGGACCTCCGCGGTGAAGCCCGGATAGACGGCACCGGAGAACTCGACCTGCAGACCGGTGTCGCGCGCCCGGTCGGCGACCCGGGTCACCTGGTCGAGGGTGGACTGCTCGACCTCGCCGGCCGAGACGGAGAACTGCACGCTGCCCAGGGCGACGTGTTGATCCGGTGAGACCGCTTTGGTCTGGAACGGGTCGACCACCGCGGCGACCTGCGGCAGCCCCTTCAACTCGGCCATCATCTGCTCGATCTCGCCGGTCACCGGTTGATCGGTCACCTTGGCCAGGTTCGATGTCGCGAACACGACCTGCATCTGCGCACCCGAGAAAGCGGGCATCCGCTGCTGCAGCAAGGAGACCGCGTCCTGCGATTCCGTGCCCGGAACCGTGAAATTGTCGTTGGTCTTTCCGCCCGTCGCGGCGGCGAATCCGATGGCGGCGGCCAGCAGCACGATCCATATCGCCAGCACCCACCAGCGGCGGCGGACGGCGACCTGGCCGAGTGCGTACAGATAGCGGGACATGCGGGTCCTCTCGTGGAGACACCATCCGACCAGCAATCACAGACCTATCGGTACGGTAACACGCCAGATGATGATTTCCTCATAAACGTCGCAATGGTCAGCAACCGGCTCGTCACCCTCACGCCGGTGCGCCCGGATGGAAAGAGGGCGATGCCGCGCACAATGACCGCACATCTCCGCAGGACTGGCCGGTGCCGTCCGGGCGGACCAGAGCCGCGACGGCGCGACCCTGCCGCACCCAACGATGCAGCTCGGTGCCCGGCTCCGCGACGGCGATGAACCCGCCGCGCTGCTCGAAAGCCGGCCCGTCTGCCGCCGGCGCAGGCGAAGGTGCGCGAGCAACGTGGCCGCGGTGATACCGGCCGGGCTCGCGCCGACGATCACCACCGGGATCGTCGCGGTGCTCACGGCGAAACCCCGGACAGCGCAGCCAGATAGCCGAGCGTGACCAGTCCGGTGACCACCGCGGGCGCGTACTCGGCCACGCCGTCGCCGTTGCGGACATGTGCGACCACGGCGCCGGTCATCAACAGTGCCAGGCCGATTCCCGCAGCGATCCCGATCGGCGGGCGGGCCAGACCGATCAGCAGCCCACCCGCGCCGGCGATTTCGAGCGCTCCGATGCCCCGGTAGGCGGCGGTGGAGTAGCCCAGACGCGCGGCACGTTCCCGCATCGGCGCGAGGGCGAGCGTCTTGGCCGCACCGAACGACAGGAACGCCACGGTGAGCATCGCGGCCAGCATGGTCGACAGGATCTTCATCGGTGCACCTCGACCTTCCAGGTGATCGCGTAGCAACCGAGAATCGCCTCGACGGCCCCTTCGACGGCCTCGGGGCCGAGCTCGACGACGGTCACGATCGCGCCGTCCTCGACCTGCGCGGTGACACCGAGTACGGCCTCGACTCCGGCCAGCGCATCCAGTACCTCGCGACGAGTGGCGTCGGCGCGCAGGCCGAGCTTGTACGGCTTGCCGACGTCGGTCACCGGCAGGACATCCAGCACCGTCACCGTTTTCGGCGTGGCGGCGCGTTCGGGCACCCGCTCCCCCGCCCAGGCGGCGAGCTCCGCCTCGCTCACCTCCGCGCCGGGCGCCAGGGTCACATAGGCCACGGGTACCTCCCCGGCGTGGACGTCCGGGCGGCCGACCGCGCCCACCGAGGTCACCTGCGGGTGGGACAGGAGCGCGTCCTCGATGACCGCCGGATCGAGATTGTGCCCGCCGCGAATGATGAGATCCTTTGTGCGACCGTGCAGATGAACGAATCCGTCGGCATCGACATGCGCGAGATCGCCGGTGCTCAGCCACCCGTCGACCACCGCACCGAGCCCGTCCAGCAGGTGCCCGTGCTCGCTGCGGCCGGTCACGTAACCGGCGAAGACCGTGGGCCCGCCGATCACCAAAATGCCGGTCTCACCGGCGGGGAGTTCGGTCCAGACGCCGTCCTCGGACGTGCGAACGACCTTGACCTGCTGGTAGGGCATGCGCTGCCCGACCGAGCCGGGACGCGGCAGATCCGGGAAACTGCGGGCGGTCGCGCACGTCGCCTCGGTGAGGCCATAACCCTCGACCAGCGTGACCCCGGTGTGCGCCTGGAAGTTCTCGCGCACGGCGGCCGGCAGCGGGGACGCGCCGACCATCGCGTAGCGCAGGCTCGAGATGTCCGCGCCGATCGGGCACTGCGCCAGCACCGCGTACACCGTCGGCACCGCGCTCATGGCCGCGATCCGATAGTGCGCCACGATATTCCAGAACTCGCCGTAGAGAGCGAAGTCCCGGTATCCGAGCGGCCCGGCCCAGACCACCGACTGACCGCGGAACAAGGGCGCGAGCAGCGTCACGACGAGCGCGTTGACATGGAACAGCGGCAGCGCGGCGAAGACCACCGCATCCTCGTCGAGCAGGGAGTTGGCCGCGATCATCCACGCATTGGCGACCTCACCGGACTGTCGGTGCGCGGCCAGCTTCGGCACACCGGTGGTGCCGCCGGTGTGGAACAAGGCCGCCAGATGCGTTGCGGCGGGCGGCTCGCCGGCGAAAGCGGCCCAATCATGTTCGGCTGCAAGGGTATCGAGATAGCCGATGCGCACACCGTCGATGACAGGCAGCGGCACGGTCTCCGTTGCGGCAGCGGTCGGCCGGAGCATCAGCACCGCATCCAGCAGACCCTGGGACGCGAGTTCGGATGCCGACTCCCAGATGTCCGCGGCGAGTTCGGGGCCGGCGGCGATCAGTACCCGAGCGCCGGAGCGGTGCAGGAGCTCCGCGATGTGCGCCCGCGACAGGCCGCCATTGATCGGCGCGGCGATGCCCGCCAGCTGTGCGCCCAGGGTGGCGGGAATCGACTCGGCGCAGTTGGGCGCGATCAGGGCGACCGCGTCGCCGCGGCGCACGCCGAGTGCGTGCAGCAGATTGGCACAGCGGTGCACATCGGCGAGCAACTGGGAGTAGGTGCGCTGCACCGGTTCCCGCCAAGTCGAGGCATCGGGCAGCACGGTGACCGCCGTACGGTCCGGCCACCGCCGCGCGGCGCGCACCAGCAGTGCGTAGGTCGACTCGGGCAGCCCGCGCTCGGCCAGGGGCACCGATTCGATGACGCTCAGGTCCTCCGGACCGCTGTAGCGCGGCCACAGCAGGGCTTCGGCGTCGGACTCGAGGGTCGGGTTACCGGTCACCGCGCGTACCTCACGACCGTGCGCTGGCGGCCCAGGTCGAGGACACCATCATCGGTGCCGATGGTCGCCTCGACCACATCGCCGTCCTGGAGGTACTTCGGATTCTTGGCCTGGCCCTCGAAGAACAGCTTCCACTTCATCTTGGGCGGCAGCAGCGACGCGATGATCTCGACCGGCTTCGGTGGAGCGCTCAGCGCGGTGCCGATCGGAGTTCCGGTCAGCAGCAGGTCTCCGGCGTCCATGCGCTGGAACCGGCTCAAGGCCCGCAGCGTCTCGACCGGCCGGTAGATCATGTCGGCGACCGTCATGTCCTGGCGTACTCGGCCGTTCACCCACAGCCGGAGGCGTAGATCGGTGAACCGCTTCGGCTCGTCGGCGTCCAGCAGCACCAGTGCGGGGCCGACGGGCGTGAAGGTCGGATACGACTTCGCCTCGTAGAACTGGGTTTTCGGCAGCTGCACGTCCCGGGCCGACACGTCGTTCGTCACGACCAGACCCGCGATGTAGTCGCCGAGGGAGTCATCGTCGATCTCGGCGCCGACCGGCATCTCGCGGCCGAACACCAGGCCGATCTCCACCTCGTAGTCCAGCAGCTTCACATGCGCGGGCCGGATCACGTCGTCGTAGGGACCGCTGATCGATCCGGAGCTCTTGCGGAAGAAGGTCAGCGGCACGGTCTCGGGGTTCAGCCCCGAGTCCTTCACGTGGGATGCGAAGTTCGTCATCTGCGCGACGACTCGGCACGGTGCGGTCACCGGAGAGATCAGCGAAAGACTTTCGACCGGAACAAGATCCGGGCTCGCGGCGGCCGCGGCGATCGCCGCCCGATCCGCCAGCAGTTCGCGCGTCGTGGTCGCGGCGGTATCGATGCGCGCCGCACCGGCGGGTGTCCGGACCCACCAGGCGTCCGCGGTACGGAGAACGGAAATGCTCATGAGTTGGCTACTTTCAGCAGGCCGCGCAGGCGGCGGAGATCGAATTCGTTGTCCTCGCGCAGTGCGTCGAGGATCGAGCGCACTTCTCTGAGCGATTCCCGCCCAGGGGAGAGACCCAGGAAATCCTTGGTGGCGGGCGGCCCCCACTGCGCCAGCCCCGACGCGCTCATCGGCGCCCAGCCCGGTTCGAGGGTGCAGTCGAACATGTCGCCGTCACTGAAATGCTCGACCATGAAACCGTCGGGATCCCGCCAGTAGTCGAAGATCTGGCTGCCCTGAATGTGGCGTCCGATTCCCCACGACCGCTGATAACCGTGGTCGAGGAGGTACTCGCCGCCGGCGGCGAGCGCATCCAGATCGGCGACCTGATAGGCGGAGTGCACATACCGGTTCGACGGCCCGAGGGTGAGCGCCAGTGTGTGATGGTCGGCCGGAGTCGCGCCGCGGTCGCAGCGAATGAAGCTCATCACCGGCCCGCGTTCCCGCTGTCCCTGGTAGAAGAGGAAGTCGCTGACGATCAGGCCCAGATAGCGCAGGTACCAGTCGAGAGTCTCCCGGTACCTGGTGGTCTGCACGACGACATGGCCGAGGCGCTGCACCTGCGCCGGAACCCGGGGCGGCCGCTGGGTGGCATTGACACGCAGTACCTCGTGCCCGCTGTTGAACACCTGCGTCCGCTGCGCGGGCAGCCCGGGCAGTTCGTGGTTTTCGGAGACGACTCGGACCCGCAGCCCGCTCGGATCCGCCAGATCGAGACCCAGTCCGCCGAGTGACTCCGGCAGCGGCTGCGGCCGCCGACCGGTTTCCTCGCCCAGGCGCAGCAGATCGCCGGTCTCGGCGGCCCGGAAAGCCGGGCCGACGAACCGGGAGCGATCACCGCGCCGCACCAGCACACAGGGCGACCCGGCGTCGGTTCCGCGCAGGTGCAATTCCTCGGATGTCCGCGCGGCGGTGGTGAAACCGAAAGCGCGAGAAAAGATCTCGGCGCGCTCCAGGTCGGGCTTCTCGAATTCCAGCCAGGCCAGATCGAGCACCTTCACCACCGGATTGCGGGCGCGGCCGGGGTGCTCACCCCGCACTGCGCCCTGCGCACTGTGCAGGCCGTTGTGCACGTCGTGATGTCCGCTCATCGACCGCTCCCTTCATATTCTGACGATATCGTCACTCACGAACCAAAAGTCAGTCAAGACCTTCTGAGAATTTCGTCAGAACTGACCCGGGGCGCTATGCTGGGCGGCCTACGGTGTCAGGGAAGAGGTGGACAGCGATGGTCACGCAATCCGGGCAACCCAATCGCCTGGAGCGCCGGAAGGCGCGTACCCGCGCGGCGCTCGTCAAGGCGGCGCAATCGTTCCTCGCGGCGGGCAAGCTCAGCGTGCCGATCTTGGAGATCACCCAGGCCGCCGACGTCGGGATGGGGTCGTTCTACAACCACTTCCAAACCCGCGAAGAACTGTTCGAGGCCGCCGTCGAGGAAGCGCTCGACCTGTACGGCGTCGTGCTCGACACCCTCTGCGACAACGTCGACGACCCGGCGCAGGTCTTCGCCCAGAGCTTCCGGCTCACCGGGCGCCTGCACCGCCGCAACCCGATGCTCAGCAAGGTCCTGATCAACAATGGCCTGCAGCTGGCGCGCTCCGAGCAGGGCCTCGCCCCCCGCGCCCGCCGCGATATCGAGGCCGGTGTCCGCGCCGGACGATTCGACGTCCGCGATACCGAGCTGGCGATGACCATCGTCACCGGCGCCGCCATCTGCCTCGGCCAGCTCCTGCACGAGCAGCCCGAACGCGACGACGCCGAGGCGACCGATCAGGTCACCGAAGACCTGCTGCGCATGTTCGGACTCTCCGCAGACGACGCGCACGAGATCTGCGGGCGTCCCCTGCCGTCGCTCGACGCACTGCCGCACACCGACACCGCAGCCTGAACACGTCCGTCGGAATCGCGCGCCGCGCACGCGACGGTCTGGCTTCATGTGCAGCCCGGGGGCTCACTGCGGCTTGCGAACCAGGGGCACTCGCCGGCGCCGACGACGGCCCTCCACCGGTTTCGGCCGGCGCCGAGGGCGGCCGTAGCGCAGCAACTCCATCAACAAATCCTCGGCCGCGCGATACCGCGGTATATCGACCCAGAGCCGCCATACGACCTCCGGATCACCGCGCTCCAGCACGGTCGTGCGCACAGGCAGGACGTAGGCTGCGATCCCCGCGTCGATCAGCGCGAACAGCACTCGGTACACCTGCGACTCGGCCAAGTCGGCGAGGACTGCCCAGGACTGTGAGTTCAGCCCATTGGCCAATCCGCGGGCGGGAACCCAGTGCGGAGTGCTGCGCGAGCCTGACCACGGATCGGGAACCTCACGTGCCGTGGTCATCGCGCCCAGCCGTTCACGGGATGCCTGTCGACCAGACCGGTCAGTCCCGCTTCATCATTTCATAGATTCGCTTGCAGTCCGGGCAGACCGGGGAACCCGGCTTGGCGGAACGGGTGACCGGGAAGACCTCGCCGCAGAGGGCGACCACGTGGGTGCCCATGACCGCGGACTCGGCGATCTTCTCCTTCTTGACGTAATGGAAGACCTTGGGAGTGTCGTTGTCGGTCGACTCGTCGGTGGTCTCGTCCGGACGGACCAGGGTGTCTGCGCTCACCGTTCAATCATGCCAGGTCGGCCTGTCGCAGGGCGGGCGGCGTGTGCATCCGACGCGCGGTAGTGGAAGACTCGGGGTATGCAGCGTGACGGCGAATCCCAGGCCGACGGCATGAGCGGTGAGGATCGCCCGGACGTCGAGTTCCATCCCGCCGGTTCCATCCCGAAACCACTGCGCCAGTCGCAGGGCTACTTCCCGGGCGAGGAGAAGCAGCATCCGGCGCTGATCACCGAGGCCGCGACCTCGCTCGAGCAGCAGCATCGCGACCGGGTGCGGCGGTACATCACCATCATGTCGTTGCGCATCCCGTGCCTGATCGGCGCGGCCGTCGCCTACAGCGTGTGGCACAGCTGGTGGCTCTCGCTGCTGATCATCGGCGTCTCCGTCCCGCTGCCGTGGATCGCGGTCCTCATCGCCAACGACCGCCCGCCCCGCACCAAGGACGAGCCCAGCCGCTGGGACGGACGACGCGATCAGACAGCGCTGGAATCACGGCCGCACCGGGCAATCGACGGTTAGCGCGGACGTATCCCCGCTGACAGCAGGGCCGCCAGCCCGCACAACCCGCCCGCGATGAACCAGGCCAAGGTGTAGCTGCCCTGCACGTCGCGGATGACGCCCGCGCCGAAAGCGGCCAGGGCGGCGCCGATCTGGTGGGAGGCGAAGACCCAGCCGAAGGCGACGGGTCCGTCCGCGCCGAAGTGGGCGCGGCACAGGGCGACCGTGGGCGGGACGGTGGCGATCCAGTCGAGGCCGTAGAAGATGATGAAGGCCCACATGCTGGGGTGTACGTCGGGTCCGAAGAGGATCGGCAGGAACAGCAGTGAGATGCCGCGCAGCGAGTAGTAGGCGACCAGCAGGTAGCGGGAGTCCACGCGGTCGGTGAGCCAGCCCGAGGCGATGGTGCCGGCGACATCGAAGATGCCCACCGTCGCCAGCAATCCGGCCGCGGTGGTGGCGGGCATGCCGTGATCGTGGGCGGCGCTCACGAAGTGGGTGCCGATCAGGCCGTTGGTGGATGCCCCGCAGATGGCGAAACCGCCTGCCAGCAGCCAGAACACGGGCTTGCGGACGATGGTCGCCAGCACCGTCACCGCGCGGGCCGCGCCACCCGGCGCCGAGGTGCGCACTCCGACCCCGCTGTCCGGCTCGGCGCCGTAGGCCCGCACCCCGGCGTCGCTGGGGAAGTCGCGGATGAACAGCAGCACCAGCGGCACCACCGCCAGCGCCGTCGCCGACACCACGAGAGACGGTGTGCGCCAACCGTGATCGCGGGCCAGGCTCGCGATCAGCGGCAGGAAGACCAGCTGCCCGGTCGCGCCCGCGGCGGTGAGCACGCCGGTCACCAGGCCGCGATGCTTCACGAACCAGCGCCCGGTGATGGTGGCCACGAACGGCATGGACATCGAGCCCACGCCGACGCCCACCAGCAGGCCCCAGGTCGCCATGAGCTGCCACGGCCGGGTCATGAACACCGTCAGTCCGCTGCCCGCCGCGATCAGCACCAGCGCGCACGCCACCACCCGGCGAATACCGAAGCGATCCATGAGCGCCGCCGCGAACGGCGAGATCAGGCCGTACAGCAGCACATTCACCGACACCGCCGCGCCGATGGTGCCGTGCGACCAGCCGAACTCCTCGTGCAGCGGGTCCATGAGCACACCGGGCACCGAGCGGAAGCCGGCCGCGCCCAGCAGCGCGATGAAGCCCACCACCGCCACGATCCACGCCGGATGCGGCCCCGGCCGCCTGGTCGCGGGTGCGTCGGGCAGCGGTGTGCCGCTCGTGGCCGAGCCGTCCGCGCCGGCGTGCAACGGGGCTGTGCCACCCGATGATTCCCGGCCGAGATCGTCCTTCAGTTCGCTCACTCGAACGAGGGTGACCGAAAAGCCCTTCCGCCACGAGTGGCCAGAATGACACAATGCGTCAAGATCCAGCCATCACGAGAGGAGCATCGTGCCGACACCCCATCTGGTCGCCGTCCTCGTCCTGGAACCGACCGTCGGCTTCGACATGTCGATCCCGCCCGTGGTGCTCGGCGCCGCCGTCGACGAGGACGGCAACCCGCTCTACGAGGTGCACACCTGCGGCGTCGACACCGGCGGTGTGGTCGCCACCGGTGGATACACCGTCATCCCGGAATTCGGCCCCGAGCTGCTGGCCCGGGCCGACACCGTGATCGTGCCCGGCACCCGCATCACCCAGCCGCGGCAGGAGGGCACGCTGCCGCCCCGGGTGGCCGCGGCGCTGGCCACCATCCGGCCGGACGCCCGCATCGTCTCCATCTGCACCGGCGCGTTCGTGCTCGGCGCGGCGGGCCTGCTGGACGGCCGCCGCGCCACCACCCACTGGCAGTTCGCCGACCGGTTCCGCGCGCTCTACCCGAAGGTTCTCCTCGACGAGAACCTGCTGTTCGTGCAGGACGGAAACGTCTGGTCCTCAGCGGGATTGGCGGCCGGCATCGACCTGTGCCTGGATCTGATCCGCACCGATCACGGCAGCGCCGCCGCCAATGGCGCGGCCCGCTACTGCGTGGTGCCGCCCTGGCGTGACGGCGGGCAGTCGCAGTTCATCGAGCGACAGGTCCCGGAGTCGGGCAGCGAGGGCACCGCGCCCACCCGCCGCTGGGCACTGGACCGCCTGGACCGGGAGCTGGACCTGAACTCCCTTGCCGCGCATGCTCATATGAGCGTGCGCACCTTCACCCGCCGGTTCAAGGCCGAAACCGGCATGGCGCCGGGGGCGTGGATCCTGCAGCAACGGGTCCGGCGCGCCCGGCACCTGCTGGAGACCACCGACCTGACCGTCGACGAGGTGGCGCGCAGCGCGGGCATGGGCACCTCCGCCTCGCTGCGCCACCACATGCGCCTGGAGCTGGGCGTGCCGCCGCTGACCTACCGCAAGACCTTCCGCAAGCGCGAAACCCTGGAGACAGCATGACGATTCGCTGGATGTGGGCCTTCCTGGACTGTCCCGCAGCACAATTCGACGACAGCGCCCGGTTCTGGACCACGATCACCGGCACCGAGCTCTCGGCGCCACGGGGCGAACGCGACGAATTCGTCACGCTGCTACCGGATTCCGGGGCCGCGACGGTCAAGATGCAGGCGATCGAGGGCCCCGCGCGCGTGCATCTGGACCTCGATGTCGACGATGTCGGCGCGGCCACCGAGCGCGCCCAGCAGCTGGGCGCCACCCTCGCCGCGGACTACATCCTCACTTCGCGCATCGGCTACGCCGTCCTGCACTCCCCCGCCGGAATGCCCTTCTGCTTCACACCTTTCCGCGATTCCGCGGGCCCGCTCACCCCGACCGTGACCGGACCCGCCGGCGACCGCAGCCGGCTCGACCAGATCTGCCTCGACATCGGCGCGAGCGACTACGAGACCGAGGCCCGCTTCTGGACCGACCTGACCGAATGGTCCTGGCGCCCCAGCACCCTGCCGGAATTCGCCCGCCTCTCCGCGCGTCCCGGCCTTCCGATCGACCTGCTGCTGCAACGCCTCGGCGATGACCGACCCACGTCGGCGCACCCGGATATCGCCTGCACCGACATCGAGGCCACGGCGACCTGGCACGAGCGGCTGGGCGCACACCGCGCCGAACTCGGCAAGCACTGGATCGTCATGACGGACCCCGCCGGCCAGCCCTACTGCCTGACCGGCCGCCGGCCGGCCTGAGGCGCGGGATCGTCGAAGCCCCCGCGTGCTTCGAGGCTCCTCGGAGCCGGGAAGCACGCAGGGGCTTCGACGTAGCCGGTCCTGCTACTTGCGCTCGGTCTGCGGCTGGCGGCGTGCCGCTTCGCCGGAGTTGGCCAGCGCCTCGAGATCCTCGAGGAACTTCTCGATGCTGTCGGCCCGTGCCTGGGGCGAACCGATCTGCTCGCGCACCTTCTCCTCGGTGAGAGCGAGCATGGCGGCGGCCAGATCCTGCTCCAGGTCACGGATCATCTGCCTGCGGTACTGCAGGATCTGATCGCGGCCCTGCTTGCGCACCCGCTCCACCTCGGCCGCAGCGGCCTCGCGCATCTGCAGGATGATGCGGTCGGCGTCGGCCCGGGCCTCTTCGCGCATGCGGTCGAGTTCGGCCTGTGCCTCGGCGACGGCATTGTCGTAGGCAGCCTTGGCGGTGGCCAGTCGCTGCGCCGCCGCCTCGCTCTCCTCGAGTTGCCGCCGGATCTGGTCCTGAGCGTTGTTCATGATCCTCTTCACGGGTGGCACAACGTATTTCACGAAGAACCACACGATGACAGCGAAGCCGAACAGCTGGCTGAAGAAGACGGGCCAATCGAAGGTGATGTTGTAAATACCCTCGGCGAGATGGGTATCGGTGAGGATCATGCAGACCCCCGTCCTCTCTGCTGGCCCGCGCTGGTCCGGGCACGATCGTTCCCGCCCAGGACCCGGCCGGCCAGGTCCTGAGCGAGTGGTTCGACGGCTTCGCGTAGTTCGGCGGCGACCTGGTCGGCCTCGGCGCGGAGGTGCGCCGTGGACTCGGCCACGATCTGGTCGGCCTCTTTCTGTGCCTCGCCGCGCATTTCCTCGAGGATCGCGCGCCCTTGGGCCCGGGCCTGGTTGCGGATGTCGGCCGCTTCCGTACGGGCTTTCTCGAGCGCGGACTCGTAGCGCGCCTCGGCTTCGGCGAAGGTTTCGCTGGCTTCTTTGGCGGTCGCCGTCGTGACCTCGACGCGTGCCTCCCGCTCCGCCAGCACCTTTCGTATCGGCGGAACCACGAAGAACCAGATGACTCCGAGCACGATCAGGAAGATCAATAACTCAGCGAAGAAGGTGCCGTTGGGAACCAGGAAGTTCCCGGCGGCCTCCACATCCGTTCTGGGAGACATGATGACGTCTACTTACCGGGAGTAGCGAATACGAACAATGCCATGAACGCTAGATTGATGAAGTATGCCGCTTCGACCAGACCCACGGTCAGGAAGAAGTTCACGCGCAGGCGGCCCTCCGCCTCCGGCTGCCGGGTGACGCCGTTGATCAGAGCGGCACCGGCCAGACCGTCACCGATACCCGCGCCGATGGCACCGCCCGCCAGAATGATGCCGCCGCCGATGAGAGCGCCCTGGACGATACTCGCGGTTGCTGGGTCTGCCATTTTTCACTTCCTTTGACAAAGGGTTATAGCGCTGAACAGCTGAAGCCGCTCAGTGGTTTTCACTCTCCAGCGACATCGACTGGCTGAAGTAGAGGATGGTCAGCAGGGCGAAGATGAATGCCTGAATGGCTCCGACGAACAGGTCGAAGACCTTCCAGATGGCATTCGGTCCCCAGCTGATCCAGAAGGGGAACAACGTGATCACCGAAACCATGACGCCGCCCGCGAACATGTTGCCGAAAAGTCGCAACGAGAGCGACAGCGGTTTGGCGATTTCCTCAACCACATTGATGAAAACCATGGGGCCCCAGCCGGTGTGGCCCTTCAGCAACTGTTTCACGTGCCCGCCCGGGCCGCGCCGCCACGCGCCCGCGGCGTGATAGAGCAGGAACACGAACAACGCGAGCGACAGCGTGAAATTGAAATCGGACGCCGGCGGCGCGATCAATTCCCCCGAACCGTACTGAACGGGCAAGACGGACAACCAGTTCGAGAGCAGGATGAAGGTGAACAGCGTGACCGCCAGCGGCAGCACGAACGGCGCGACCCTCATGCCGATGGCCGTCTCCACCTGGCTGCGCATCTGGACCGTGACGGTCTCGAAGAACAGCTGCACCCCGTTGGGCACCCCGGAGGTGATCTTCACCCGCAGGTAGAAGGCCAGGGCCAGTACGATCAGCGCGGCCACCCCCGTGGACACGATGGTGTCCACATTGAAGGTCATGCCCAGCAGATGCGCCTGGGCGTGGTCGCCGACATGGATCTTGGACTCCCCCGAGGAATCCTCGGCGGCCAGCAGCGCCGGCGCCGACGAATGGGCGAGGGAAGCGACGGGAATGCTCATGACTGCTGTCGAAGCCCTTTCACCTCGGGCAGAGCGGTATGGAGTACCAGAATCAGCTGAAAGGCCGCCAGCCCGAAGAAGATTCCGACGCCGTAGGGCCGGGTCAGGAATGCCACCACAATCGACAAAGCGGTCAGAATGAGCAGCCGCGACGCCGAGGACAGCGCCAATTTCTGTTTGCTGGGTGTTTCCGCATCCGTGATACGGACGATGGACATCCAGGTAAGCCGGGCGTTCACCCAGCCGAGCGTCAGCCCGGTGGCCATGAAAACACCCAGCAACAATCGATCGAACGCCCCTGTGACCATCAATGCCAGTACGCCGAAAGCGATTGCAATAGCACTCGCTCTACGCATCCGTAGCCTGTTGAGGTCCAATACGACACCGCCTCGCCGTCATCCCACCTCGTAGTGGGGCCGTGCATGATCAATAGCATACACAGCCCAACCTCGTTGCGGGGCAGTATTTTTGATCTTCAAATTGTTGATCTTGAAATTCTGAAACGCTATTCAGCGAACTTTCCGCCACTTTATTCGGACATCAGTGTTGCACAGCCTTTTCCGCTCCGGTGCCGGTCAGCGACCGCACCTGCATCTCGGCGTACTTGGCGTCGTCACGTTCCCTCGACAGCACGGTCCCCAGCCAGCCCAGAGCGAACGAAACCGGGATGGACACCAACCCCGGGTTGGCGAGCGGGAACCAGTGGAAGTCATGGGATTTGATCATCGCGGTGGGCGCTCCGGAGACCGCTGGCGAGAACACGATCAACACGATCGTGACGGCCAGTCCGCCATAGATGCTCCACAGTGCGCCGGCGGTGTTGAAGCGCCGCCAGCACAACGAATACAGAATGGTCGGTAGGTTTGCCGAGGCCGCCACTGCGAAGGCCAGCGCCACCAGGAACGCCACATTCTGATTCTTTGCCAGAATGCCGCCCACGATGGCCAGCGCCCCGATCACCACCGCGGTGATCCGCGCGACCCGCACCTCGCCGTCCCGGCTGTCGCCGCTCCCGCGCTTGATGACGTTGGCGTACACGTCATGGGCGAAGGACGCCGACGCCGTGATGGTCAGGCCCGCGACCACCGCCAGAATCGTCGCGAACGCCACGGCCGCAACGAATCCCAGCAGCACCGGCCCACCCAGTTCCAGGGCCAGCAGCGGCGCGGCCGCGTTCTCCTTGCCCGGCGCCTTGGCGATCTTCTCCGGCCCCACCAGCGCGCCCGCGCCGTACCCGAGCACCAGCGTGAACAGATAGAAGACCCCGATCAGGCCGATCGCCCACACCACCGACCGGCGCGCCTCCTTGGCCGTCGGCACCGTGTAGAACCGCATCAGCACGTGCGGCAGCCCGGCCGTCCCCAGCACCAGAGCCAGTGCCAGGGAAAGGAAGTCGAGCTTGCTGGTGCCGTTCTTGCCGTACTTGAAGCCCGGCTCGAGCAGCTTCGCACCGGTCTTGCCGCCATGGTTCACCGCATCGTGCAGCAGGCTCGAGAAGTTGAAGTCGTAGCGCCCCAGCACCCACACCGTCATGGCCGCGGCCGCGCCGATCAGCAGCACCGCCTTGACGATCTGCACCCAGGTGGTGCCCTTCATGCCGCCGACGAGCACGTAGACGATCATGATCGCGCCGACGACGGCGATCACCAGATTCTGTCCCGCCGAGCCCGATACGCCCAGCAGCAGCGAGATCAGCACGCCCGCTCCGGCCATCTGCGCGAGCAGATAGAACAGGCTCACCGCCAGCGTGGAGGTGGCCGCCGCCGCCCGCACCGGCCGCTGCCGCATCCGGAAGGCCAGCACATCACCGAGGGTGAATTTGCCGGTATTGCGAAGTAACTCGGCGACCAGCAGCAGCGCCAGCAGCCAGGCCACCAGGAACCCGATGGAATAGAGGAAGCCGTCGTAGCCGTACACCGCGATGGCCCCGGCGATGCCCAGGAAGCTGGCGGCCGACAGATAGTCGCCGGAGATGGCGATGCCGTTCTGCGGCCCGGAGAAGGCGCGCCCGGCGGCGTAATAGTCTGCGGCCGTGCGGTTGTCGCGGCTGGCCCACACCACGATGCCCAGCGTGATGACCACGAAGATCGCGAAGATGGTGATGTTGAGCCCGGGCCGGCTGCCCTCCACGGCCGCTGCCAGATCCACGGTCATCGGGTCGGTCCTTCCAGTTCGGCGCGGATCTGCTCGGCCATCGGGTCGAGGGTGCGGTCGGCGTAACGCACGTAGAGACCGGTGATGACGAAGGTGGAAAGGAACTGCAGCAGGCCGAAGATCAGCCCGACGGTGATGTTCCCGCCCACCTTGTGCGACATGAAGTCGTGCGCGTAGTCGGCGAGCAGCACGTACAGCGCGTACCAGGACAGGAACAGAGCGGTCATGGGGAAAACGAAGCGCCGGAAGCGATGCCGCAGGCGCTGGAACTCGGGGCTGTCGTAGACCTCGGTCCATTCGAGATCCGGACGGCCGGTCTTGGATTCAGTTGTCAACTGCGATACCTCCTGGTGATCCCGGTCACAGTAGCAACGAAGGTGGTCGCGAGCGGGTCGAATAACCGCAGGTGAGATCGCAAATTCATCGATAAGTGAGCCGAAATTAATGGCGTCCGGCGGCCAGCTACCAACCGGTTTCCCCGCGATCCGATGGGGCGAACCGGGCCCGCCGCCGGATGCCCATCGGTAGCGGTGGCAGAGTTCGATGTCATGCCGACGGATCAGACGACCACCTCGTCCCTGCTCGCCGACCTCGCGCCCGACCTACGCGCGGCGCTGACCCGCGTCCGCTACGACGCGGACACCCTGCTCGAGGCGCTGGGCGACGCCGCCCACGCCGCCCTCGGCCGCGGCGAACCGGTCCCCGTCCGCCGCGCCGCCGCCGATCTCGGCGAGCTCGGTACCCTGGTGCGCCTGCTGCTGCTCGGCGATCCGGTCCCCGAACGTGAAGCGGCGGCGGCCCTTTCGCCGGTGAGCATCGACCGCGCCACCGCGGCGGGGCTGCTGGAGCGCGACGGCGACGAGGTCCGCGCCGCCCTGGATCTGCGTCCCCTCGATCTCGGCGAGGGCACCCGCTGGGTGCTATCCGACCTCGACGACTCCATGCGCCGCCGCAGTCTCGACGCCGACCACGTGCTCGGCGTCGGCCATGCCTCGCTGTCGCTGCTGCGCGCCACCCCGACCCGCCCGGTCGGCACCGTCCTGGATCTGGGCACCGGCTGCGGCGTGCAGGCCGTGCACGCCGCCGCCTACGGCCGCACCGTCACCGGCACCGACGTGAACAAGCGCGCCCTCTGGCTGGCCGGGGCCACCGCCGCGCTCAACGACCTCGATATCGAACTGCTGGAAGGCTCCTGGTTCGAACCGGTGGCCGGCCGCCGCTTCGACCAGGTGGTGGCCAATCCCCCGTTCGTGGTGGGCCCGGCCCGCGTCGAGCACACCTACCGCGACTCCGGCCTCGCCCTCGACGGCGCGAGCGAACTTGTCATCTCCGGCATTCCGGACCTGCTGAACCCGGGCGGCACCGCGGCACTGCTCGCCTCCTGGGTGCACCTCGACGGCCAGGACTGGCGCAGCCGCGTCGCGAGCTGGCTGCCCGACCACGGTATCGACGCCTGGATCGTGCAGCGCGACATCGCCGATCCGGCCCTCTATGTCGGTACCTGGCTGCGCGACGCCGGGTTGGATCCGCGCGAGGGCGCCGCCCAGGCCCGCGCCGAACGCTGGCTCGACGCCTTCCGTGAGGCCGACGTCGAGGGCATCGGCTTCGGTTTCGTCTACCTGCGCGCCACCGAGGGCCCGACCGAACTGCTCGCCGAGGATCTGACCCACAGCTTCGACGACCCGCTCGGCCCCGAGGCCATCGCCTACTTCGAGCGCTCGGCCTGGCTGCGCGCCGCGGCCGCCGATCCCGACCTCATCCTCGACTCGCGCTACCAGGTCGATCCGGCCACCGCGCTCGAACGCGTCTATCTCCCCGGCGACGCGGGCTGGACGCAGGCGGTGGCGCGGCTGCACCGCGGCGACGGCCCGCGCTGGCAGCACGAGGTCGACGACACCACCGCCGCGCTGCTGTCCGGGATGCGCCCCGACGGCCTCCCCCTGCGCGAACTCCTCGAACTGCTGGCCTTCAGCGAAACCGGCGACGCCGCGACCCCCGACTTCGAGAGCGCGGCGATGACCGTGGTGGCCGGACTGGTCCGGCACGGTCTCGTCCACCCGCGCTGAGCGAGGGCTCTCCCCCGCCGACGGCCGCCGGGCCTGCCCCGGCGGCCGTCGGTATTTCCGCTGGAAACCGCCGCTGACGGGCGGTGAGGTCCGTCACGATCACATGTCGCCCAGATACCGATCCGGGCGGCCGCGGGAATGCGCCCGAGCCGCGATTCGTTCAACCACGTGCTCGAATCACGACGTCCGGGCAAGGCCCGTACACACGTATTCGCTTGTCGCGTCAGGAAGTTCGGGCGCGGCGGTGGGCAACCACCCGGTCACCGAGGGTCGTCCGCCGGTGGCGCGTGTTCCCGGCGATGCGCGCTTCTCAGGAACTTCTCAGCCGTGCGCCGTAAAAACCGCAGATCAAGCGCGGTTTACCGGTGGTCTGGCGGGGAACTTTCCTGAAGTCGGGTCCGTTGAACGGAGCGAGACACCACCGACAGGAGGCAAGTCATGACAAGCCCCGCCACCACTGACGTGCGCACCAGCGAACAAGACCTCGACGCCCAGAGCCCCGCCGCCGACCTGGTACGTGTGTACCTGAACGGGATCGGTAAGACGGCGCTGCTGACGGCGGCCGACGAGGTCGAGCTGGCCAAGCGCATCGAGGCGGGCCTCTACGCTCAGCACCTGCTGGAGACGAGCAAGCGTCTGTCCGCCGCGAAGAAGAAGGATCTGGCGATCCTGGTTCGCGAGGGTCAGGCCGCCCGCCAGCACCTGCTGGAAGCGAACCTCCGCCTCGTGGTCTCCCTCGCCAAGCGCTACACCGGTCGTGGCATGCCGCTGCTGGACCTGATCCAGGAGGGCAACCTGGGTCTCATCCGCGCCATGGAGAAGTTCGATTACACCAAGGGCTTCAAGTTCTCGACCTACGCCACCTGGTGGATCCGCCAGGCCATCACCCGTGGCATGGCCGACCAGTCCCGCACCATCCGCCTCCCCGTCCACCTGGTCGAGCAGGTGAACAAGCTGGCCCGCATCAAGCGGGAACTGCACCAGCAGCTCGGGCGGGAGGCCACCGACGCGGAACTGGCCAACGAGTCGGGCATCCCGGTCGACAAGATCGCCGACCTGCTCGACCACAGCCGCGACCCGGTATCCCTGGACATGCCGGTCGGCAATGACGAAGAGGCCCCGCTGGGCGACTTCATCGAGGACTCCGAGGCCACCTCCGCCGAGAGCGCCGTCATCGCCGGTCTGCTGCACCGCGACGTGCGCAGCGTGCTGGCCACCCTCGACGAGCGCGAACAGCAGGTCATCCGCCTGCGCTACGGCCTCGACGACGGCCAGCCGCGCACCCTCGACCAGATCGGCAAGCTCTTCGGCCTGTCCCGCGAGCGCGTCCGCCAGATCGAGCGCGAGGTCATGTCCAAGCTCCGCAAGGGCGAGCGCGCCGACCGCCTGCGCGCCTACGCCAGCTAGTTCACACCCGCGGAGCCGGTCCCCCTGCCCGGCTCCGCACTCTCTGATCGTCGGGCCACTTTCGAGGCGCTGGCCCGATTCCCGCCGGCCGATTCCGCTGCCCGAACGTCCCCTCCGGGCGCGCAGAGTCGGCCGGCGTTTCCATGCGCCGGGTCCTCCGATGCGAATGTGGTTGCCGGGCAGCGGCGTCCGCACCCCTGCGGCCCAGGGTCAGAGCCGGGTCAGGGATTGGCAGGGGCTGGGGGCCGGGATATCGCCGCGGAAGTAGGCGGTGGGCGGAACGCCCATGAGGGAGCGGAAGTCTGCGGTCATATGGGATTGGTCGTAGTAGCCGGAGGCCGTGGCCACGTGTGACCACGGCGTATTGCCCGCGGCGGCCAGGACCTGACGAACCCGGGTGATGCGGGCATAGTGCTTGGGCGACACGCCGATTCCGGCGGCGAACAGATTGCGCAGCTGGCGTTCGGAGACGGCCAGGTCCGCGGCCAGTGCGGTGACCGGGCCGGCGGTGTCCATGGCGGCGACCGCCGAATCCAGTAGCCGGCGGTGGTCGCGGCGAACCGAATCCTCCGAGAGGCGGTGCGGGAGCACGGCTTCCAGGAAGGGGGCGACCTCGTCGGGATCGAGCTCGAGCAGCCGGTCGGCCAGATCGGCGACCGGGCCGGGCAAGTCCGACAGCACGGCGATCCGGTCGGTCAGCTGGGCGGCCGCGATGCCCAGCAGGGGCTGGGACGCACCGGGAGCCAGGCGGATTCGGGTGCAGCCCGCGGCCGTGTCCGGGCTGGAGTAGGTGGCGCGGGTGCGCGGGCCCAGCACCCACGCGTCCCGGCGGCCGGATTCCTCGGTGCGCAGCACGATCGAGGTGACCGCCTGGGGAATGTGGGTGAAGGCGGCGGACCCGGGGTGGACGGTCGGAATGCAGGCGATCTCGGTGATCCACGGACGCAGCGCGGCAGGCGGGGTCAGGCGGCGTTCGAGATCCTCGGCGGTCACGACTGGAGCCAGGGTTTGCGCAGTGGTCACCCGATCAACTCTAGGCAGCTTCGGCGGTCACGGGTGTGCCGGTTTTTCCTATAGCCGGACGGGGGTGGGTCGGCAGGGTGATTCCCATGATCGTTATCACCGGTGCCACGGGCACCATCGGAAGTGAAGTCGTCCGGCAGCTGGCGGCGCGCGGGGTGAAAGTGCGCGCGGTGACCCGGAATCCGGAGAGCGCCCAGGTCCCCGACGGCGTCGAGGTGGTGCGCGGCGACTACGCCGACACCGCGTCGATGGCCCCGGCCTTCAGCGGGGCCGAAGCCGCATTCCTGGTCGGGCTGCTCGGACCCGACTATGTCGAACTGGATCGCGCGCTGATCGAGGCGGCCCGCGACGCCGGCGTCCAGCGCCTGGTGAAGCTGTCCGCCATCGGCACCGGCGACCCCGATCTGGGCCGGGTCGGCACCTGGCACGCGCCCGGCGAGCGGGCGGTCCGGGACAGCGGCGTGGCGTGGACCATCCTGCGGCCCAGCAGTTTCGCGTCGAACACCCTGAGCTGGAGCGCAGCGATCAAGGCGGGGCAGCCGGTGCCGAATATGACCGGCACCGGCGCGCAGGGCGTGGTCGATCCGCGTGATGTCGCGGCGGTGGCGGTGGAAGCGCTGCTCTCCGACGCGCATTCGGGCCGGGTGCTCACGCTCACCGGCCCGGCCTGGCTGACCACGCGCGAGCAGGCCGACGTCCTCGCCGCCGCGCTCGGCAGCCCGATCGAGGTCACCGATATCGCGCACGACGCGGCACGCGAGTTCATGCTGGGGGCGGGCATGTCCGAGGAATTCGCGGCCGGCGCACTGGCCGGCCATGCCTACGTGGCCGCGGGCGCGAACGCCATCATCACCGGCGACGTCGAGCGGGTGCTCGGCCGCGCGCCGCGCGGCTACGCCGACTGGGTGCGCGACCACACCGACTCCTTCACGGCCTGACGTCCCCGCCCCGGCCGTTCCCGGGCCTACTCCGGGGTCTGCTGGACCGGCTCGGCGTCCGCGAGGACGGACTCCAGCCGGTCCAGCATGCCCTTCCAGCCGCCGCCCATGATGCTGCGCGCCCGCTGCATGACCGAATCCTCCGGATCGAAACCACGGTGGCTGAACAGGATTCGGGTGCCGCGCCCCTCCGGCCGCAGGGTCCAGCTGATCACGCAGCCACTGTCCCGATCGGACTTCGCGTCGTTCCAGCTGACGCTGAGCAGCTGCGGCGCAACGACTTCCAGCACCTCGCCGCGAATCTCGCCGGAGAAGTTCTGACCGGGCATCGGCTGGGTCCTCATCTCGAAGACCGTGCCCACCACCGGTTCGAAACCGATGGGCCGCATCATCCACTGCCCCATGAGTTCCGGCGTGGTGAGCGCGCGCCACACCTTCTCCGGCGGATGCGGGTAGTAGTGATCGAGTTCGATCGTGGTGATGTCGTCGGTCATCATCGGTCCTTCTCCTCGGGATCGTCGGGCATGGCATCCAGCACCGCGCCCAGGTCGCGCAGCCGGGCCCGCCAGAACCGTTCGAACGGATCGAGCCAGGACTGCAAGTCGTGCAGCGGTTCGGGTTCCACCCGGTAGAACCGCTGCCTGCCGCGCTTGTCCTCGGCCACCAGCCCCGCATCCCGCAGCACCTTCAAATGCTCCGAGACACTGGGCCGCGCCATATCGAAGCGCTCCGCGATCACCTGCACCGACTGCTCTCCCTCGAGCAGCAGCTCGAGAATGTCGCGCCGGGTGGGGTTGGCCAGCGCCCCGAACACCCGATCGGCGGTCCCGGACTTCAAGCGGTAGGGCATGACCACACGATAGGTAGGAAACTACCTACCCGTCAACCGTAGGATTACTCCTACCCAATTGACCGAAAGACGGCCACGGAGTCGGACACCGTGGCCATCGAAACGAAACGACGGAACTCAGAACCCGAGACTGCCGGTGCCGATGCTGCCGCCACCACCGCCGCAACCCGTGGTCGAGGGAGTCGGGACCGGGGCACCGGCGGGCGCCGGAGCGACCACCACGGTCTGCGTCACCGAATCCGAACCCTGCGAGAGCGTGACCGTGTGAGTGCCCACGGTCGTCGGCGTCCACTCGGCGCCGAACCCGGCCTCGTCCATCCCGGGATAGAAGGCATAGAAGCAAACCCCGTTGTCGCGGAAGATCACCCGCGAGCTCGCGGTCGGGAACAGCGAACCACCGGCCATCGCCTGGATGCCCGCGGTCGCGCCGACCACGAAGCCACCGTTGGGCGGGATGATCTTCATCTGCAGCAGGCCGTCCGCCGAAGCGGTCGCCGCGGTCATTGCGACCACAGCAGCCCCGGCCATCAAACTCGTTGCACCCCAGCCGATTCGGCGACGGAGCGTTCTGCTCACACGCATTTGAAACTCCTGTTCGTCGACCCCGCCGACGGGGTCGACGAACACTAACGTTCGCAGAGTGTGAAATATCGAGATTCCATTTATCTGGGCTGCCCACGCTTTCCGGGGCAGCCGAGTCCCTTCGGGGGCAGCCGAGTCAGGGCCGAGTGCGGCTAGCCGGAGTTGCGGAGTGCGGTGGCCAGTCCGTTCATGGTGAGCAGGATGCCCCGCTCGACCAGTTCGGAGGTGTCGCCGGCCCGGCGGCGGCGTAGCAGTTCGACCTGGAGCTGGTTGAGGGGTTCGAGGTACGGGAAACGGTTGTGGATGGACTCGGCCAGGGCCGGGTTGTCGGCGAGGAGTTCGTCGGTGCCGGTGATGGCGGCGTGCATGCGGGCGGTACGGGTGAACTCGTCGCAGATCATGTGGAAGACGGTGTCGCGCAAGGCTTTATCGGGGACCAGGCCGGCGTAGGAGGCGGCGATGTCCATGTCCGCCTTGGCCATCACCTGGGCCAGATTGGACAGGACGGTGCGGAAGAAGGGCCAGCGGCGGTAGAGGTCGGAGAGGGTGGCCAGGCGGGCCGGGTCGTCGCCGATCCACTGTTCGAACGCGGTGCCGGTGCCGTACCAGCCGGGGAGCATGACGCGGGACTGGCTCCAGGCCATGACCCACGGGATGGCACGCAGGTCGTAGACGGAGTTGGTGGGCTTGCGGGAGGCGGGGCGGCTGCCCAGGTTCAGGTCGGCGACCTCCGCGATCGGGGTGGAGGCCCGGAAGTAGTCGACGAAACCGGGGGTCTCGTGGACCAGCTTCGAGTACGCCGCGCGGGCCGATTCGGCCAGCTCGTCCAGCATTTCGTAGGCGGGTTCGGCATCCGCGCCCAGGCCCTCGACATCGAGCAGGGTGGACTCCAGGGTGCCCGCGACGAGCGCCTCCAGATTGCGGTAGGCGGTGCCGGGATCGGCATACTTGGTGGAGATGACCTCGCCCTGCTCGGTCAGGCGCAGCGCACCGCGCACCGCACCGGCGGGCTGGGCCAGGATGGCGTCGTAGCTGCGGCCGCCGCCGCGGCCGACGGTGCCGCCGCGACCGTGGAAGAGCCGCAGGCGGATTCCGGTCTTGCGGGCCACCTCCACCAGGTTCAGCTCGGCGCGATACAGCGCCCAGTTGGCAGCCAGGTACCCGCCGTCCTTGTTGGAGTCGGAGTACCCGAGCATGACCTCCTGCTGCATGCCGCGCGCGGCCACCAGCCGCTGATAGGCGGGCACTTCCAGTGCGGCGCCGAGGATTTCGGCGCCGTCGCGCAGGTCGTCGATGGTCTCGAACAGCGGCACCACCCCGACCGGACTGGACGGTGGAGTGTCCGCGTCGCCCGGATCGAGAATGCCCGCCTCCTTCAGGAGCAGGGCGGCTTCGAGCATGTCGCTCACCGAGGTGCACATGCTGATGATGTAGTTGGGCACGGTGTCCGGGCCCAGATCGTCGAGCGCGGCCCTGGCGGCGCGCACCACTCCGAGTTCCTTGGCGGCGAGCTCGCTCAGCGCCGCGTTCGGTCCGACCAGCGGCCGGCGCGTGGTCAATTCGGCGGACAGCAGCTCGACCCGCCGCGCCTCGTCGAGGGAGGCGTAGTCGGAATGCACTCCGGCCCAGGCGAACAGCTCGGCCACGACCTGCTCGTGGGTTTCGGAATTCTGGCGCATGTCCAGGCCCTGCAGATGAAACCCGAAGGTCTGCACCGCGGCCCGCAGCGTGGCCAGCTGGTCATCGGCCAGCAGCCCGTCGCCGGATGCGCGCATGGAGGCGTCGACCACGCCCAGATCCGCCAGCAGCTCGGCGGGCGCGGTGTACGGTTGCGCGCCGACATCGATGCCGTCCGTGGGGATCTCCCCCAGCGCCCGGCGCGCGGTGGCGCTCAGCCGCGCACGGATACCGCGAACGGCACGGCGGTACGGCTCGTCAGCGCGCTGCGGTGAATCGTCGAATCCGGCGTCGGCGAGAGCCGACAGCTCCGGGGTCACCGGCACCAGTCGCGCCGACTGTGACAGCGTCTTCTCCAGTTCCAGCAGCGATTTCAGGTACCGGTCGAAGGCGACCGCACCCGCGCGGTGGGTGGCCCGGTGCACCACGTCGGCGGTGACGAAGGGATTGCCGTCCCGGTCGCCGCCGATCCACGAGCCGGGCCGCAGGATCGGGCGCGCCAGCAGTTCGTGTCCGGGCCACCGCGACCGCAGCGCGGCCCGCACCTGATCGTTGATGCGCGGGATGACATCGAACAGCGTCAGGTCGTAGTAGCGCAGCCCGACCTCGATCTCGTCCTGAATCCGCAGGCGCGCCAGCCGGATCAGCGCCGCCCGCCACAGCTGCAGTACCTGCCGGCGGATGTCGACCTCGAGCTCGGCGAACTCCGGCTCGTATTTGTTGTAGCGCTGCCGCTGCCGCATGAGCTCGGTGATCCGGGCCTGCACATCGAAGATGGTGCGGCGCCGGGTCTCGGTCGGATGCGCGGTGATGACCGGCGACACCAGGGCGTCGGTGAGCAGGTCTGCCACCATGTCCCCGTCCGGTCCGGTGGCGTCGAGCTTGCGGTAGGTGGCGGCCAGGCTGGAATCCTGGGGCGGCTCCCCCGCCGCCTCGTGCACCGCACGCCGCCGATCCCGCTGCAGGTCCTCGGCTAGATTGGCCAGCAGCAGGAAGTGGCTGAAGGCGCGGATCACCGGGATGGCGGTGCGGATGTCGACATCGCGCAGCATGTCGGCCACCGCGCTGCGCTCCACCTCGGAGCGGCGAATCCGGAAGGCCTCCACCCGGACCCGCTCGATCAGGTCGAAGATCTCCGCACCCTCGTGGTCGCGAATGGTGTCACCGAGGATCCCGCCGAGGAACCGGATGTCGTCGCGCAGTGGCGCGGTCGCTGTCTCGATCTGGTTTGCCTGCACTACGTTCACCTCTCCGAAGCACTGCTTCTGGTGTCCCGGCCGCTCGCCCTTGTCATAGTCGGGGTCGGGGCGGCTGCTCAACCCATCCGGCGCGGACCGATATCGAACCTGTTGGGTTCCGGCCCGATCCGCACCCGTCCGTACAGCACGGCCGCGCCCTCCGGCGAGGCCAGTACCGGTTCGCACTGCAGCTCCCGCACCTCCGGCAGGTCGTCGCACAGCGCCGAGATCCGTTGCGCCAGTTCGGCCAGCGCGCCCTTGTCCACCGGTTTGCCGATATCGCGGCCGCCCACGGTGCCCGACAGCAGCGGGGCGGCGCGGGGCGCGTCGATGAGTTCGGCCGACTCCGCCTCGGTCAGCGGCAGCGCCCGGTAGACGCGGTCGCCGAGCAGATCGATGATGGTGCCCGAGAGCCCGAAACTGATGACCGAGCCGAACGACGGGTCGTCCTGCACCCGGAAGGTACAGCCCACGCCCTTGGTCGCCATGCGCTGAATGTGTACCGGATTGCCCGAGATCTCGCGCAGGTCGGTGAACGCGCGCCGCACCGCGTCCGGGCGCCACAGATCCAGCCGCACCCCGGTGAGATCCGGCCGATTGCGCCACATTTCGCCGGTCGCCTTGGCCGCCACCGGAAAACCCAGCTCTTCGGCCGCGTCCACCGCGGCGTCGGCATCGAGCACCTCGCGGAACTCCACCACGCGAATTCCGTAGCAGCCCAGCAGTTCCGCGGCCTGCAGGTCGGTGAGCCAGTGCGCCGAGTCCGCGTTCATCCACTCCGCCACCAGTTCCCGTGCCCGCGCGGTGTCGACGCCGCCCGGACGGACCACCGGCGACAGCGGCCGGGTACGCCAGTCGGCGTAGCGGCGCGCCCGGGCCAGCGCCCGCGCGGCCCGTTCCGGATCCCCGTAGGAGGGAATGGAACCGCGCTCGAGAATTCCGCCCAGCCCGCGCGTGGCGAGCAGGTTGGGCATGCCCTGATCGGCGACGAAGGTGGTGAGAACCGGTGTGGCGGGATCGGATTGGGCGCCGGAGCGAATGGCCTCGGCGAAGGAGGCGACCGCCGCCGGCACCGGCGGCGAATAGATGACGATGACCGCGTCCACCGCCCGGTCGGTGACCGCCGCGGCGACCGCGGTCAGGTAGTCCGCCGGACTCGCCTGCGGCCCGAGGTCGGTGGGCTCATCGACCTCGAGTCCCTCCCCGCGCGCCGCGTCGACCGCCAGCCAGCTCAGCGCGGCGCTGTTGCCGATCACCGCCAGGCGCGGCCCGGCCGGCAGCGGCTGATAGGCCAGCAGCATGGCGCAGTCGAAAAGCTCGGTGATGGAATCGACCTGGATGATCCCGGCCTGCGCGAACAGATTGCGCACCAGCGACCGGTCCAGGTCCCGGTCCCCCTCCACCCGCGCGGCATTGCGGCCGCTGTTCACGGCCACAATGGGTTTGGTGTGCGCGACCCGGCGCGCGATGCGGGAGAACTTGCGCGGATTGCCGAAGGTCTCCAGGTACAGCAGCACCACATCGGTGTCCGGATCGCTGTCCCAGTACTGGAGCAGGTCGTTGCCGGAGACGTCGGCGCGGTTGCCGGCGGAGACGAAGGTGGACAGTCCCAGCTGCCGCGCCGCCGCCTCACCGAGAATGGCCGCGCCCAACGGTCCGGACTGACAGAAGAATCCGATGCGCCCGCGCCCGGGCAGCACCGGTGCGAGGGTGGCGTTCAGGGCGATCCGCGGATCGGTATTGGCGATACCGAGCGCGCTCGGCCCCACCACCCGCATACCGTGCGCCCGCGCGGCGTCGACCAGCTCCCGCTCGGCCTGATAGCCGTACGGACCGGTCTCGGAGAATCCGGCGGTCAGCACCACCAGCCCCTTGACGCCCTTGGCCATGCAATCGTCGAGTACCGACCCGATCTCGGTGGCGGGCACCGCGATCACCGCCAGATCGACCTCGTCGGGAATGTCGCGCACCGTCGGATACGCCCGCACCCCGCGCACGGCCGTGCGATTGCGGTTCACCGGGAACACCGGCCCCTGGTAGGCACCCGACAGCAGGTTGGCCAGCACCGCGCCACCCACCCGGCTGGTCGACGGGGTGGCCCCGATCACCGCGATGGACTTGGGCGACAACAGGTTCCCGACACTGCGCGCCTCCGAGGCTCGCTCCCGCGAATCCCGCACCGACAGCAGCGCCTCGGTGGGGTCGATGGCGAACTCCAGATGCAGCACCGACCCGTCGCGGCTGCGCTGCACCTGATATCCGGCGTCCCGGAATACCTGCACCATGGCATTGTTCTCGGCCAGCACCTCGGCCACGAAGGTCTCGAAATCGTTCTCGGCCGCCGCGCCCGCCAGATGCTCGAGCAGAATCGAACCCAGCCCACGCCCCTGATGGCCGTCGGCGACCACGAAGGCCACCTCGGCCGCACGGGGTCCCGGCCGATCGGCCAGGTACTCGTAGCGGCCCACCGCGATGATCTCGTCGCCGAGCTCGGTCACCAGCCCGACCCGGTCCCGATAGTCGACGTGCGTGGTCCGGTACAGATCCTTCGGCGTCATGCGCGGGTACGGACCGAAGTACCGCAGATACCGGGTGCGATCCGACAACCCCTCGTGGAAACGCTCCAGCGCCTCCGCGTCGTCGGGGGTGATCGGCCGCAATCCCACCACGCCACCGTCGGAGGCCAGCACGTCGGCGAACCAATGCTCCGGCGGCGGAGACGGATTCACGGGTGTGCCGGGCGTGTCCGAGGGCAGGGGCGGGGCGGCGGAGTCAGTCACGGGGATCCTCCGGATCCAGGCCGAGCAGGCCGAAACTCGCCCGGCGCGTAGCCAATACGGATATGTCGAGAGCCCGGCGGGCGCGGTCGGCGCGCTCGTCGCCGGTTTCGCGGCCGCCCCCGGGGCCGTCCCAGCGCGCGAAGCCGATATCCGCGCCGTCGCCCATGCTCTCGGGCACGGCGACCATGGGCGCGTAGGCGCCCACCTGCTCACGCCACTGCGGCGGCGTCGGGGTGGCGGGATCGATGGCGCGGTCCAGAGCCGTTGCCAGCAGATGGGTCCAGGCCCGGGGCACCACCCGGATCAGCCCGTACCCGCCGCCGCCGACCGCCAGCCAGCGGCCCTCGGCATATCGGTCGGCCAGATCGCGCATGGCGATGAAGGCGGCGCGCTGACCGTCCACCGTGAGTTCCAGATCCGCCAGCGGATCCTCGCGATGGGTGTCGACCCCGCACTGGCTGATCACGATCTGCGGCCGGAACGCCGCCAGCGCACCCGGCACCACGGCATGGAAACCGCGCAGCCACAACGGGTCCCGGGTGCCGGGCATGATGGGCAGATTGATGGCTGTCCCCTCGGCCGGACCCGAGCCCGTCTCCTCCGGCCATCCGGTGTTGGGCCACAGCGTCGCCGGGTGCTGATGCACCGAAATGGTCAGCACGCGCGGGTCACCGTAGAACACCCGCTGCACACCGTCACCGTGGTGCACATCCACATCGACATAGGCGATGCGGTCGAACCCGTTGTCCAGCAACCACGAAATCGCCACCGCTACATCGTTGTACACACAGAACCCCGCTGCCGAGGCCGGCATGGCGTGATGCATACCACCACCGATGCTCACCGCCCGCCGGGTGCGCCCGGCCGCGATCTCCTGCGCCGCGGCCAGGGTGCCGCCCACGATCACCGAGGCCGCCTCGTGCATGTGCGGGAAGACCGGATTGTCGGCCGAGCCGAGTCCGTAGGGCGGTGCGGTCGGAGCGGGTCCGGGCGGTTGCTGAGCGTGCTTGACCGCCTCGATGTAGTCATGGGTGTGCACCCGCAGAAGTTCCGATTCCGCGGCCGCCCCGGGTGTGATCAGCTCCACTCCGTCGAGTAGTCCGAGCCCCTCGGCGAGCGCCATGGTGAACTGCAGCCGCACCGGCCGCATGGGATGCTCCGGGGTCCAGGTGTAATCGAGGAACCGATCGGACCAGACGACGGTTCCATCGCCGGCAACGGTTCCATCGCCGATGGGGGTTCCGTCACCACGAGCTCGGCCAGGCATACCTGCCACGCTAATGCGTCGCACGAGTTCGTAGGCTTTGGACACCGCAATGCTGTCGTACCGGGATGGCAGGGTATCGCCGACGCTGTGTGCGCACGGAGAACCCGCAGGGAACACGCTGCCCGTCCTGGGTGTTGACAATGAGTTCGCGAAATAAGCTGTCGCCCGGTGCAGCCGCCGTGCATGGGTAGAATTCGTGCCGACGAAGGGGTTTAACAGGTGAAGGATCTGGTCGACACCACGGAGATGTATCTCCGTACCATCTACGACCTCGAGGAGGAGGGTGTCACGCCGCTGCGCGCGCGCATCGCCGAACGTCTCGAGCAGAGCGGCCCGACGGTGAGCCAGACGGTCGCGCGGATGGAGCGCGACGGCCTGCTGACCGTCGCCGGTGATCGCCACCTCGAACTGACCGAGAAGGGCCGCGCCATGGCGGTCGCCGTGATGCGCAAGCACCGGCTCGCCGAGCGATTGCTGGTCGACATCATCGGGCTGGAGTGGGAGAACGTGCACGCCGAGGCGTGCCGCTGGGAGCACGTGATGAGCGAGGAGGTCGAGCGCCGCCTGGTCGAGGTGCTCAACCACCCCACCACCTCCCCCTACGGCAATCCCATTCCGGGCCTGGACGAACTGGGCCTGCAGGCCAATGCCTCCGCCGACGAGAAGCTGGTCCGGCTCAGCGATCTGCCGACCGGGCAGGCGCAGGCCGTGGTGGTGCGCCGGCTCTCGGAGCACATCCAGACCGATCCGGAGACCATCAATCAGCTCCGGGAGGCGGGCGTGGTGCCCGACGCCCGCGTGACCGTGGAGACCAAACCGGGTGCGGTGATCATCTCGGTGCCCGGCCATGAGGGATTCGAACTGTCCGACGAGATGGCGCACGCCGTCCAAGTGAAGTTGGTCTGATACGTGAAGCTTCTGGTTACCGGAGGCGCCGGCTACGTCGGTGGCGTCTGCGCGCAGGTTCTGCTCGAGGACGGCCACGAGGTCGTGGTCGTCGACGATCTGTCCACCGGCAACGCCGACGGCGTCCCGGCCGGGGCCAAGTTCGTCGAGGGCGATATCGCCACCGCGGGCGCCGAGCTCATCGCGGCCGAATCCTTCGACGGTGTGCTGCATTTCGCGGCCCAGTCGCTGGTCGGCGAGTCGGTGGTGGCGCCGGAGAAGTACTGGCACGGCAATGTGGTGAAGACCCTCGCCCTGCTCGAGGCCATGCGCGACGCGGGCACCCCGCGGCTGGTGTTCTCCTCCACCGCGGCCGTGTACGGCGAGCCGGAGCAGGTGCCGATCGTCGAGGACGCGCCCAAGCAGCCGACCAACCCCTACGGCGCGTCGAAGCTGTCCATCGACTACGCCATCACCTCGTACGCGGCGGCGCACGGTCTGGCCGCGACCAGCCTGCGCTACTTCAATGTGGCCGGCGCGTACGCCGGGCTCGGCGAGAACCGTGTGGTGGAAACCCATCTCATCCCCCTGGTGTTGCAGACCGCACTCGGTCATCGTGAGTCGATCTCGGTGTTCGGCACCGACTACCAGACGCCGGACGGCACCGCGGTGCGCGACTACATCCACATTCGCGATCTGGCGCAGGCGCACCTGCGGGCGCTGGCGCAGTCGCAGCCGGGCGTGCACCGCATCTTCAATCTGGGCAGCGGCACCGGTTTCTCGGTGCGCGAGGTCATTTCGGCGTGCGCGCGGGTGACGGGCCTGCCGATCAATTCGGTGGACGCACCACGCCGTGCCGGTGACCCCGCCGTGCTGATCGCCTCCAGCGCCAAGGCCATCGCCGAACTCGGCTGGCGACCCGAGCACACCGATCTCGACGAGATCGTCTCCGACGCCTGGGATTTCCTGCGCTCGCTGGGCGACCGCGCGCACAGCGCGCGCTGAGTCCGCGGCGCCGGCCGTATTGTCATCGCGGCTCCGGCCCGAGGTGGATGCCGAGTTCGGCCGCCGTCTCCCGGCCGGAGTCCGCGAGGCGGCCCAGCCGCTCCGGTCGCAGACCCGTCTGTAAGCCGAGGTCCAGCAGCATCGCCATGCGGTGCTTCGGATCGGCGTCCAGCGCCACGCCCGCGAGCGGGCCGTCCCCGCGCGTGTAGGCGCAATAGCCCAGCAGTGCCGCCGCTTCGGCGCGATCCGGATCCGGCAGCGCCCGCGCCAGCTGCAGCCACAACGCCTCCGCACCGTCGGCGCGCGGGCCCGGGGCGAGCCCGAACATGATGTCGCGCAGCGCCGAATCCCGCAGGGCCACGGCCACCTCCGCCACCTCGGCCGGCGTGAGCCGGGCACCGGCCCCGACGCGTTCCAGGTAGCGCAGCACCCGGCACACCTCGAGCCGCAGCTGCAGGCGCGGATCGCCGTGCTGCACAACCCGGGCCGGCCGCCGGGCCGCGGCGACCGCCACCTCCAGGGCGGCGGCGGTGGCGTCGCGTGCCACCGGGTCGACAGCGAGGATATCGGTCAGCTCCCGCCGGGAACCGCGCAGCGGCCGGCCCGCCAGCACATGCCGCAACGTCACCATCGAGGCCGCCGGATCCGGTTGTAATCCGCGCGACCACGGTCCGGACAGCGTCCACCACGGCAGTTCGGCGCCGATGGCCTGCACCGCCCAGGCCCCCGCCAGCGGCACGGCGTCGACATCGAGCCGATGTTCCAGCGCCGCAACGAGATCGTGGTGCTTGCGCGCCCGCACACCGCGATGCTTGCGGGTCGGCACCGTGGCCCGGTCGTCGACGACGAGGGCCAGCGCCGCGACGGCCCGGTGCCGTACGCAGATGCCCGCGACCCGCTCGACCAGCATCCCCATCGCGCTCCGCCCGGGATTGTCGAGATCCATGCGGGTCACCACCTCGACCGCCGCGATAGTCGGCGACGCCTGATCCGCTCGGAGCACCGCCACCACCAGCGACCGTGCGGGCATGAATCCGAGCATGGCCGGGACGGCCGCGATCAGATCGCCGGGCGCCCGCAGCGGCGCCCCGGGCTCGCCGGGATCTTCGAAGGGCGGGTCGGCGGCAGGTTCGGGGCGATCGGGTGGCTCGGGCTCGACGGCCGACTTCGGCTCGACGGGTGGGGTGGGCTCGACGGGTGGCGTGGGCTCGACGGGTGCGTTCATGCCGTCGAGAGTGCGCCGCGCCGCGGACCGCTCCGGGCGGCCGACCTCGGGTTTCGCTGAGGCTGTGGATGTTTCGGCGCGCCGTGGACTACTCGGCGAGCCCCGGGCGGATACGGCCGCGAGCTGTCGGTGCCCGCTGCTACCGTGCGCCCGGACCGCCGGACCCGAACTTGAAATGTATTCGTTTCATTTTGACCGAGCGGGCGCGGTCACGCTGTTACAGTCCGCCTCGGCACTGCTCCTGCACAGTGCTGGAAGGAGTGCCCTGCACAGTGCCGGAAGGAGTATCGCGCCATGCCGAGCACGATTCATCGCGGCCGGGACTCACCGAGGATCTCCAGGTAGTGCGGATTGGACATGATGCCCAGGACATTGCCGAACGGGTCCACCACCGAGGCCGTCACGAACCCGGTTCCCTCGCCGCGTTCGATGATCGGCTCGTAGACGGTGGCTCCCATGTCGAGCAGCCGCCCGAAGGTGGCCGCCACATCGTCGACGTGCCAGTTCACGATCTGGCCGCCCGGGACATCCGGGTGGGAGGGCGCGAACTTCCTGTTGATGATCCCGAGCTCGGCCTGGTAGTCGCCGATGCGGAACTCGTAGTACCCGCCCGGCACGGTGAAATACGGTGCGACACCGAGCAGTTCGCTGTACCAGTCCTTGGCCGCCTCCAGATCGTCGGCGAAGTAGTTGACGGTGGCCATTCCACGCAGCATGGTCGTCCTCCTGGGTCGGGGGTGGTTCTCGATCTGAATCCATCATCGCGCTCAAAGTGCTCACCGAATGAGCACTTTTCCGGGCAGAATTCCGGATATGCGCGCGGATCGACTGGTGGCGACCCTGCTGTTCCTGCAGGCCCGGGGCCGGGTGACCGCGGCGGAGGTCGCGGCCGAGCTCGAGGTGTCGGTGGCTACCGCGCGCCGGGACCTGGAGGCCCTGTCCACGGCCGGGATTCCGATCTACCCGCAGCCCGGACGCGGCGGCGGCTGGGCCCTGGTGGGCGGCGCACGCACGGATCTCAGCGGCCTCACCGCCGCCGAGGCCCAGGCCCTGTTCCTGCTGCTGGGCCCGGTGGCGACGGCCACACCCGCCACCAAGTCGGCCCTGCGGAAATTGTTGCGCGCCTTGCCGCAGCCCTTCCGCACCGAGGCCGAGGCGGCGGCGGGCGCGATCGTGGTGGACCCGGCCCGCTGGGGCGAATCGGACCAGCGGCCGCCCGCGCTGGTGGACGAGTTGCAGCGAGCGGTGGTGCGCCGCCGCCGGATCCGGTTCGCCTACGACCGGGCCGGGCGGCGGACCGAGCGGGTGGTCGATCCGTGGGGCCTGGTCGACAAGGACGGCAACTGGTACCTGGTGGCCGGAACCGAGCACGGGCAGCGGACCTTCCGCGTGGACCGGATCGCCACCCTGGCGATCACCGACGAGATCGCCCACCGGCCGGAGGATTTCGACCTGCCGACGGCCTGGTCGGAGGTGGTCGAGGAGGTCGAACGGCAGCGCTCCGCCCTCTCGGCCACCGTGCTGATCCCAGCCGAGCTCGCGCCGGTGCTGCGCAAACAGCAAGGGCGGCACTGCGTTCTGGACGGCACGACCGCCGACGGGCGGGTCCGGGCCCGGGTCAGCGCGCCGACGCCGCTCATGATCGCCCAGCAGCTGGCGGGCTGGGGCGCGGCCCTCGAGGTGATCGAGCCGGAGTCGGTACGCGCCGAACTCGCCCGGCTGGGAGCCGAGTTGGCACAGCGCTACCGGACTACGGGGCAGTAAGCGACGGCCGGTCATGCAATTACTGAATCATATTGCAGCAGAAGCGATTTCGCGATATTTGATGTTCTTCACTGTTACAGTCCGCTCGGCGCGACCCCATCAACGCGCCGAAAGGATCCTCCTGATGAGAAATAAGCTCCACCGAGACCTCCGACGGCCCGCCGCCGGTGCGGGCGCGGCTGTCGCGCTCGCCGTCGTCGCCGGCTCGATGCTGGCCGGCCCGGCCAACGCGTCCATCGACAATGTCAGCGTCGCCGGCCTCGCCAGCGGCAAGTCGTGCTCTGTCGCCGACGGTTGCACCATCCAGGCGCGGCTGACAGGCAACGACCAGCTGACCCCGGTCGACTTCCTGGTGAACGGCACGGTCATCGGGACTGTCACGCCGACCCTCACCTGGGCCGGCGCCGTCGCGAACATGCCCTGGCACCCGGACGCCGACGCTACCTACACCATCGGCGTCCGCCAGGGGTTCTCCAGCGTGACCACCTTCTACGTGGTGGGCGCGGGCGGCGGCGGCTGCCCGTCGATCTCCTCGCTCTTCCCGGGTTCGTCGAGCAGCGGTTCGGCGGGCTCCGGTTCCGCGGGCAGCGGCTCGGGCGGCAGCGGTTCGGCCGGAACGGGTTCGGCGGGTAGCGGTTCCGCATCGGGGTCGGCCACCCCGCTTCCCATCTGCTGATCGGGCCCGGGAGCCGAAACAAGGCAGGGGTCGGCTCCCTTTCCCGGGTTCCGCAGCTCGCCTTCGGGTTCTCAGCCCTTGCGGACCTTGCGTACCGCAGTGGTGAACAGGCCGTCGAGGGCCTCGCTGTCGGAGGTGGACCCGGAGGTCATGTAGGTCACGGCGATTCGCACATCGCCGATCTGCCCCACCAGCGTCTGCATGGTCCTGGTGAGGCCGGTCGCACTCTTGTCGGTGCCGACCGTGCGGCGCAGCGCGAGTGAGTCGTCGGCATCGATCGGCGGCGGCGGATCCAGCTGCGTGGTCACCACCGAGGTGACACCGGAGTGCCCGACGCGCACGGTTCCGCAGCGCTGCAACTGATCTCGCAGTGCCGACAGCGGTCGACCCGACCGGGTGAGCGCCACGGTGAGGGTGGCGCGGGTGGTGTCGTCGGTGCCGACCGCCACGGCCGGGCCCGCGGTGGGCGTGGCCGGTGCGCAGGTGTTCGGATCCACTTGTGCCCCCGGCAGGTAGCCCTCGAGATCATTGGCGGCCTGGCTCGCGGCCGCGGCGGGCAGCACGATCGCGGGGTACCGCGACGGGAACTGCGAGGGATCCGGCAGCAGTTTGGTCAGACCGGTGTCGGAGCCGGCCGCCGGCACCGGATTGCGGGCGGCGATCGGATGACCGGATACCGTGGTCCCACAGGCGGCGAGCAACCCGCCCAGCGCCACGATCCCCACGGTGCGCGCGGTCCTGAGGCTGCTGCGTGCGGGAGTGCGGAAGGGCGCGATCACTCCGCCCACTATGCCGAAAATCGGCTGTTCACACCGAATGCCACGCCGCGTCACACCGAATGCCACGCCGCGTCACACCGAATGCCACGCCGCGCGGCACACGGCCGGGAATGCGTGTCCGGGCCCGGCGCGTTGCACACCCAATGCGGGTGGTGCACACCTGTCATGCGCATGAGGGACAATGTGGGTTGGTCGCGAAAGTGGGCCACGCAGGAAGGAGTACGCGATGGACTACGAGTCGCGAATGTACGAGCTGGAGTTCCCGGCTCCGCAGCTGTCGTCCGCTGACGGCTCGGGTCCGGTGCTGGTGCACGGTCTCGAGGGCTTCACCGATGCCGGGCACGCGGTACGCCTCGCCACCACGCATCTGAAGGAAAGCCTCGAGCACGAACTGGTCGCCTCGTTCGACATGGACGAACTGCTCGACTACCGCTCGCGGCGGCCGCTGATGACCTTCAAGACCGACCACTTCTCCGACTACACCGAGCCGGAACTGAGCCTGTGGGCGCTCAAGGACACCGCCGGTACGCCGTTCCTGCTGCTGGCCGGGCTGGAACCGGACCTGCGCTGGGAGCGGTTCGTCACCGCGGTGCGCCTGCTCGCCGAGCAGCTGGGCGTGCGCCGGACCATCGGTCTGAGCGCGATTCCCATGGCTATTCCGCACACCCGTCCCCTCGGCGTCACCGCGCACGCTTCCGACTCCGATCTGATCGGCGATCACCAGCGCTGGCCGGGTGAGCTGCAGGTACCGGGCAGCGCGTCCTCGCTGCTGGAGTTCCGGATGGCCCAGCACGGGCACGAGTCGGTCGGTTTCTCGGTCCATGTGCCGCACTACCTGACCCAGACCGCCTACCCGGAGGCCGCCCAGACGCTGCTGGAGAACGTCGCCGAGAACGCAGGCCTCGAGCTACCGCTGGCCGCGCTCACCGATGCCGCCGCGCGGGTGCGCGAACAGGTCAACGAGCAGATCGCCGGCAACTCCGAGGTGGAGACCGTGGTGGCGGCGCTGGAACGCCAGTACGACAGCTTCGTCACCGCCCAGGAACGCCAGTCCAGCCTGCTGGCCAGCGAGAACGACCTGCCCACCGGCGACGAGCTGGGCGCGGAGTTCGAGCGCTTCCTGGCCGAGCAGGCCGGCTACGCCGACGGCGACGGACCGGAGAACCCGCCGCTGCGGTAGTGGTCGCTACCGGCGCCCGCGGCGGCGACCGGTAACGTTGGGCGGCGTGCAGCTGTCCGAATTGGTTCCCGACCGTGCCGTATCCGACGTGGACCCGGACTGGTTGTACGAGACCTTCGCCGACTGGGCGAGCTCGGCCGGCCTGAATCTGTACCCGGCGCAGGAAGAAGCGCTGCTGGAGCTGGTCACCGGGTCGAACGTCATCCTGAACACCCCGACCGGGTCCGGGAAGTCGCTGGTCGCGCTGGGCGCGCACTTCGCCGCGCTCAACCGGGGCCAGCGCAGCTACTACACCGCGCCGATCAAGGCGCTGGTGAGCGAGAAGTTCTTCGCGCTGTGCGACGTCTTCGGGGCCGACCGGGTGGGCATGGTGACCGGCGACGCGGCGGTGAACCCGGAGGCGCCGATCATCTGCGCCACCGCGGAGATCCTGGCGAATCTGGCACTGCGCGAGGGCGCTTCCGCCGATATCGGCCAGGTGATCATGGACGAGTTCCACTACTACGCCGACCCCGATCGCGGCTGGGCGTGGCAGGTGCCGCTGATCGAGCTGCCCGGCGCGCAGTTCCTGCTCATGTCGGCCACGCTCGGCGAGGTCGACTTCTTCGCCGAGGATCTGACCCGGCGCACCGGCCACGAGACCGCCGTGGTGTCCGGTTCGGAACGGCCGGTGCCGCTGAGCTTCTCGTATGTGCGCACACCCATCACAGAGACGCTCGAGGATCTGGTGACCACCAGCCTCGCGCCGGTGTACGTCGTGCACTTCACCCAGGCCGCGGCCATGGAGCGGGCGCAGGCGCTGATGAGCGTCAATGTCTCGTCCAAGGCCGAGAAGGAGGCCATCGCCGCGGCCATCGGCGAATTCCGCTTCGCCACCGGCTTCGGCAAGACGCTGTCGCGGTTCATCCGCCACGGCATCGGCGTGCACCACGCGGGCATGCTGCCCAAGTACCGGCGGCTGGTCGAGAAGCTCGCCCAGGACGGGTTGCTGAAAGTGGTGTGCGGCACCGACACCCTCGGTGTCGGCATCAACGTGCCGATCCGCACCGTGATGCTGACCGGACTCACCAAGTTCGACGGCGTGCGCACGCGCCGGCTCAATGCCCGCGAGTTCCATCAGATCGCGGGCCGGGCGGGGCGCGCGGGCTACGACACCCTGGGCACGGTCGTCGTGCAGGCTCCCGAGCACGAGGTGGAGAACGCGCGACTCATCGCCAAGGCGGGCGACGACCCCAAGAAGCTGAAGAAGGTCCAGAAGAAGAAGCCGCCCGAGGGTTTCGTGTCCTGGTCGGAGGACACCTTCGACCGGCTGGTGGCGGCCTCGCCCGAGCCCATGGTGTCGCGGTTCAATGTGACCAACTCCATGCTGCTGAATGTGATTGCGCGCAAAGGCAATTGCTTCTACGCCATGCGACACCTGCTGGAGGAGAACCACGAGCCGCGGGCCGCGCAGCGCAAGCACATCCTCAAGGCGATCCGGCTGTACCGGGCGCTGCGGGACGCGGGCGTGGTCCAGCAGCTCGACGAACCCGACCGCTACGGACGACATGCCCGGCTCATGGTCGACCTGCAGCGCGATTTCGCGCTCGACCAACCGCTCTCGCCGTTCGCGCTGGCGGCACTGGAACTGCTCGACAAACAATCGCCGACCTACACCCTCGATGTGATCTCACTGATCGAGTCCACCCTCGAGGATCCGCGCCAGCTGCTCATGGCCCAGCAGCACCGGGCACGCGGCGAGGCGGTCGCGGAGATGAAGGCCGACGGGATCGAATACGAGGAGCGCATGGAACTCCTCGAAGAAGTCACCTGGCCCAAGCCCCTGGCCACCGAACTCATCGAGCCCGCGTTCGAGACCTACAAGGCCGGCCACCCCTGGGTGTCGGAGTTCGAGCCCTCCCCCAAATCCGTGGTGCGCGAGATGGTCGAGCGGTCCATGACCTTCGCCGAATTGGTGTCGGGTTACGAGCTGGCCCGCTCCGAGGGCGTGGTGCTGCGGTATCTGGCCGACGCGTATCGCGCGCTGCGGCGGACCGTGCCCGAGCAGGCGCGCACCGAGGAACTCGACGACATCACCGAATGGCTCGGCGAACTCATCCGGCAGGTCGACTCCAGCCTGCTCGACGAGTGGGAGCAGCTCACCAATCCCGGTGCGGAGTCCGACGATCAGCAGGTGGCGTTCGGGGCCGAGACCGTACGGCCGATCACCGCCAATGAGCGCGCGTTCCGGGTGCTGGTGCGCAATGCCATGTTCCGGCGGGTGGACCTGGCCGCGCTGCGGCGCTGGGACGCGCTGGCCGAGCTGGGCGACGAACTGGACTGGGCGGCCGAACTCGGCCCCTATTTCGACGAATACGAGACCATCGGGACCGGTCCGAACGCCCGTGGACCACAGCTGTTCCGGGTCGAGCAGCGGCCGGGATTCTGGGATGTCCGGCAGGTGCTCGACGACCCCAACGGCGACCACGGCTGGTCCATCGGCGCCATCGTGGATCTGGCCGAGTCCGATGCCGCGGGTGAAGTGGTGTTCGACGACCTTTCGGTCACCGCGGGCTGACTCCCGGTGACCGCGTGATGAGCGGCGGGCCGCTCCCGGTGGTCCGAGGTCACACTCCCGTAAGACGTCGCGCGGGGCAGCCGAACGAATCCCGGCGTTAGAGTGACGTAATCGATCGTCCACCGGTTCGTTTTTCGAGGCTCAACGCGTGTATCGTCTCGCAGGTTGCCTGAGTCCCTGCCGTTGCGGCCGACAGAAAAGAGTTCCCTTAGATTGCCCGGTCGAAACCTGCCCGAGTCACCCTGTCTGGTCATCGACCTCGACAAGGTCCGCGCGAACTACCGCGCACTGCACGCCGCACTTCCCGCGGCACGAATTCGCTTCGCCGTCAAGGCGAGTCCCGTGCCGGAGATCATCCGGCTGCTGAACGACGAGGGCGCGGAGTTCGACGTCGCCAGCGTCGGTGAGATCGAGCTCTGCCTGGCGCAAGGTGTCGATCCGGCCGTCATGTGCTACGGCAACCCGATCAAGAAGGCTTCCCAGATCGCCACCGCGTACGCGGCGGGCGTGCGGCGCTACGCCTTCGACACCGAGGACGACCTGGAACGCATCGCCGAGCACGCGCCGGGTTCCGAGGTCGAGTGCCGGTTCCTGTCGTCGGCTCCGCAGTCGCAGACGCCGTTCGGGACCAAGTTCGGCTGCGCGCCGGGTGAGGCCAAGCGGCTGCTGGTGCGGGCGCACGATCTCGGCCTGACGGTGGTCGGCCCCTATTTCCACGTCGGCTCGCAGCAGCTGGACCCGAAGGCCTGGGGCATCGGGATCGAGCAGGCAGGCGCCATCGCGGAAGCGTTGGCGGTCAAGGACATTCCAGTCACGGCGGTGAATATCGGTGGGGGACTTCCGATTTCGTACGCCGATCCGGCTCCCGGACTCGCGGAGCTGGGCGCGGCCATCGCCGAGGCGGCGAGCCGCTTTCTCCCGGAACACACCGAACTCGTCGTGGAACCCGGTCGCGCCCTGGTGGGCAACACCGGTGTGATCCACGCCGAAGTGGTGAATGTTCGCGTAGCGCCGGACGGGCGGCGCTGGGTATACCTCGACATCGGCCGCTACAACGGCATGGCCGAGACCGAGAACGAGTACATCGCCTACCGATTCCAAACCGATCGGGACGCGGATCCGAAGGACGAGGCTGTGGTGGCCGGTCCTACGTGTGATGGCGACGATGTACTCTATCAACGCACGCGTGTCCTCCTTCCGACCACGTTGCGAGCCGGTGATCCCGTTCGGATCCTCGAGACCGGCGCCTATACGGCGAGCTATTCGTCGGTGTCCTTCAACGGTTTTCCGCCTTTGACTGTCCATGTCACTGGCGCTGAGCGAGAGTGAGTTTTAGCCATGATCACGGCAGAATTCACCGGCTGGCACGTGCTGGCCGAGTTCGGTGGTGTCGACGCCAGCCTCTGCGACGACCTCGAACGACTCGAAACCGCGCTTCGAAAATCGTTGGTCGCCGCGGGGGTGACCATCTGCGATGTCGTGAGCAAGAAGTTCGAGCCGCAAGGTGTCACCATCCTGGCCCTCCTGGCCGAGTCGCATGCCTCGATCCACACCTATCCTGAGTCCGGCGACATCTTCGTCGACGTGTTCACTTGCGGCAGTATCGGTTCCGGCGCCACCAAGGCCGTCGAACTGCTGCAGCAGGAGCTGTCTCCGGGTTCGGTGAACATCGAGGTCATCCAGCGCGGCCACACCGCCCGCCGGATCCACGAGCCGGTCGGCGAGGGCCTGACCCGGGTGTGGAACACCACGGAAACCATCGTGGACACCAACACCCCGTTCCAGCACATGGTGATCGCGCGCACCGAGCAGGGCATCTCCCTGTTCTCCGACGACGACCGCCAGTCCACCGAGTTCTCGCAGCTCACCTACCACGAGGCCATGCTGGTCCCGGGTTATGCGCTGGCCGAGAAGCTGGACAAGGTGCTGATCATCGGTTCCGGTGAGGGTGTCGCCTCGCAGATGTCGGTGGCCGCGGGCGCCTCGCTCGTCGACCACGTCGACATCGACCAGCTGGAGGTGGAGCTGTGCGCCGAGCACCTCCCCTACGGCTACAGCCAGGCCGATCTGGCCGAGGCGGTCGCGCAGACCGGCCCGATCAAGATGCACTACGCCGACGGCTGGGACTTCCTGGCCAAGGCCGAGGCCGCGGGCGTGCGCTACGACATGATCTGCATCGACCTGCCGGACGAGCGGGTCGAGGACGCGCAGCACAACCGCCTCTACGAGGACGACTTCCTCAACCGCTGTAAGGCGCTGCTGGCCGAGGGCGGCGTGCTCGCCGCGCAGGCCGGCTGTCAGACCATGTGGCGCAACGAGACCCTGAAGCGCTCGTGGACCCGGTTCCACAACCTGTTCGAGACCGTCGTGCCCTACGTCAGCGACGAGCACGAGTGGACCTTCATCTTCGGCACCCCGAAGGCGATCGCGGATCCGGTGGCCAAGATGACCGCCACCCTGGCGACCCTGCCCTACCGGGCCGAGACCATCGACGCGCAGGCCCTGGTCCGCGGCGCGATCGAGCCGCACGCGCTGCGTGTGGGCGTGAGCGTCTAGTCGATCAGCCCCACCCGGGAGCGCCCCCGCACGGACTTCCGTGCGGGGGCGCTTCTCATTGCTACGGTTTCCGTCGCTTCACACAACGGATTTCGTTGTCCGCTGGCCGATCGTCAGGCGATGGCGGGGAGTTTGACCACCTGACCGGCGTAGGCCAGGCCCGCACCGAAACCCAGCAGCAGCGCGGTGTCGCCCGGCCGGGACGCACCGGAGCGCAGCAACTGCTCCATGGCCATCGGGATCGACGCGGCGCTGGTGTTACCGGTCTCAGCGATATCCCTTGCGACAGTGATGCTTTCGGGCATGTGCAGGGTGCGCACCAGCGCATCGGTGATGCGGCTGTTGGCCTGATGCGGCACGAACGCGTCCAGATCCTCGACGGTGACGCCCGCCTGATCCAGCGCGTCGCGGCACGCCTTCTCCAAGAACGTGACGGCCCAACGGAATACGGCCGTACCATTCATCCGGATGTACGGCCGCACCGTGGTGCCGCCGGTCGCCTCGGCCTCGGCCACCTCGGCGAAGTACTGCTGAAAGTCCTTGTCCTGCTTGATCGCCGCGGTCTGACTGCCGTCCGAACCCCAGGCCACCGGCCCGATGCCCTCGGCCTCCGACGGTCCCACCACGACCGCGCCCGCGCCGTCGGCGAAGATGAACGCGCAGGTCCGGTCCTCCTGGTCGAGCAGGTCCGAGAGCCGTTCCACCCCGATCACCAGCACATGCCGGGCCTGTCCGGCACGCACCAGGTTGGCGGCATTGGCCAGCGCGTAGCAGAAGCCCGCGCAGCCGGCCGAGACGTCGAAGGCGGCGGTGTCGTGCATACCGAGTTCGGTGGCGACCACGGCGCCGGCCGACGGTCCCAGCACCATCTGGGAGGACGTGGCCAGGATGACCGCGTCGATCTGCTGCGCAGTGACGCCCGCGGCCTCGAGCGCGTCGACGGCGGCGGCGGTGCTCATGCTCACGATGGTCTCGTCCGCTTCGGCCCAGTGGCGGGCCTCGATACCGGAGCGGGTCCGGATCCATTCGTCCGAGGAGTTGATGCGGTCGACGATCTCGGCGTTGGGGACCACCCGGCGTGGTCGGTACACGCCCAGGCCGAGCAGCGCGGCGTGGGCGACCGGGGTGGCGGTGGCGATCTGGGCTGACATGCGCGGAATTCCTCTTTTCCCATATGAACCGATCGGTCCACATGGGAAAGGTTTAACATGGACCGATCGGTTCACACAAGGGCTGGAGGGATTTGCAATGACGGCGGGACCGCGCGCCCGATTGATCGCGAGCACCATCACCACGGTCCAGGAGCACGGCGTGCACGCGGCCGGGCTGAACGAGCTGCTCAAGCGCAGCAACGCCTCCCGAAACTCGCTCTACCAGCACTTCCCGTCCGGCAAGGGCGAATTGGTGGCGACCGCCGCCCGCATCGTGTCCCGCATGGTCTACTCGCACGTGAGCCGCATGTCCGACGCGCTGCCGGGCGCGCCCTCACTGGCGGCGTGGGTGGACGAACTACTCGGCTTCTGGCGCGGCCAGCTGGAGACGAGCGAGTTCCGGGCGGGCTCGTTCATGATGGCCGCCGCTCTCGACGAACTCGACCCGACGCTGCAGTCGGCGGCCGGGCAGGCGTTCTCCGAGTGGACCGCGCGGCTGGCCGACGGCTTGGTGGCGGCCGGGGTCGAGCGGGCGACGGCGTGCTCGCTGTCGGGTTTCGCACTGTCGGTGATCGAGGGCGCGATCGTGCAGAGCCGGGCGCTGAAATCCGCCCTGCCCTTCACCGACGCGGGCACCCAGCTCACCGTCCTGCTCCACCACCACATGCCGAACCGCCGGTGAGTGTGCGACTCCGCGGTTTCCGGGTTGACCTGGAGCACACTCCAGGTCGTAGCGTCGTGTCCGTGCGCGGCTCCCGCCGCGAATTCCAGTCCCACCGAGGAGGATTCACCGCATGATCGCGACCAGGAAGCTCGGCGAACTGACCGTCGGCGCGCAGGGCCTCGGCTGCATGGGCATGAGCCACGCCTACGGCGTGCACGACAATGACACCGAGTCCATCGCCACCATCCATCGCGCTCTGGACCTCGGCGTCACCCTGCTCGACACCGCCGATGTCTACGGCCCCGAAACCAATGAGCGCCTGGTGGGCCGCGCCATCGCCGACCGCCGCGACAAGGTGGTCCTCGCAACCAAGTTCGGCATCGTCTGGGGTGACAAGGGCGCGATGGGCGCCCGCGGCGACGCCGCCTACGTGAAGCAGTCCTGCGACGAATCCCTCGCGCGGCTCGGCGTCGACCACATCGACCTCTACTACCAGCACCGCGTCGACCCGAACGTGCCGATCGAGGAGACCTGGGGCGCCCTGGCGGAGCTGGTCCAGGCGGGCAAGGTCCGCTACCTCGGCATCTCCGAAGCCTCGGTGGACAGCATCCGCCGCGCCCACGCCGTCCACCCGGTGACCGCGCTCCAGAGCGAATGGTCCCTCTGGACCCGCGATATCGAGGCCGAGATCCTCCCCGCCTGCCGCGAACTCGGCATCGGCATCGTCCCGTTCTCCCCGCTGGGTCGGGGCTTCCTCACCGGCGCGATCACCTCGACCGCCGACCTCCCGGCCGACGACATGCGCCGCCGGTTGCCCCGTTTCGCCGACGGCAACTTCGACGCCAACCTCGCCATCGTCGCAGCACTGCGCAGCCTCGCCGACGAAAAGAGCGTCACCCCCGGTCAATTGGCGCTGGCCTGGGTCCAGTCCCGGGGTCAGGACGTGGTCCCCATCCCCGGCACCAAGCGCCGCACCTACCTCGAGCAGAACGTCGCGGCCACCGAGATCACGCTGACGGCCGAGGACCTGGCCCGGATCGAGGCCGCCGCCCCCTCCGGCGCCGTCGCGGGCGCCCGATACCCCGAGGAACTGGCGCGCGCGGCCGGTCGATGACCGTCCGCTCGCCGCAGCGGCGATACTGCATCCATGAGGATTTCGGTTGCCGCTGACGAGGACACCGGCGTGGCCGCGGCCGTGGTCGAGGAGCTGCGGGCACGCGGGCACGAGGTGACCGTGCACGGCGCGCTGGAGCCCGCGGAACGCGACGACTGGGCCTGGGCCAGTGAGGCCGCGGCGCGGGATGTCGCGGAGGGCCGGGCCGAGCAGGCGGTGGTGTGCTGCTGGACCGGGACCGGCGCTTCGATTGCGGCGAACAAGGTGCCGGGGGTGCGGGCGGCGCTGTGTGTGGACGCGTATACCGCCGAGGGAGCACGGAAGTGGAATGACGCCAACGTGCTGGCATTGAGTCTGCGGCTCACCTCACGGGCGCAGCTGGCCGAGATTCTGGATGCCTGGTTCGCCGGGGCCCCGAGTGCGGACCCCGGCGATCGCGCGAATATCGCGCACCTGGACGGGATCGCGGGATCAGGCCTCGGTGGCGAGATGGGCGTGGGCGGTGCGTAGTTCGCGTTTGAGGATCTTGCCGCTCGGGTTCTTGGGCAGCGCCTCGACGAACGTCACGTACTTGGGGACCTTGTAGCCGGCGAGCCGCTGCTTGCAGTGCGCGATGACGGTGGCGGCGTCGGGGTCGGTTCCATTGCGGGCCACCACGATCGCGGTGACGGCTTCGATCCAGTGCGGGTGCGGGATGCCCACCACGGCGGCTTCGGAGATCTCGGGGTGCTCGTAGAGGACCTCTTCGACCTCGCGGCTGGCGACGTTCTCGCCGCCGGTCTTGATCATGTCCTTCTTGCGGTCGACGACGCTGAGGTAGCCGTCGGCGTCCAGGACGCCGAGGTCGCCGCTGTGGAACCAGCCGTTGCGGAAGGCTTCCGCGGTTTTCGCGGGGTCGTTCCAGTAGCCGAGCATGGCCTGCGGAGAGCGGTGCACGATCTCGCCTACCACGCCGACGCCCACCGGAATGTCGTCGTCATCGACCACGCGGGTCTCGACATTGAGGGCCGGGCGGCCCGCCGAACCGGGCTTGGTCAGCTGGTCCTCGGGTGCGAGGACCGTGGCCAGCGGCGCGAGTTCGGTCTGGCCGTAGAAGTTGGTGAGCCCCACCCCGGGTAGCCGCTCGGAGAGTTCGACCAGCACCTCGACGGGCATGATGCTGGCGCCGTAGTAGCCCTTGCGCAGCGACGACAGGTCATAGCGGTCGAAGTCGGGATGCCGCAGCAGCGACACCCACACGGTCGGCGGGCAGAACAGTTTGGTGGCGCGCTCGGTTTCGATGGTGCGCAGGATCGTCGCGGCATCGGGGCCCGGCAGCAGGATGCTGGTCGCGCCGAGCCACAGGTCGGGCGTGAGGAAGCAGTGCAGCTGGGCGCAGTGATACAGCGGCAGCGCGTGCACCTCGATGTCGTCGGCGCTCATGCGCCCGTCCACCACCACACTGGTGTACTGCGCGATGAGCCCGCGGCTGGACAGCACCGCGCCCTTGGGGCGGGCCTCGGTGCCGGAGGTGTACATGATCTGGATGGGATCGTCGTCGCCGACGAACACCTGCGGCGCCGAGGCGGCGGGATGGTGCTCCCACGCGCTCACGTCCTCCCACCCGGCCGTCGCGGGCAGCCCACCGAGCCCGATCCAGCCGAACAGCCGGATCTCGCTGTCGCCCAACTGTTTCACCGCGGCCTCGGCCTCCCCGGCCAGTCCGTCCTCGGTGATCAGCGCGACAGCCCCGGAGTGTTCGAGGATGAAGGCCACCTCGTCGGCGGTGAGCATGAAGTTGATCGGGACCGAGATCGCGCCCAGCCGCGCCAGCGCGAAGTACACGAGCACGAACTCCCGGCAGTTGTGCGAATAGATCGCGACCCGATCGCCCTGCGTCACACCGCGATCGGCCAGGCTGTGCGCGACCCGGTTCACCGCCGCGTCGAGATCGGCGTAGCTCTCCCGCCGCTCCCGCCAGACCAGCGCGGTCTTGTCCGGGACCCGGGCGGCGCTGCGCCGCAGGAGATCTCCGAGCGCCTGCGACCGCGCGCCCGCCACTGTTGGCTCAGTGCCCTCTGCATCCATGCGATCAACTTCTACCGCACGACTGTGTCCGGCGTCATACAGTCTCGCTGAGCAGGATCAGATTTCGCCGCCACGCAGCGCATTTCCCGACGTAACGCGGCAGGTGCTCGGAGGCGAAGGCCGTCGGCGACCACTCGAAGTCCTCGACCTCGGCGGTCCAGGCATAGGTCCACGCGTAGCCGACCCGCTCCCCCGCGTGCACGGACACCGGCAGCAGGTCGTATTCGTCGTCCTCGAAAGCGTCGAGCACCCGCCACTCGTCGGCGGTCAGCCCGGTGAGCAGGTATCCCTCGGTCACGGAGCCGGTCGCGGTCACCAGTCCCGGATACGCGCGGGCGGGCAGCGCGGCCGCCCGCCGCCCGATCGAGCGCGCGGGTTCCATGGCCGGTACCCGACCGATCAATTCGGTCAGCACCGGGCCGAATTGCAGAGTCCCGTAGACGAACAGGGGCTCACCCGCCGCCGGTAACCGCGATCGGCTCCACCGCGAACCGCGGGGCGGCGGAGCGGGGAGTTCCCGCGAGCCGGGGCTGGTCATCTGCCGGCCGTACGGGCGAAAATGCCCGCGTCGTGCGAGTTGATGATGGTCACCTGGTGACCGTGCAGCTTCCTGAGTTCCCGCAGCCGCCGCTGATTGGACCGATACGCCTCGCCCGCAATGGCTCCGGTCTCGTACACCTTCCACCAGAACGGCGTGAACGGCTCCTCGGGATGGATGCTGGACTCCGCGAAGAACGAGTCACCCGCGTGCAGCAGCCACCCGTTGCCGTGGTCGATCGCGACCCCGGCGTGCCCGCGGGTGTGCCCGGCCAGCGGCACCACCAGGATTTCCGGCGGCAGCCCGGGCAGGTCGCGCACCGCGGTGAACCCGAACCAGTCCTCGCCGTCCTCGACCTCGTTCACCATCCACTTGGGCCCGTGCGCCCACTGCGCGGCCCGGTAGCGCAACCGCTCGGACAGGGTCGGTGTGGCGGTGGCGGCACGGAATTCGGGTCCGTGCACGTGCACGGTGGCCTCGGGAAAGTCCGACAGCCCGCCGGAGTGGTCCAGGTCGAGATGGGTCAGGATGACGTGGCGGACATCGCGCGGGTCATAGCCCAGGCGCTGGATCTGGCGCACCGCCGTCTCGGCCTCGGCCGGCTTCGCCCCCAGCAGGAAACGGCCGGCACCCACCATCTTGCCGGGCTGCCGCACGGCCTCCAGCCCGAACCCGGTGTCGACGAGCACGAGCGCGTCCCGGGTCTCGATGAGCAGGCAGTGATCGATCAGGCCGAATCCCATGGTGCCGCAGTTCAGGTGGTGAATCCGCATAGGCCCGAGCGTTTCAGACACCCTGTGGTGACGCAACCGCGCAGGTTGCCGGAATTGTCGGGGTCGCCGGCCGGCACTGCACAAGGGGTCAGCGCCGTGCACCGCACGAGGGGTCAGCGCGGCCGGCATTCCCGGATGATCTCGGCGAGCTGGTCGTAGTCGTCGCCCCGGACGGTGGAGGAGCGGAACGCCAGTCCGACCGTGCGGCCCGGCGCGGGCGCGGCGAAGGTCGCGATGTCCAAAGTGCCGCGCGCGGTTTCGGCGGCCACCGCCATGGCCGGGATCAGCGTGACGCCGAGATCGCCCGCGACGCACTGCACCACCGTGGCCAGCGAGGCCGCGCGGGTGTCGCCGACCGCACCCGGCTGCGCGTCGTGCGCCCGGCACAGTTCCAGGGTCTGGTCGCGCAGGCAGTGGCCCTCGTCGAGGAGCAGCAGCGGCTGCGCGTCCAGGTCGGCCGGTGTCAGGTCGGTGCGCCCGGCCAGTTCGTGCTCGCGCGGCAGCACCAGCACGAACTCCTCGGTGTAGAGCGGTATCTCGACCAGTCCGGCGACATCGGTGGGCAGCGCCAGCAGCGCCACATCCAGGACGCCCGAGCGCAGCCCGTCCAGCAACCGGGCGGTCCGGTCCTCGATGACGTGCGGCACCAGAGCGGGCACCCGCGTACGCAATTCGGGCAGCAGCCGGGGCAGCACGTACGGCGCGATGGTCGGGATGATGCCGAGCCGCAGGGTGCCGCGCAGCCCCTCACCTGCAGCGGAGGCGACAAATCGGTCAGCGGCCTCGAGGGTGGCAATGGCTTGCGGCAGTAGCCGTTTGCCGTCGGCGGTGACCAGGACCCGCCGCGTACTGCGCTCGATCAGCTGGAGCCCCAGTCCGTTTTCCAATGATGCCAGTGCCTGCGATAGCGTGGGCTGGCTCACCCCGAGCCGCGTCGCCGCGGTGCCGAAGTGCCGGTATTCCGCGATGGCAGCGAACGCACGCAGCTGTGACAGGGTGGGCTGATAAGTTTGATCAGTCACGCCTATCAGTGTAGTGCGACCGATCACGTTTACCTCTCACCGCAGTTCGGCAATGATCGTATACACGTCTCGACACAATCGGTACGACTACATATGAGGAGAGCAAGCATGGCACTGCTGACCATCGGCGATCAGTTCCCCGCCTACAACCTGACGGCTGTCATCGGCGGCGATCTCTCGAAGGTGAACGCTCAGCAGCCCGACGACTACTTCACCCAGATCTCGAGCGACGACTACGCCGGCAAGTGGCGCATCGTCTTCTTCTGGCCCAAGGACTTCACCTTCGTGTGCCCGACCGAGATCGCCGCCTTCGGCAAGCTGAACGAGGAGTTCGCCGACCGCGACGCGCAGGTGCTGGGCGCCTCTGTCGACAACGAGTTCGTCCACTTCCAGTGGCGCGCCCAGCACGAGGACCTCAAGACCCTCCCGTTCCCGATGCTGAGCGACCTCAAGCGCGAACTGGCCACCGCCACCGGCGTTCTCAATGCCGACGGCGTCGCCGACCGCGCCACCTTCATCGTCGACCCGAACAACGAGATCCAGTTCGTGTCCGTCACCGCCGGTTCGGTGGGCCGCAATGTCGAGGAGGTGCTGCGGGTGCTGGACGCGCTGCAGTCCGACGAGCTGTGCGCCTGCAACTGGAAGAAGGGCGACCCGACCATCCAGGCCGGCGAGCTCATGACCGCGTCGGTGTAACAAGGCTCACAAGGGAATTCGTCGTGACCATCGAAAATCTCAAGAACTCGCTACCCGAGTACGCCAAGGATCTGAAGCTCAACCTGTCCTCGCTGGCGCGCACCACCGTGCTCAACGAGCAGCAGCTGTGGGGCACCCTGCTGGCGTCGGCCGCGGCCACCCGCTCGGCGACCACGCTGCGCGAGATCGCCGAGGAGGCGGCCGACGTGCTGTCCGCCGAGGCGTACAACGCCGCACTCGGCGCCGCGTCGATCATGGGCATGAACAATGTGTTCTACCGCGGCAAGGCGTTCCTGGAGGGCCGCTACGACGATCTGCGCGCGGGCCTGCGCATGCAGATCATCGGCACGCCGGGCGTGGACAAGGCCGATTTCGAGCTGTGGTCGTTCGCGGTCTCCTCGATCAACGGCTGCCAGCACTGCCTGGAGGCGCACGAGCACACACTGCGCGAGGCGGACGTCTCGCGCGAGGTGATCTTCGAGGCGCTGCGCGCCGCCGCGATCGTGGCGGGCGTGGGCCAGGCCGTGGCATCGACCGAGGCGCTGGCCACCGCCACCGTCTAGTCGAGTCCGGCCGAAAGGGCTGTACACCTGCGGGTGTACAGCCCTTTCTGCATTTGCTCGTCGATTGCCGCAATACGGTCGCCGGTCGGATCGGAAAGCGCCCTGGCCAACGAGCCGGTATCTGCGGGCCTCCCGCGAATCGATAACTGTCGGTAAGCTCGCTTGACATGACCGTTCCGGAAAGTGATGGCGCTCAAATCGAAGTCGTGCGCGTGTTCACCGACGCGGCCGGGCGTTTCGGCAATCCGCTCGGCATCGTCCGCCGCTCCGCCGTCGAGAATGCCGACCATCAGGCGCTGGCGGCCCGCGTGGGCTACAGCGAGACCGTGGTGGTCGACGACCCGGCCGACGGGCGAGTGAAAATGCGTATCTACACCCCCGCCACCGAGCTGCCCTTCGCCGGGCACCCCACGGTCGGCACCGCGTGGTGGCTCAATGACCAGCGGCAACCCGTGAAGATCATCGACGTGCCCGCCGGGCCGGTCGAGGTGACCCTCTCCGAGGGCCTGACCTGGGCCCGGGCCCGGGCCGAATGGGCCCCGGCCTTCGAATTCCACCAGTTCGAGGATCCGGCCGAGATCGCCACCCTGGATCCGGCCGACTTCCCGGCAGGCCAGCACTACTGCTGGGCCTGGACCGACGAGCCGCGCGGCGCGGTCCGCGCGCGAATGTTCGCCCCCGCCATGGGAGTTCCCGAGGACCAGGCCACGGGCGCGGCCGCCATCGCGCTGACCGCCCTGCTCACCCGCGGGCTGAACATCACGCAGGGCGAGGGCTCCCAGATCTTCACCGAATGGGATTCCGACGGCTGGGCCCGGGTCGGCGGCCGCGTGGTCGCCGATCACCCGATCCTCATCTAACGGCAATCCTTTTCGGCACACCGTGACCCGATCGGCCCGGACGGCCTAGGCCGCCGGGCCGATGCGCTGCCCGAAGGCGAGCCGATGGCCGCCCGGAATGCGCAGCACGAAATCCCGCAGCCCCCACGGGTGTTCGGTGAGCTCGCTGGTGATCTCGCCGCCGTGGCGCACGCAGTGCGCGTAGAGCGCGTCCACATCGTCCACGCCGACGTATCCGGCGGTGGTCTCGTTGACGGCCGGCCGGGGCGTCCGCACGATGCCCAGTCCCACTCCGTCGCGGCGCAGCAGCGCCAGCCCCATCGCGGGCTCGTCGACCTCGACGACGAACCCCAGCACATCGCGCAGGAAGTCGACGGCGGGCGTGAGGTCGGCCACCTCGAGGTTGGCGCGGTAGCTCTCGAACTCGGCCATTGCCGCAGCATACCGGCGGTGCCGCGGCAAAATTCGGTTGCGCGGCTGTCGGTGGGCGGTGAGATGGTTGGGGCGCGCCGCAGTCATCGGCCACAGCTGATCACCCCAGGAAAGGACTTTCGCCGTGGACACCTCCGTCGAGTCACCGACCGTGCCCGAGCGGTCCGACCGGGCGGGACGGCGCGAGTGGATCGGCCTCGGGGTGCTGGCGCTGGCCTGCCTGGTCTACGCCATGGATCTGACCGTGCTGCACCTGGCCGTGCCACAGATCAGCGCGACACTGCATCCGAGCAGCACCGCACTGCTGTGGATCATCGACGTCTACGGGTTCATGCTGGCCGGTCTGCTCATCACCATGGGCACGCTCGGCGACCGCATCGGGCGACGGCGGTTGCTGCTGCTCGGCGGGGCGCTGTTCGGCGTGGTGTCGGTGGTCGCGGCCTTCTCCCCCACCGCCGAATTCCTGATCGGGTGCCGGGCGCTGCTGGGCATCGCGGGCGCGACCATCGCGCCGTCGACACTGTCGTTGATCTTCAACATGTTTCGCGATCCCCGGCAGCGGTCGCTGGCCGTGGGCACCTGGGTGAGCGCGTTCTCCGCGGGCGGCGTGGTCGGCCCGCTGCTGGGCGGCATACTGCTGGAGCATTTCTGGTGGGGTTCGGTGTTCCTGCTGGCCGTACCGGTCATGGCACTGCTGCTGGTGCTCGGGCCGCGGGTGCTGCCGGAGTTCCGTGATCCGGAGGCCGGGCGGCTCGATCTGACCAGTGCCGCACTCAGTGTGGTCACCATGGTGGCGCTGGTGCTGGCCATGAAGAAGGTCGCGCAGGATGGACCGGGGACGGTGCCGCTGGTGGCCGCGGTGGCCGGGCTGCTCGCGGGCGCGCTGTTCGTGCGCCGTCAGCTCACCAGTCCCGATCCCATGCTGGATCTGCGGCTGTTCCGGCTGGGCGCGTTCCGCACCGCGCTGGCCATCAATGTGATCGCCATCTTCGTGGCGTTCGGCTATTTCCTGTTCGTGGCCCAGTACTTCCAGCTGGTTCTGGACATGACGCCCATGCAGGCCGGTGCGGCCATGGCGCCGTCCAGTGTCGGCTTCATCATCGGTTCGCAGGCGGCCCCGCGTATCGTGCGGGTCGTGCGGCCCGCCTACCTGATCGGCGCCGGAATGGTGCTGGCCGCACTGGGATTGGTCATGCTCACCCAACTTTCGGCGCACGGCGGCCCGGTCCTGGCGGTGATCGCCTCGCTGCTCATCGCCCTGGGGCTGGCCCCGGTCTTCGGCATCACCACCGAGCTCATCGTCGGCTCCGCCCCGCCGGAGCAGGCGGGCGCCGCCTCCGGGGTGTCCGAGACCGGCGCGGAACTCGGTGGCGCCCTGGGCATCTCGATCCTGGGCAGCATCAGCCTGGCCATCTACCGCGCCGATCTGGCCGACGCGCTGCCGCGCGAGCTGCCGGGCGCGGACGCGGTGCGCGAAACGCTGGGCGAGGCGGTCCAGGTGGCCGCGACCCTCCCCGGCGATATGGGTGCCGCGGTCCTGACCGCGGCCCGCACGGCGTTCATCCACGGTGTGCACATCACGGCGGGAGTCGCGGCGGTGGGCGCGCTCCTCGTGGGTGTGCTGGCCGTGGCCAAGCTGCGCCACGTGCCCGCCGGCGAACTCTCCGGCGGGCACGGGCACTAGCGTTCGGACACTGCGCCCGGTCCGGTTCAGCCCAGGGCGCGGGCGAAGCGGTCGGCCATCTCCGCGACCTGGGCCTCGGTGATGACGAACGACGGCGAGATCTGCAGGGCGCCCTGACCGGCGGCGCGGGTCGAGACACCGTGGGCGCGCAGGGTTTTCACCATGGCGGGGGCCTCGGCCGGGTCGGCCAGCTGGACCGCGGCGACCGCACCCAGGCCGCTGCGCACCTCGGCGACCCGCGGGTGCTCGGCCAGCGGCGAGAAGTACTGGTGCAGCAGGGATTCCAGGTTCTTGCTGGCATCCAGCAGGTGCTCGCGCTCGACGATGTCGAGGTTGGCCATGGCCGCGGCGGCCGCGCCGGCGTGACCGCCGTAGGTGTAGCCGTGCCGCCACCAGACGCCGCCGGCGAAGAACGGCTCGGCGACGCGGGGCGCGACGAAGACCGCGCCCATGGGGACGTACCCGGAGGTGAGGCCCTTGGCGGTGGTCATGAGGTCGGGTTCCAGGCCGAAACGCGAGGAGGCGAACCAGGATCCGCCGATGCGGCCGAAGCCGGTGACGACCTCGTCGGCGACGAAGAGGATGTCGTTGTCGCGGCAGATCCGCCGGACCTCGGTGAGGTAGCCCTCCGGCGGCAGGTACACCCCGCCCGCGCCGATGATGGGCTCGGCGAAGAACGCCGCGATCCGGTCCGCGCCGACCTCCTCGATGAGGGCGGTCAGTGCCTTGGCCTGATCCCATTCGATGGTGCGGGTGTCGGGCATGAGGACACCGGTGTAACCCTCGGCATTGACCGGGATGCCGGACAGCGCGGTGCCGCCGACATGCATGCCGTGGTACGCCTTCTGACGGCCGACCAGGATGGTCTTCTCCGGGCGGCCCAGCTCCTGCCAGTATCGGCGGGCCAGCTTGGCGGCGGTGTCGACGCCGTCGGATCCGCCGGAGGTGAAGAAGATCTTGCTGCCGGGCACCGGCGCCAGGGCCGAGAGCCGCTCGGCCAGATCACGGGTCACCGGTGAGGCCAGATCGCCGAAGTTGGAGTAGTGCGCGACCTGGGTCAGCTGGGTGGCGACCGCGTCGGCGATCTCGCGGCGGCCGTGCCCGATATTGGCGAACCAGAGACCGCCGGTGGCGTCGAGGTACTGTGTCCCACCCTCGTCCCAGATGTACGCGCCCTCGCCGCGCGCCACCACGAACGCCCCGTCCCGCTCGACCGCACCCATATCGGCGAAGCCATGCCACAGCGAACCCATCCAGAGCACCTCCATCACCCGATATCGGCCACGCCCATCCGGGCGAACCGACCTTTCTTCACCATCTCACCATCACGACGGTGAACAGGTCGAACGGCCCCCGGGTCACCCGGCAGCGACGGCGACGAGCATGTAGGCGGTGCCGAGATCCATGACCAGGTGCGGCACCACGGCCAGCGATCCGGCCATGCCCATGGGATGCGGGAACACCCGTGGCAACCGGTGGCGCAGCGCCGGCACCGCCATGACCGCCGCGTCCGCCGCGAACAGTGCCGCCAGCATCAGCACCGGACCGGGCGCGGGCCCCGCGTGCCCGTGCCCACCGTGTTCGTGCGGCCCGTGCCCGCTCATCGCGTACAGCATCGCCGCAGCCCCCAGCACGTGATACGCGAACGCGCCGACCGTGCCGCCCCCGGTGTCCGGGTCCGAAATCCCGCTGCGCCACCGCAGCATCCGATCTCCCAGCAACAGTGTGTACACGACCACCATGGCCGTCAGCACCCCGCGCACCGCGTGCGGATCGGCGACCGTCGGAAACACCAGCATTCCCAGCATGACCAGGCACATCACCAGGTGCGCGGCATCCGACTCCCGATCCGCGCGCATCCCGGCGCACAGCCCCGGGCGCGCCGTGCCCAGCCTGGCGGCCACCAGGGCGGCGGCCAGGCAGAAGGCGATCACCGCGACCCACCGCACCGCCCCGTACTGCTCCACGAATACCGCCACACCCCACCACCTCTCACCGCGGCGACCGGCTCCCCTTCCATGCTGACACCGTCCGGCCCCGGGGCCCCCGCCTTTCCCCTGCCGAATCCCCCGCCCGGGCACCGCCACTGGGGTGACCGATTACCCGGCCGAGCGCGAACCCGAATCTGCTGCGCTATTCGGTCGAGCAGAGGACCGAGGCAATGAAAGAGATCCTCCACGAGACGCGGAGCTTCGACGCACGACTGAGCACCATGGAGGCCGGTCTGGCGACCCCGCAGCGAACAAGAAGTAGTGCAGCTCGAAACCTTTTTCCGGCAATGTATTTCGTGGCGGGTATTTCCCGGCAGGCAGGAATTCCCCGGTCGACACGCCTTATCGCCGCGTTCGCTACCCGGCCCGATGTCTCCGATACGCTCTATTTGCCAGCCATTAGCGGCTGTTCCTGCGATATCGAACTCTGGAAGAAACGCTAGCGCACATCTTCGAGAAAGGATCCAGGTTTGCGGCGTCTACTAATCGTCGCCGCGGCGGGCACGGCCGTGGCAACCCTGGGGGTCCTGGGCGTGTGGGCCTGGGGTGCCGATGTGGGCAGAGCCCAGCCACCCGGCGCCGATGTAACCGGTTCAGGAGTTCATGTGACGGCATCGGTCGACAGCGTCGGGGTGAATCCGCCCGGCAACCGGACTCCGAACTATCTCATGACGTTCTCGCATGCCGCGCAGATGTCCGGCGATTACTCGGTCAATGTGGAGGGTGAACCGATCACGGCCGGTCAGGCCGTCGCAGGGTTCATCCTCGGCTGCGGGATCAGTGTGGCCGGCGGCTTCACCGTCGGAATCGAGCCCAACCAAGGCTGGGCCGGCGCCCTCGCCCCGACAGTGAGCCCTGCAACTCCTGCGAGCCCTGCGAGCGATGTCAGCGCGCCGATCGCGACGGTCACGCCCATCCCGAGTACGCCCATCGCCTCTGTCACCACACCCAGCGCCATCACACCCACTACCAGCCCAGCCCGCGTTGCCTTACGCACTACCAGCCCAGCCCGCGCCGCCTTGACCACTACCAGCCCGGCCAGCGCCGCCCCAACCACTACCACCCCAACCACGCCGGCCACCCCGACCACCCCAACCACCCCAGCCAGCGCCAGCCAAACCACCCCGACCACCCCGACCACCCCGACCACCCCGACCACCCCAACGACCCCAACGACCCCAACGACCCCGACCACTCCAACCACCACGACCACGACCACGACCACGACCACCAGTGCCACTCCACCCAGCATCGACCTCGGACCCAGTGTCGGCGGGGCGCTGGGCCTGACAGAAGTCTTGACGGCCACCTTGGGGCCCGGCCAGGTCACCATCGCGACAACGGCGACGTCGGCCCTGGACAACACCACCGTGTTCCCGTATCGCATCACGTTCAACAACGCCGCGTTGAACGTCGCCCAATGCGCCTCACCGGTGTCGGCCGTCCCCTTCGTCACGACCACGGTGAGTACCGTGCAGGGGGTGGTACAGACCACCGCCTACGGCGATCAGTTCACCTTCTGAGGCCCGGAGCCGATTCCAGAAGTGTTGGGGGTCAGCGGATCCGGAACACCGGTCCGCGGGGGCGGAACGGTAGCGCGACGCCCGCGGGGATCAGGAAGGCGTGTTCGTGCCGGATGCGCAGGACATCGATCATGCCGTCGGTGATGACCAGAATCGGTCCGTCGGCCGGGAAGTCGTCGGCGCGTTCGAGCAGCCGGATGCCCGGTTGCAGCACGGTGCCGCCGCGACCGCGCACGCGAACGCGGGAGGCGATCTCGTCGACCGGCAGGTATCCGGCATCGTGGGCGGCCGCGTCGCAGAACACAACTCGGGCACGCGGCACGTCGCGAGCGAGGGCGTAGGACGCGATGGCGCCCAGCCCCTTGCCCATCAGCTCCTCCGACATCGAGCCCGAGGTATCGAGTACCACGCCGAAGGTGGGCGGCCGCACCGATTCATCCGGGCGCGCCCAGGCCGGGCGCGGAATGTCGGGGGTCGCGGACTGGCGGCGTGCGGCGCGGGCGTAGCTGCGGCGCTTCTCGGCGGCCGGGACGTGCTCGTCGAACCATTGCGCCAGTTGGGCATCCCAGGGCAGCGGCGGCTGATCGAGCGCGCGGATCTCCTGTTCCAGTCCGGCCGGGAGCAGTCCGCGGCCGCTGGACTGGTGGTAGGCCAGGCCGGTGTGCAGGGCATTGCGGTAGTACTCGTCCAGGTCCAGGTAGCGGCCCGGAGTGTGGCTGTGCGGCAGCGGTTCTCCGAGGATGTCGCTCTTGCCGCGCCCGCGCAGGGTGGCGATCTTGCGCAGGCGACGCAGATCGGTCGCGATGCGGTCGTAAACCTGTTCGGCCGAAAGACCCTCGAGCTGCGGGCCGTACAGCAGCCCCGCGGGCAGCTCCCCGACGCCCATCTCGACGAGCCAGCCGTTGATCACGTAATCACAGGCGACGTTGAACAGGTAGTGGTCACGCCAGCCGGCGCGGTCACTGTGCCGCAGCGCCGCGTGCAGCATTTCGTGCGCGAGGACGAAGCGCCACTCTTCAGCGGACAGCGCCGCGAACGGATTGATGTAGATCTCGGCCGCCTCGGCATTGACCGCGGCGATCGAAATGTCCCAGCCGCGCGCGAGATCCGCGTCGGCGACGATCGTCATGCCCGCGGCCAGCGCGCCCAGCAGTGGATAGGACGAGACGGACCAGTTGAGCGCCCGGTCCCAGACCCGAAGGGTCGCGGCCTGCCCGCGCGTGACATCGCGGCCGGCCGCGGCCAGCGCCTCCCGGGCCGCCTCGCCGATACCGGCGGCGAAGCGCGACTGATGATCGCGCTTGGCGGCCGTCTCGGGTGTGTCGACGAAGAAGTCCGGGAACTCGGTGCGGCGGTAGGGCTCCGGGACGCTCGACTGCCACCAGCGCTCGGCCAGGCCACGTTCATCCGACCCGCCGGGCGGGGGCGGCAACTCGTGCGGCGGGCGGCCGATCTTCAAGGTCAGCAGATACTGGTCGACCACCGTGCAGCAGGCGGCTCGATAGACCGGATGGGGCTGACTCGACGCCGTGATCCAGGTGCGCGCGTGGACATTCGGCTCCAGGGCGCGCTCCGGCAGGACGCGTGGATCGAGGTGGCCGAACCCCGCATGCAGCAGCAGATGCGCGAAGACCCACGCCCATTCCTCGGCGGAGCCACGCCGATTCGAGTCGTAATAGACAGTGCCCCACGGCGATACGACCGCCCATACATCTTCGGGCAGGCGGCCGTCGATGTCGATGGACCCGTTCTGGATCCGCCGGAACATCGGATGCTGGCACACCTGCCGCCACCCGGTGTCGAGATTCTCCCGCCACGGGTCGATCACCCTGCCGCGCTTGCGATTCGAGCGTCCGGCCACGGGCTATCGCCGCGCCGCCAGCCGCGGCAGATCGCGGGTGACCTCGACCAGGAACCAGGACGGCAGGACCGGCAGCCCGTCGTCGTCGGCGGCGATGACCAGCTGCGCGCACTCGACCGAGATCTCGGCCAGTTCGGTGAGCATGGTCTTGGCGCGCAGCGAGAACCGTTTCACCCCGGGCGACGCGTGCTCGCGGGATGCGGGGAGTTCCTTGACGAGCCGGGCCCGGAACGCCTCCGACAGGAAGTACAGCAGGTCGCGGTCGGCGGGATTGCGGGGCCAGCCCGCCTCACCCTTGACGACCGCCTCCAGGTCGTAGGCGTGCCGGACGGTCTTGATGAAGGCGCGGAAGCCGGAAGCGTGTGCGGCGGTGAGGATTCCGGACGACAGCACCGCCAGGGTGGTGTCGTCGATGTCGTCGCCGTAGGAGTGCAGGGCGTCGGAGAGCATGTGCCAGCCGCGCGGGGTCGAGAACGGCTGTTCGGTCTTGGGCGGCTGCGCCCACAGGTGGTCGGGGCGCTGCATGACGTACTCGATCACCCAGGCATGAATGTCATTGCCGGCGGCCCATTTCAGCCAGTCGTCGACGTCGGAGCGCAAGTGCACGTGCACCATGCGGTTGACCAGCGCGGAGGCCATGGGGCGGGCGAGGGCGTTGTCCGTGGCGCGGTTGCCCGCACCGATCACGACCGATCCGGCGGGCAGCTCGTAGGCGCCCACGCGCCGGTCGAGAATCAGTGAGTAGAACGACTTCTGGACTTCCGCGGGCGCGGCATTGAGTTCGTCGAGGAACAGGCAGTACGGCTGCTCGCGGGCGATCATCTCCGGCGGCGCGAACCGGCTGCGATTCTCGACGATCTGCGGCACGCCGATGAGGTCCTCGGGGGCCAGCTGCGTGCCCAGCAGGGTGACGCAGTCCAGGCCGAGGGCCTCGGCGAAACCGCGCACCAGCGAGCTCTTCCCGATTCCGGGCGCACCCCACAGAAATACCGGACGCACCACCGCGACGTGCAGCAGCAGCTCCGGCAACTGGTCCGGGGTCACCGTGACAGTCGCTTCCAAATCGTCCTTTCAGGTCGGATGTGGACCCAGGTTAGGAGCGCACACTCGAGGGCGGCCAATGATTTTCGGCGCGGGCCGACGTCGATGGAGCAGCGGGGGCGAGTCAGTAGAGCAGCGGGCCCAGGCGGGCGGCGCAATCACGGGCCGGATCGCGGTGGGTCTCGAGCGCCGGAAGGCGGTTGCTGGGGCCGCTCAGGCACAGCGCACCCGCGAGGCTGCCCAGGGCGTTGTAGATGGGCAGGGCCAGACAAGCGACGCCGGGCACGAGTTCGTCTGCGGCCCTGGCATATCCGGACTCGCGGACGGTCCGCAGATCCTCGGCGAGGGCGGCGTGATCGATCTTGGTGCGCGCCGCGATACGCACCGGGTGTGCGACCAGCGTGCGCCATTCGGTCCGTGCGGCGAGCAGTAGTTTGCCCGCGGCGGAGGCGTGCAGATGCCGTGACAACTCCCGCTCGCCCGGAATCGGATGGTCCGGGTCCTCGCTGAGCACCTGGACCGCGGCCGGTCGGAAGTTCATGAGGTGCACCGCGAATCGGGTGGACGCACGGAATTCGCCGAGCAGCCCGCTCGCTGCCGCAGGCACCACCGGCATCCGGATGGCGGCCGCGAATCCGTGCAGCCGCGCACCCAGCGCGAAGCCGCGCAGATCGGCAGTGCGTACCAGATACTCGTCGGCGACAAGGGAATTCAGCAGCCGGTAGGTGGTGGCGGGGGCGATGCCGAGGCGTTCGGCGATCTCCTTGGCGGTGACGCCCACGCCGCAGTCGGCGACCGCCTCGAGAATGGCGATGGAGTTGGAGACGGTGGTGGTGCGGCGTGAGTCCTTCATCGCGCCTACCGGAAGGTCGCGGTGGGCAGCAGGTCCGCGCGCTGCGGCTCGTCGTAGATGCCGAGGCCGCGCAACCGATCCGGCGCGCAGACCCGCAGCGCGACGGTGAAGAGCGCGGCGGCTGCAAGCACCGCGGCGTAGGCGATCACGACGGTGACATTGTCGTTGCGGGCCGATACCGCGGCGGCGACCATGAGGATTCCGAGCAGCGTCGCGGTGACCGTGCCGAGCAGCGCCATGCCACGGCTGGGTTCGCCGATGCGGCGCAGCAGCGCCGGAGTGGCCAGGCAGGCGGGCAGATACGAACCCAGATAGCCGAGCGCGCTCAGGGTGAGGAAGCTCCGAATCCCGTCCTGCGGTTCGGCTCCCGACAGCAGGTACCAGACCGCGCAGGCCGTCACCGCGCCGACCGCCGCGACGATCGCGGGCGCGGGCGTGTGGAAACGCGGGTGCGTGCGACCGGCCGCGGCCGGGGCGATGCCCTCGCGGCCCATGGTGAACAGGACCCGGACCAGGGCATTGATCGAGGCGACCGTGCAGGCGAAGAACGATGCCGCCACCCCGAGATCCAGGACCGCGCTCAGGAATCGCGAATTGTCCTGCAACACCAGGTCCGTCACCGGTGTGGAACCGGCGGCCAGGCCCGGCGGCGCGGCGGCCAGCGCCACCGCCTGCGCGGACACCGTGAACAGATAGATCACCGCGGCGGCGACCGGCGTCCACGCCAGTGTGCGCGGCACCGACCGGAAGGGCCGGTAGGCCTCGGCGGACAGCGTTGTCGCACTCTCGAACCCGACGAAAGCGCTGATAGCCACCACCGCACTCATGGCGAGACCACCGGTGCCACCGCGCCATTCGAAGGCGCGGCCGGCCTGCGCGCCGACGCCGTCGCGGGTCAGCAGGTAGCCCATCAGAGCGAGGACCGTCACCACCGAGACGCATTCGATCAGCAGGGTCACCGAGGCGGACAGCCGGATCCCCCGCACCATGAGCACGGCCGCGGCCGAAGCCGCGATCAGCAGCAGCGCGACAATCGTTGCGGTCCCGCCGAATCCGGCGAGTCCGGCGGTCACCGCGACCTGGTCCAGATACGTGCCGACCGCGATCAGCCCCGCCACGCTGACGCTCGCGTACCCGGCGATCGCCGACCAGCCGACCGGTACGGCCACCGCGGGGCCGAGCCCCTTGGCCACATACGTGTACAGCCCGCCGGTCACCGCCAGCCGCTGCGCCATCGGCCGGATCACCAGCGCCACACCCCAGGCCAGCAGCGCCGCCGCCAGGAACGCGGCCACGCTCGCTCCGCCCCCGGCCGCGCCGATCACGAACGCCGGGGTGACCACGGCCGTTCCCGACGGGGCGATGGCCGCGACCGACTGCGCGAACACCGGCACGAAAGGCAGTTCGCGCCGGGTCAATCCGCGCACCGGCGAACGTCCGGACACCGGGGGCCGACTCGGCGCAGCCGATCTCATACGTGCGCCTCTCTCTGGACCGGTTCCCTGACCACGGGTTGCCACAGCGTCGCCGATCCGTATTGCACGGGCGTAAACACAGGTAACATCGGCTTGTCTCGAGGCGAGAGAAAAATCTTGCGCCTTTCCCGCCGACGGTCACCGTCGCACACCCGCCGCTGTTACAGACCGTCTATAGCGTTCCGCGCCATTGGAAAAGACCCCGCCACCCGGTGATTCCGGGGCGGGCGCAGCAGAGAGACGGATCCATGACGCAGCAGATCGAACGCGCCACCGCCGCGCCGCCCGGCGCCAATCCACCCGACGGGGTGCACCGCCTCAAAGCCAATGCCGTGGGTTTGCTCGGGGTGGTGTTCATGGCCATCGCCACCGCCGCGCCGATCACCGCCATGACCGGCAATGTGCCGTTCATGATCTCGGCCGGGACCGGGACGGGCACGCCCGCCGCGTTCCTGATCGCCATGGTGGTGCTCGCGGTGTTCTCGGTGGGCTTCACCACCATGTCCAAGCACATCACCGCGACCGGCGCGTTCTACGGGTTCATCTCGTTCGGACTGGGCCGCTCGGCCGGGCTGGCGGCGGGACTGCTGGCCACCTTCGCGTACATGGTGTTCGAGGGATCGCTGGTCGGGATCTTCTCCAGCTTCGGCACGAATACCGTTGCGGCACAGTTCGGCGTGCACGTGCCCTGGTGGGTGTTCGCGATCGTCATGCTGGGGATCAATGCTCTGGGCACCTGGTTCGGGGTGGCCGTCGCGGAGAAGTTCCTGGTCGTGCTGCTGGGCACCGAGTGCGCGGTGCTGGCCATCATGGGTATCGCGGTGGCGCTGCACGGCGGTGGGCCGCACGGATTCTCGTTCGCGCCGTTGAATCCGGTCAATGCCTTCACCGGGCCGTCGGCGGGGCTGGGCTTGTTCTTCGCGTTCTGGTCGTGGGTCGGATTCGAGTCGACGGCCATGTATGGCGAGGAATCCCGTGACCCCAAGCGGATCATCCCCAAGGCCACCATGATCGCGGTCATCGGCGTGGGCGTGTTCTATGTACTCGTGTCGTGGATGGCCATGTCCGGCAACGGCATCGGGGAATCGGCGGCGCTGGCGGCCTCGGACAACCCGATGGACCTGTTCTTCCACCCCACCCAGACCTACGTCGGGCATTGGGCGGTGAGCGCCATGCAGTGGCTCATGATGACCGGATCCCTGGCCTGCGGCATGGCATTCCACAACTGCGCCGCCCGCTACCTCTACGCGCTCGGCCGCGAGGGCGTCTTCCCCGTGCTCGAGCGCACCGTCGGCCGCACCCATCCTCGGCACGGGTCGCCGCACATCGCGGGCGTGGTCCAGACGGTCATCGCCTGCGTGCTGGTCGCGGGCTTCGGAATCGCGGGCAAGGATCCCTATTCCGGCACCTACACGCTGCTGGCGATCCTCGGCACCATGGCCATCCTGGTGGTCCAGGCGGCCTGTTCCTTCGCGGTGCTCAACTACTTCCGCACCCATCACCCCGAGAGCCGGCACTGGTTCCGCACCGTACTGGCTCCGCTGCTGGGCGGCCTCGCCATGGCCGCGGTGGTCGGTTTGCTGGTCCTCAATATGGGTACCGCCGCGGGCGCCGAATCCAGCTCCCTGGTCCTGAAGGCCACCCCGTGGCTGGTCGCCGCAATCGCCCTGGGCGGCTTCGGTTTCGCCGAATATCTGAAGCGTCGCTCCCCAGCCCGGTACGCGCGGGTCGGCCGGACCGTCCTGGAGGAAACCCACGAACGCTGACCCGCCCTGATCGGGGCCATTCCGGAACTCGCGGCATTCGAGGTCCGGCGGCGTGGAAACGGCCCGGAGCCTTGCGGCTTCCGGGCCGTCTTCAGCTTCGAGTCGGCGTGCACGTATCCGACGCCCCGCGGTAGCACCCTCGGAACCGTGCCGTTGCGGTTCGCCCCACGACGGCCCGAACAGCCGAGCCGGATAACCCGAAATGATCACGAAACCCGGCCGACCACACCGAGTCTCACCGGTCGCAGGAGTACACACGCACCACACCGGAACGGACGGCACGGTAGGTCGGCGGGTTGGCGCGTGCGGTCAGTACCCGGAACCGGCGGCGCGGCCCGTGCAGTCATGGTCCCGAGCTCGGCGGATAGCCTGGCGGCATGCGCATTGTGATCGACGATCTGAGCGGGGACGAGGTGATCGGACTGCTCGAGGCCCACGTTGCCGAGATGCTGGCGAACTCGCCCGAGGACAGCATGCACGCGCTCGACGTGGCGGCGCTGCGCAAGCCGGAGATCACCTTCTGGTCGGCGTGGGAGGGCACGGAACTGGCCGGGTGCGGAGCGCTCAAGGAGCTGGATCCGGTGCACGGTGAGATCAAGTCCATGCGGACCGCGGCGAGTCACCGGGGGCGCGGGGTGGCGTCACAGTTGTTGCGGCACATCCTCGCCGAGGCCGCCGCGCGCGGATACGCGCGGTTGAGCCTGGAGACCGGGGCATCGGAGTTCTATCTGCCAGCGGTGCGGCTGTACGAGCGCTACGGGTTCGAAGAGTGCGGGCCGTTCGCGAATTACGCGGCGGACCCGCACAGCGTCTTCATGACCCGGGCGCTCTGAACCGGAGTCAGCGGCCGACGGCCCTGGGTACCAGCCCCCGTTCAGCGCCACCGCGGTCACGCCCAGGATGGCGAAGATCACGGCCTGATCACCAGCCCGCCGGACGGCTGGGCGTAGCCCTGGTCGCGGGGGTCGATGAACGGGTAGGGGTACCAAATCGTCGAACGGCCCGCGCGACAGCGTGTAGGCGCCGTAGGCCAGCGGGTAGGCCAGCCGGCCCAGGATGAGCCGGATGGTCGGCTTCAGACCCGCGGCCACCAGCAACCAGTCCGCGATCAGCACGATCGGGATCACCAGGGCGCCACCAGGCCCACGATTCCGAAGACGATGCGCAGCACCCGGATCCACGCGGGCGTTCCGCCTCTGACGGCCAGGGCCCGATGGTCGCATGCCGAACCACCCGACCGCGGACGATACGCCGGTGCGGCACACTTGCGGCAAGCGCGAGATCGGGCCGCCGGACACCGCGCCGACCGGCCCGGACCGGCTCTTCGCTATCGTTGACGATGCAATGACCAGGACCGCCGCCACCTCTCGCGAGCTTCGTACCCGCCTGGCCGATCTCTCGATCCGCGACGAGCACCGGTTGCGTCGCAGGCTCGACAAGGCCCGCGGCGGCGATCTCACCGACCTCGAAACAGATATCGACGCCGCGCAACGCCGGGTGGACGCCCGCCGCGCCGCCGTCCCGGCCATCAGGTATCCCGAGCAGCTACCGGTCTCCGCGCGCCGCGACGACATCGCCGGCGCCATCGCCGCGCACCAGGTCGTGATCGTGGCCGGTGAGACCGGCTCCGGCAAGACCACCCAGATCCCCAAGATCTGCCTCGAGCTCGGGCGCGGGATCCGCGGCACCATCGGCCACACCCAGCCGCGGCGACTGGCCGCCCGCACCGTGGCCGAGCGCATCGCCGAGGAACTCGGCACCGAACTGGGCGACGTGGTCGGATACACGGTCCGCTTCACCGATCAGGCGTCGGACCGCACGCTGGTCAAGCTCATGACCGACGGCATCCTGCTCGCCGAGATCCAGCGCGACCGGCTGCTGCGCCGCTACGACACGATCATCATCGACGAGGCGCACGAGCGCAGCCTCAATATCGACTTCCTGCTCGGGTATCTCAAGCAGCTGCTGCCCAAGCGGCCGGATCTGAAGATCATCATCACCTCCGCGACCATCGACCCGGAGCTGTTCGCGCGCCACTTCAGTGACGAGAACGGCACGCCCGCACCGATTGTCGAGGTGTCGGGACGATCGTATCCGGTGGAGGTCCGATACCGGCCGCTGTCGCTGGAGCTTCCGGTCACCTCCGAGGACCCCGACGACGAGGACACCCGGATCGTCGACCGCGACCCCACCGACGCCATCGGCGACGCGGTGCGGGAACTGCAGGCCGAGGGCGACGGCGACATTCTGGTCTTCCTCTCCGGCGAGCGCGAGATCCGCGATACCGCGGATTCGCTGCGGGACATGCGGCTGCCGCGCACCGAGATTCTGCCGCTGTACGCGCGGCTGTCCGCGGCCGAGCAGCACCGGGTGTTCGAATCGCACACCGGCCGGCGCGTGGTGCTCGCCACCAATGTGGCCGAGACCTCGCTCACGGTGCCGGGCATCCGCTACGTGATCGACCCTGGCACCGCACGCATTTCGCGCTACTCCATGCGCACGAAGGTGCAGCGGCTGCCCATCGAGTCCATCTCGCAGGCGTCGGCGCGACAGCGGTCCGGTCGCTGCGGCCGTGTCGCGGACGGTATCGCCATCCGGCTGTACTCCGAGGACGACTTCGAATCCCGGCCGCAGTTCACCGAACCTGAGATCCTGCGCACCAACCTGGCCGCCGTCATCCTCCAGATGACCGCGCTCGGACTCGGCGATATCGAGAGCTTCCCGTTCGTCGAGGCCCCCGACGCCCGTGCCATTCGCGACGGCATCGCGCTGCTCGAGGAACTCGGCGCGCTGGCCCGGGCGGAGGCCGAAGCCAGTGCGCGCAAGGACATTCCCGACGCCGGTCTGATCCTCACCCCCATCGGCCGCGAAATGGCGCAGATCCCGGTCGATCCGCGCATGGCCCGCATGCTGGTCGAGGCGAACCGCGGCGGCTGCCTCGCCGAGGTCCTCATCATCGTCGCGGCCCTGTCCATCCAGGATGTCCGCGAGCGACCCGTCGAACACCAGCAGGCCGCCGACACCAAACACGCGCGCTTCACCGTCGAGGGCTCCGACTTCCTGGCCTACCTGCGCCTCTGGGACTACCTGCGCGAACAGCGGAACGCCCTGTCCTCCAACCAGTTCCGCCGCCTGTGCCGCGACGAGTTCCTGCACTACCTCCGTATTCGCGAATGGCAGGACCTGCACGGCCAGCTCCGCACCATCACCCGCGGCCTCGGCTGGAACACCGCGGGCTCGGACGCCCAATTCGACCGCACCGCACCGTCTTCCGATGCCGACGGCACCCCGCGTAACCGCCGCGGCCGGAGCGCGAGCCGCACAGATCGCAGCGAGAGCAGATCCGAAACCGGACCCGGCGACCACATGGCCACCACCGAGGCTCCCGACGGTCATACCGGACGAAACCGGCGCGGGAGCGACGTCGCGCACGCCAAGGACTCGGGCCGTGCGGGGCGATCTCACGGCGGGCGCGGCAGAGGCGCGACGTCGGACAGCGGCAGGGCGGAGTTGGCCGAGACCCTCGCGGCGAAAGCGGGGCTGGACAACGACTCGCTGCCGTGGGATGTGACGTCGATCCACCAGGCGCTGCTGGCGGGCATGCTGTCGCATATCGGTGTGCGGGAGGCGGAGACCCGGGAGTTCCTGGGAGCCCGCAATGCCAAGTTCATGATCTTCCCGGGATCGTCGCTGGCCAAGAAGCCGCTGCGGTGGGTGATGGCGGCCGAGCTGGTGGAAACCTCGCGGTTGTGGGGCCGGACGGCGGCGCGGATCGAACCCGAGTGGGCCGAGCGGCTGGCCGGGGACCTGGTGAAACGCACGTACTCCGAACCGCACTGGTCGGCGAAACGGGGTGCGGCGGCAGCCTACGAGCGGGTGACGCTGTACGGCATTCCGCTGGTGACGCAGCGGCGGGTGGACTTCGGGCGGATCGATCCGGAGTTGTCTCGGGAGCTGTTCATCCGGCACGCGCTGGTGCAGGGCGAGTGGCAGACCAAGCACGACTTCTTCGCGCGGAACCGCGAATTGCTCGACGACGTCGCGGATCTCGAGCATCGGGCGCGACGGCGCGACATCCTGGTCGACGACCAGGTGCTGTTCGACTTCTACGACCAGCGCATCCCGTCGGACATCGTGTCGGTGCGGCACTTCGACAGCTGGTGGCGCAAGACCCAGCGCACCGATCCGAACCTGCTGGACTTCACCGCCTCCACGGTGGTGAACGAGGATGCGGCACTGCTGGATCCGACCGCCTACCCCGACAGCTGGCGGCAGGGCGAGCTGACCTTCCCGCTCACCTACCAGTTCGAGCCCGGTCAGGCCGACGACGGTGTCACCGTGCACATTCCGATCGCCCAGCTCGCGCACGTGCGCTCGGTCGGCTTCGACTGGCTGGTCCCCGGCATGCGTGAGGAGCTGGCCGCCGCGTTCATCAAGACGCTGCCGAAACAGCTGCGCCGCACCGTGGTTCCCGCACCCGACTTCGCCAAGGCCGCCCTGGACCGCCTCACCCCGCGCGCCGAACCACTGCGCACCGGACTGGCCCGGGAACTGTCCCAGCTCGGCTCGGTGACCATCGCCGCCACCATGCTCGATCCGGCGGGCCTGCCCGACCACCTGCGGATGACCTTCGCCGCCACCGACCCGACCGGCGCCGTCGTCGCCCGCAGCAAGAGCCTGGCCGAACTGAAATCCAGCCTGGCGGAACAGGTCTCGAAGTCGGTGGCGCGCGCCAACAACGCCGCCGAGCGGGCCCCGTCCACGGTGTGGACCTCCGAATCCCTGGGCACCCTGCCGTCCACGGTGAAACGCCAGGTCAGCGGTCAGACCATTACCGGTTATCCGGCCCTGGTCGTGGAAACGAACGGCGTGGCGGTACGCGTCCTCAGCTCCCCCGCCGCCCAGGCCACCGCCATGCGCACCGGCACCCGCGCCCTGCTACTGGGCGCGATCACCACCAATACCCGCGCCGTCACCGCGGGCCTGCCGCCCACCGATCGCCTTGCGCTGAGCCAGAATCCGTACGGCACCCTCGACGCCCTGGTCGAGGACTGCCGCGCCTGCGCCGCCGATGAACTCATCGCCGCCAATGGCGGACCGGTGCGCAGCCCCGAGCAATTCCAGGCGCTGGTGGAGAAGGTCCGCCCGCAGTTCACCACGGCCGTCGCCACCATCGTCCGCTCCGTCGTCCCGGTCCTCGCCGAGGCGCACCGGCTGCGCGCCGCCCTCGCCGAATCCCGCGACCGGGACGCCACCGACGATGTCACGCACCAGCTCGACGACCTGATCTTCCCCGGTTTCATCGCCGAGTGGGGCAGCCCCCGGCTGCGGGAACTCCCCCGCTATCTGGAAGCCGCCCGCCTGCGCCTGGAGGCGCTCCCCGCCTCCGCCAACCGCGACCGCGCCGGCCTGGCCGAACTCGACCGCGTCCACGCCGCCTACGACCGGCTCGTCGGCAACCTCCCCGAGGCGCGCCGGGGCGGCCGCGACATCGTCGAAATCTGGTGGATGATCGAGGAACTCCGCGTCAGCCTCTTCGCCCAGCAGCTCGGCACCCCCTACCCGGTGTCGGCGAAGCGCATCGAGAAGGCGATCGACATCGCCCGCCGCCCACCCCAGCAAAAGCGCTGACGGGGCGCGATCTTCCGCGCAACACCACGGGCATGCACTGGCGCACATGCCTTCTCGGAAAGCGGTTGCGGGCCAGCGCATCGCGCATCTCATGTCCTGGGACGCCGGGAAATGAAGCGGTCCGGCTCCGAATTGCTCGGGGCCGGACCGGGAATCGATGTGGGGGGTGACCGGTAGCGGTCGCCCGTTTACTTGGTTGCCGCGCCCACGGTGTGGTCGGCGCGGTGCTTGCGCAGGTCGGCGATCTCGCGTTCGAAATCCTCGGCGGAGCTGAAGGATCGGTAGACCGAGGCGAAGCGGAGGTAGGCGACCTCGTCGAGATCACGCAGCGGGCCGAGGATGGCGAGGCCGACCTCGTGGCTGGGCACCTCGGGGGAACCCTTGGCACGCACCGCATCCTCCACCTGCTGCGCGAGCAGGTTCAGCGCATCCGAATCGACCTCGCGGCCCTGGCAGGCGCGGCTGACGCCGCGGATGACCTTCTCGCGACTGAACGGCTCGGTGACACCGCTGCGCTTCACGACCGACAGGATCGCGGTTTCGACCGTGGTGAACCTGCGCCCACACTCCGGGCAGGCACGTCGCCTCCTGATGGCGGTACCTTCCTCGGCCTCACGCGAATCGACCACCCTCGAATCGGGATGACGACAGTACGGGCAATGCATCCGGGATCCTTCGTCGATGCCTGGGCTTCCACAGCAACCTCGAGCAATCTCGAGGATACCGTGACGGACCCGATCGGCGGCGTCCGCCCGGGTCCGCAGGCCCGAATCAGGTGGTCACCTGCCACTGCGAGGTCAGGTCGGCGAGCAGATCCGGCAAGCGCTGCACCAGCCGCCCAGTGGTCAGCATGACCGGGAACGGCACGGCCAGAACCGGTCTCGCGGCGGCCGGATTCGCGCACAGTTCCAGATAGCGCGGCAGCAGATCGTGGGTGATGTAGTTCCACCGCGTGTCGCGGTCGGCCCAGTTGAAGTCGGGCAGCGGGGCGCGCAGCGACATGGCGCCCGTGGTGAGGGTGGTGGGCGCGAAGACGCCGGGCGCGCGGACGCCGGGAACGGCGGCCTTGCCCGCGATCGTGCTCACGTAGGTCATGACCCGGCCCATGTCGCCACGGCCGTGGGAGGTGACATCCCATTGGTCGGCGATGATCTGGTTCTGTTCCCGGTCGGTCATGCGCAGCGCGGCGTCGGCCAGGCCGTCGGGGGTGCCGGAATCGATCTCGCGCCAGGCGGTGATGGCGTTCTCGTCCAGCACGCCGGCCCGGTACATCTCCTCGACACCGGCCAGGCCCGCGGCCGCGTAGGCCTCGTGCATGGGCACCTGGTCGATGAAGATGTGCTTCTGCATGATCATCAGCCGGGTCTGGTACCAGGCCAGATCGTCGGCGGTGAGCCGCTCGCCCGCGGTGCCGAGGGTCCGGATGTCGGCGGGCAGGATGTCCAGCAACTGCGGCGGGGTGCCGCGCAGCAGATCGGCCACCGAGTCACCGAGCTGATGGATGCCCGGGACGGTGAGAATGGCCGACACATCGCCCATGTCGAAGAAGCCCGACGCGAACGACCCGCCGGCCAGCCCGGCCAGACCGGTCCACCAGTAGTCCGGGTGAGCGTTGTCGAGCCGCAGGTAGTTCACATAGACCTGGGTGAAGGTGCGGGTATTCGCCGCGACGCCGCGCCCGGGATCCCAGGCCGCCAGGTCGATATCGGCATTCCGGGTCGCGGTGACCAGCCAGTACTGATGCAGCAGCGTCGCGTAGCGCCGCGGCTCGACACCCGCGACGCGCGCGTCGTCGAGCGCGGCCCGCAGGGTGTCCGGATCCAGGGGCAGTGCGGGATTCAATCCGCCGCCGGCCGCGCCGTCACCATTGACCGACGGCAGATCCAGATACACGGCATAGGCGGACTCCGGATGCGCGGCCGGTGCGGTCACCAGCCCGATCATCAGGCAGGTGAGGACACCGGCCACCCGGATCAGCCCTCGAACTCTCGGCATTGACGCCCCCTGTCGCTGTGCGCGCGGGCCGGAGCACGGCCCGCGCGGATGTAGCCTCTGTCACATCCAGGGGGACGCTAGCAACACGTTTCAGTTTTCAATCTGCATTTTCGGCCACGCCGATGGCCGTCGAGCTCTATCCCGAATAACGGCTATGACCGGGCAACTATCGCAGCAGCGGGCTCGCTATCGCACCGGCGCCTGGACCAGCTGGACCGAGGACGGGGTGGTCTGCGAATCGAAGTCGCCGGAACGCAAGTGGGCCAGACCGATCAGACCGGCCACGGCCAGCGCGCTCATCAATGCGGTGATGGCGAGGGCCGCGAGACCGACCTGGGCACGCTGCACCCGATCCAGCGGATGCGCGCCACGGGCGCGCCGGGCCGCGTGTCGCACCACGACATGGTCGCGTCGAACACCTGCGCCGGCGGCGGGCCGAACCCGTGCGCGGCAGGGGCGGCGGTCCAGGGCGGGACGGCCCGCAGCCGCGGGCGTCCCGGCCCGGAACCGATCCGAACGCAGCTCCCAGGGGATGCTGTCGAATCCCAGATCGCTTCCCAGAGTGTCGATTTCGCTGACCACGGTGCGCATCGAAGAAACCTCCAAAGTAGGGCGGACCGAATGATGCTGGACAACTGACTCGATCATGTGTTCGAAGAACTGATGTTCGAATTTCTACCACGGCCCACCGACAATGTCACTGATTTCCCCGACATGCGTCGAACAGATGTTTGATCACACGCGTCACACGGACTACAGTCGAGACACGAGTTCCCCGGACGCACGATGAACCGCATCCGGGAACGAATTCCGGTGAGCGACAGCAGTGAACGGAGGACGGCGGCGGTGAGCGAACACGGCGGCGCGGATGGTGAGAACGGACCCCTTGGTCCCGACGGTGACGGCCCCCTGTCCGAATCGTCCGGTGTCGGCGCCGATCTGACCGTGCGCCAGCGCAAGGTACTGGAGGTCATCCGCACCTCGGTGCACGACCGCGGCTATCCGCCCAGCATCCGCGAGATCGGCGATGCCGTCGGCCTCACCTCGACTTCCTCGGTGGCACACCAGCTCCGGGCGCTCGAGCGCAAGGGCTATCTACGCCGCGACCCCAATCGCCCACGCGCCGTGGATGTCCGGGGCCTGGACGAGACGGCGATGCGCGCCACCGCCGGCGTGTCGCGGCTGCGCGCGGTCAATACCGAGGCCGACGCCTCCGACGAGCACCCCGCCCCGACCTACGTCCCGGTGCTGGGCCGGATCGCCGCCGGTGGCCCGATCCTGGCCGAGCAGGCGGTGGAGGACGTCTTCCCGCTGCCGCGCGAACTGGTCGGCGAGGGTTCGCTGTTCCTGCTGAAGGTCGTCGGCCAGTCCATGATCGACGCCGCCATCTGCGACGGCGACTGGGTGGTCGTGCGGCAGCAGAACGTGGCCGACAACGGGGACATCGTGGCCGCCATGATCGAGGGCGAGGCCACCGTGAAGACCTTCAAGCGCACCGGATCCCAGGTGTGGCTGATGCCGCACAATCCCCTGTTCGAGCCGATTCCGGGCAATGACGCCCAGATTCTCGGCAAGGTCGTCACGGTCATCCGCAAGATCTGACCGTGCCCGCACTGCCGTGGCCCGGCGACCGCCCCGCAGACCGGCCGCCGGGTCACGACAGTCGTCTCCGTCAGTGGTTGAGCACGCCGTTCCACACCGCGTGCGCCCCCGAGTCCCCGACCCGGTAGGTCTGCCACCCGGCCGCCGCGCCGCTCGCGATCACCAGCAGTGCGATCACCGCCGGCACCGCCCGGCCCAGCGGCTTCCCGCGGCCGCGCCGCAGGTGCACGAAGACCAGCAGTACGGTCGAAACCAGCAGCGGCGCAACGAAATACAGCATCTGATGGCCGAGCCGCGCGTGCTCGTCCACCACCGGGGGATTACCGAGCTGCCGCTGGAACCACTCCCCCGCCTCCACGGTCACCGGCGTCAATGCCGTCACCAGCACCGCCAGGACGGCCGTCGGCCAGATCAACCGGCTGCGGGCCGCGGGCCACAGCGCACACAGGATCAGCAGTCCCGCGGTGAGCGGGACCAGCACGACAATCACGTGCACCAGCAGGACATGGGCGGGCAGCCCATTGAATGTCGACATATCGGCTCTTTCGAACTCGGCGAACGAAGCCCGGCGTATCAGAACAACGTAAGCCGGGCCTGGCCGGTTCGGTTCGGACCCACGGTCGTCCGGCGAGTTCGGATCGAGACCGTGGGTCGCGCGAGCAGTCAGTCGGTTTCGGTGGGCACCACGATGCGAGAGATGAGCTGGGTGGGCGCCTCGTCGCGTCCGGGCATCGGCTGGGCGGCGACCTTCGGGGCGACGGTCTCGGGCGCCGCGGACGCGGCCGGCTCGAGCGCCGCGGGCTCGGGGTCGGCGACCGCCTCCGGCGCGGGAACCGGTAGCACATCCACGATCTGGGGGGCCGGCTTGTCCTGGGCGGGCGTCGCGGGCAGGTCCGGCATGGAGGCCAGCGCAGCGGCCGGGTCCAGATCGCGGGCGGCGGGTGCGTCGGAGTTCAGCGCGGCCAGGCGGCGGGCCCGCAGGTCGCCGCTGAGCGCCGCGGTCACCTGATCCGGCGATCCGGCGGGGGTCTGGACGATACGGCGGGTCGGGATGTCCTCGACCGGCGCGGCCTCGGCCCCGCTCGGCAGCCCGGAGCCGGCGGCGAAGCCGAGCACCTCGTACTGCGTGCCGATGGTCATGACGGCCGAGTTCTTATCGTGCGCAATGTATCCCTGGTTGGTGCCCATGACGCGACGCAGCGACTCCAGCCAGCGATGGTCGAGGACGCGGCAGTCGGCCCAGGGGAAGTACTCCAGCCCGGTCCGTAGATAGAAGCGGTCACCGATGCGCGCACCGCGCAACAACTCCAGCAGCCAGGCATCGATGAGATTCGGCTGCGCATTGCGATAGATGCGGGACTGCGGGGGCACGGAACCGTTCGCGAATTCCCCGAAGGAGTTCAGCAACTCACCCGGAAACTCTTCTAACTTCCCAAAACCCACGACATCTAAACCAAGAAGTTGCTCTGGAAGTTGGGCGGCGATCCTGCGCTCGTCGTGCAGTTTGAACTTTCTATTGATGTTCTCAGTGCGCATTTGTCTCCGACTTCCCATTCCAACCTGACGGAACCCTAGCATGAACCCGACCGTTTCAAACCAGTTTGGTCGGCCGCCCAGAGCCGTGGTACGGGCACTCCCGCAACTAATCCGCAACCAGCAGTTACGGCTATCACGACGCAACGAACCGCCCGTTCGGGATCATTGGCCATAGCGTCCGGCGATGATTTCCCCTTGATGCCACAGACCCGGATTCGCAGGCTCCCAGTAGTTTCCGTGTGACACGACATCGAACGGCAGGGCCCGCAACACGGGAAGGTCGATAGTGGCTCCGGAAGAAGTGAAAGCCGTTGCGCGAAATTCGCGATCGACCGGATCGACCCCATGGAGAAACTGTCCGAACTTGGGCACCGGATCAGCGGGGTCGGCCGTGGCATAGACATGCGCACCGTTGTGGCCCGCAGGAATACCCGTCAAACGCAATTTCGAAACATCATCAACACCTACCCCAGGACTTCCCACGAACACCAGATCGTCGGCCGCCAGGGAGTTCGCTCCGCTGGCCGCCGCTCCGATCACGGCGCTCCCGTAGCTGTGCCCGACGACCGTCTGATGGGCCGCGAGCCCTAGGTGGCCGGCCCGCAGGCCACTCTCGAACCGATCCAGCGCGGGCGCGCCCGCCCGAGCCCGGCGATCACGCGCCGCCTCGGCCAGATCCGGCGGTGCGTCGTACCCGTACCACGCGATGACCGATGTCAGCGCGGCCGGATCGGCTCGCTCGGCCGCTTCGAGCAGCGCCCGCGCGCGGCCGACCCCGATACCGATACCGGTCAGCGACGATCCGGTACCGGGAACGAAGGTCGCGACATTGACCGCGAGATCCGGATTGTTCAGTGCGATCGCGCCGTGCCCGTTCCGGTCCACCGCCAGCACCAATCGGCCCGAGCCCGGATCCCCGGCCTGATTCGCGAGCGCCGCGTACCCGGCATCGCGCGTTTGCGCCTCCTTCCGCGCGGCTTCCCACTCCCGCAACCGAATCCAGCCCGCGCTGGTGGTCGGCAGGTTCTCGTGCCGCGTCCAGTCCCGGTGCCGGTCGGCCAGCCGCCGATCCTCCACCGCGGCCTCGGCCCGCAGCCGTTGTAAGGCGATCCGGTTGTAGTGGTCGCGGGCCAAGGCCGGCATCCCATCGCGGTCGCCGACCAGCGGATCGGCCGCGAACAGCGCGTCCTGATCCGCGGGTGTGAGCGACTTCCACAGCGCGCAGAGCACTGTGGGATCTTCCGGAAGACTCGCGGTCCCGTCGAGAATCCCGGCGACCCGAGTGCTCGGCCCGCCACCCGTCGGATCCACGGCCAACCCCGCCAGCGCCTCCGCCACCGCGCCGAGGCGGGCCCCGACCCGCTCGTCGATCTCCCCCGCGAGATCCAGCAGGGGCACCAGCCGGGCCTGCACCTGCTTCGCCTTCGCGTCGAAGCCCGCCTGGAAGATCAAGTCCAGCGCCGAGTTCCCGGTATCGGAGCGCGGCCCGCGGACCGTGCCGTCCTCCGCGATCCGGCAGCCGGTGGCCCGGGCCTCGTCGGCGAGCTGCCCGACCAGCGCGCACACCCGCTCGAGCGCGCCCGCCTCGGCGAACGCGTCGGCGATGTCGAGCAGTGCCGCACCGATATGGTTCGCCGCCAGCTGCGACTCCCATGCCCGCAGCGCGGCCACCGTCCCCGCCGCCCCCTGCCACCCGGCGACCGTGACATCGGCCAGGCGCCCCACCCGTGTCATGGCCCCGGAGAACGCCGAATCAGCCACCGCCACACCCGAACTGGCGCGGATCGCAGCCCCCGGCTCCCATCCCCGCACTTGCGAAAACCCCGCTCGCACCATCGCGCCTCCCCACGCAATCCCTTCCGATTCGCGAAATCTGCACTGCCGCCGGGGCGCAAGCCTCCCGCGCTGGGCGCCCGACTCCGTCCAACGCGCCACCGGTCACCCTCGGCGCGGAACGCCACAGGTGCCAACGGCGAATACCGTTCAGCAGGAGGCGAGTTCGTTGTTCGTGCGGTCGCCGGACCGGCGAGGCCGGTCAGGAAGCGCCGTGCAGATAGCCGTCCAGCTGGGTTTCGAGAGCTAGCTCGGTGGCCTCATAGGTGGTTGCGGTGTGGACGGTGGTGTCGGCGAAGGTGTGGAGGTGGGCGGCCAGCCTGCGGAGGGCGGCGAGGAGTGGGTCGCCGACGGTGGCGGCGGCGGCGCCGATCGCGGAATTCGGCATGGCCCGACCGACTTTCGCGATCAGGTCGACCGGGTCGACGGCCGAGATGGCTCCGGCTTCGGAGTGGATGCCCGCCGCCATGATTCGAAGCGCCGTGATGTCGGCGCGCAGCATGTCTGTCATGCCTCCCCCTTCGTGTGGACACACCCTAGCGGCGGCGGGACGGGAGGTCTCGGCGAAAAGGCGGGGGCTGTGGACAGCGCGGTGGCTGTTCACATGGGCGGGTTCAGGTGGTCGCGGCGGCCCGGCGGGCGGCATCGCGGGCGAGCGCACGGTCGCGCTGCTCTTCGAACCGGACCACGTCCTTGCCGAGTTTGTCCAGGTACGTGGCCAGACTGTCCCGGATCCGCTCGCCGCGGCCGGAGAAGTCGGTGCGCTCGAAGATGTTCCATTTGCGCAGCACCGGGAGGATCACCTCGTCGAGATGCTGGCGCAGATCGTAGATGCCGTGCTTGGCGATGAGGACGCTGTTGCGGCGGAAGTCGGGCATGCCGGCACCGGGCATGCGGAAGTTCTCGATGACCGCGCTGATCGCCGCGAGGGCGTCATCGGGGACCAGGTCCAGGGCCGCGCCGCAGATATTGCGGTAGAAGACCATGTGCAGGTTCTCGTCGGTGGCGATACGGGCGAGCAGGCGGTCGGCGACCGGATCGTGGCAGGCCTTGCCCGTATTGCGGTGCGAGACACGGGTGGCCAGCTCCTGGAACGTCACATAGGCGACCCCGTGCAGAACGGCGTGGTCACCGGTTCCGGTGGGGTCGTCGACGCCGGTCCCGACACAGATCATGCGGGCGTGCTCGAGCGCCACCGGATCGACGCCGCGGGTGACCACCAGGTAGTCGCGCATAGCGATCCCGTGCCGGTTCTCCTCGGCGGTCCAGCGGTCCACCCAGGTGCCCCAGGCGCGCTCGCGGGTGAACGATTCGGAGATGAGCCGGTGGTAGGAGGGCAGATTGTCCTCGGTGAGCAGATTGGTGATCATGGCGGCCCGCGCCGCCGGGCTGAGCCGGGACTGCCCGGGCTCCCAGTCGATTCCGCCCAGGGCGGCGAAGTTGCGCCCCTCGTTCCAGGGCACGTAGTCGTGCGGATGCCACTCCTTGGCCACCGAGAGGTGCCGGTTCAGATTCGCTTCCGCCACCGGTTCGAGTTCGGCAAGCACTGCGCTCGCGGTCATGGAATTCGCCACGTCGTGACCCTGCCCTACGACTTGATCTCGGCACTCCCCATTGCCAGCGAGCCTACCCGGATCTGCGGTGAATCGCCCTGGCGCTCTTGGAAGACGACCGTTCTGTCGATTGGCGGAATCCGGGTGATCGATACCGATGGGCTGTAAAGATTTTCTCCGTCTGCGGCACCGCACTCGTTTTCGATCTTCAAATCGTGTTCAATGAACCCGGCAATCCATTGCCTTCGGTTCGAATCACCGATGGGTCCGTGACTGCGGTCCGGACCAGGTAGTCCTCGCCCGCCAGGTGCCGGCTACACCTCACGCCAGCAGAACAACCAGCCCGATAGGACGCGCCGGTCCGGCAACGCCGTGACCAGGAGGCGGGTCCCCGGCAACCCGCCACGGACCAATCGGGCGACGCGAGTCCACGCGCCACCGACCGCGTTGATGTTGATCTGCGCAAATGCGATTCACCGGCGAAAAAAGATATCTGCGATACCTAGGAGGGCAGATGGCGGCCGTTCCCGCATCTGCGAGAAAGGCACTACCCACCATCGTCTTCACCGTGCTGGTGATGGCCGCGGCGTTCTGGCAGCGGGACGCGGTCCTGACCGGAGTCCACGCCCTCGCCGCAGCCGACCCGCGCTGGCTGCTGCTGGCCGCGCTCGCCACCCTCGCCCTCTGGCCCACCTCGGTTTTCATGCTGCGTGGTTCGATACCCGCCGACACCTCCGCCCGGCAGCTGTTCGCCCTCCAGCTCGCGGTACCCGCCATCGGCCTGGTGCCCGCGGCCTCACTGCTGCTGCGAATGCGGTTTCTGCGCCGCACCGGACTGAGTCATACCGGCGCGGTGGCGTCCATCGCGCTGATGGGATTCGCCGCGCTGGTGGTGCGGGTTCCGCTGGTGGTGATCGCGGCGCTGGCCGCGCCGGGCCTGATGAGCCGCAATGGCGCGCAACCCCCGTGGCACGACCTGGGTACCCGTGCTTCGGCGTGGTGGCACCACCTGATCGGCGGAAATCTCTGGCACACAGCCGCGATCATGATCATCGCCGCGCTTGCGGGAAGCATCGTCCTGGCGGTGGCCGCCCGGGCGATGAACCGCCGGGTACAGGCGCACGGCGGCTGGCGGCAGCTGCCCGCCCGCATGTGGCACGCGCGCTCGGAGGCCGAACTGGCCTGGAAATCAGTGGCTGCCACCGCGGTCCGTCCGCGCCGCGCGGCGGCCCTCTGGATCTGTGCGCTGATCCAGCCGCTGCTGATGGTGGTGGCGCTGTGGGCGGTGCTGCACGCGGTCGGCGCGAACCTCAGCCTGCCCGACACGTTCGTGGTGGAACTGGTGACCGTGGCCCTGGCCCCGCTGCTGCCCTCCCCGAACGGGGTGGCCACCAAGGAGATCACCATCGCGGCCGGCCTCACCGCCGTCGCGGGCCTGACCGGCGGGGTGGCGGTCGGCGCGGCCCTGGGATTCCGGCTCCTCACCTTCTGGTGCCAGATCCCGCTGGGCCTCGCCTCCTTCGCCTATCTGAACCATCGCCGCGCCATCTGAGCGCGGCCCGGATTCGGTTACCGATCTCGCGGGATCAGTTGCCGATCTTGCAGTCGATGGTCGCGAACTTGGCGACCCCGCCCCACATGGTCTGTGCGACGCCCTGCGCCTGATACTTCCCGTGTTTGGCCTCCACCGTCACAGCGGGCAACTGGTCCCCCGCCCACGTCTGCGCGGTACAGGTGTAGGTCGGAACGGCGGCCTGGGCGGTCGCGGCATCGACAGCCGCCAGGGCCGGTGACATGGCGGCGACGGCCAGGGGCAGGCCGACCAGATACTTCTTGCTCACGGCGACTCCTTGTGCGATCTCGGGTGAGCGGGGCGAACAGCAGCCCAGATTCTCGCACGGCTGCGGCGTGCCCGCCGCCGAACCTGCCGAGCAGGGTCGACGATCAGGGCACTTTCGACGGCGTTGCGGCGTTGATCACCCTGAGGGCGGCCACTACGAAGGAGTTCGCCATGTCATTCCTCGGTTCCCTGCTCGGGCTCGCCCTGACGCTGTTCATGCTGCTGTTGCTGGCCCGCCTCATCATCGACTGGATCGGCGTGCTCGGCGACACCCCGCCGGCGCTGCGGAAGGCTCGCGATGTCGTTCATCGCCTCACCGAGCCGGTGATCGCGCCGGTGCGCCGGGTCCTGAAGCCGGTCCGGCTCGGCGGCGTCTCGATCGACCTCGCCTTCACCGTGGTGTTCATCGCGGTGCTCGTGCTGCGCGCGATCGCCTTCAGTTTGTAGCGGCGGCTACCGGTTCCGCGGCGGGGAGGTCGGGAAAACTGTTGGGGCGCAACAGCGGAATCGTGGCGAGCATGAGTAGTCCGGCGAGCGCGATGGCGGTGCGGGGGCCGGTGACGGCGGCGATGAGGCCCCAGAGGGCCGTCAGGGCCGCGGTATTCATGTTGCTGGTGATGGACCAGGCGGAGAGCATGCGGGTGGTGCGGTCGGGTGCGGCGCATTCGAGTCGGAAGGTCGCGTAGACCGGGTTGAAGACTCCGCAGCAGGTGATGAGGCCGAATTCCACCACGATCACCACCAGCAGGCCGGTGAGGCCGGGGCCGATGCAGGCGAGGGTGGGTACCCAGCAGGCGCGCAGCATCCCGGCGGCGACGAGCACCCGGCGCTGACCGAACCGGCCGACCAGCGGTGTCGCCAGCCGCGAGCCGATCAGGCCGCCGAGGCAGGGAATGCCGAACGCCAGCCCGTACTGCCAGGGCGCGAAGCCGAGATCGCGCAGCATGATGACGGCCAGCAGCGGTTGGGTCGCCAGGATCAGGCCATTGACCAGGATCGTGTTGACGAACAGCGGCCGCAGCGCGCGGTGGGTCAGGATGTAGCGCCAGCCCTCGACCAGGTCGCCCATCCGGAAGCCCCCGCTCCCGCGCGGCGCGGGCTGCGGCTCACCGCCGCCGATGGCCCGAATTCCCAAGGCGGACAACAGGAAGCTGACGGCATTGGCCGCCACGGTGACCACCGGTCCGAAGATCCCGATCGCCGCGCCCCCGAGCGGCGGGCCCAGCACGGACGCCGTCCACATGGTCGATTCGAATCGCCCGTTCGCCAGGAGCAGGTCCTCCTTGGGCAGCAGGGATTTCAGGTATGCCCCCGACGCCGCCCGGAATGCGATGTCCGAGGCCGCGACGATCACCGAAACCACCACCAGCTGCGCGAAACTCAGCACGCCCGCCGCGAAAGCCAGCGGCACGCTCAGCACCACCGCGAAGCGCGCCAGATCGGTGGCGATCATGACCGGCCGCTTGCGCCGGAATTCCATCCACGGTCCCAGCGGTATCGCCACCACCGCGCCCACCGCCAGTCCGGCGGCCGCCAGCAGCGACACCTGCCCGGGCCCGGCGTGCAGGACCAGCACCGCGATCAAGGGGAAGGCGTCGAAGGCCAGCCACGATCCCGCCGTGCTCACCGCGAAAGCCGTCCACAACCAGCCGAATCCGCGTCCCAGTGACCGCCTGCCCGTCATACCGCCCGCCTCGTGCTGTCCCGCCGTCGTTGTCCGGCAAGATCGAAGCAGACCCGCGACCTCGGGATCAAACAACCGAACCGCCCGCGAGCCACAACCGGACGTTGTGCGCATACTCTCGTCGCATGGATCTCGAGGCCGTGCGCACCTTCGTCGCGGTGGCGGACGCGGAACGTTTCCAGGACGCCGCCACGGATCTGTCGATCAGCCAGCAGGCGGTCTCGAAACGCATTGCGGCCCTGGAGAAGACGTTGGGCGCCCGGTTGTTCACCCGCACCGCGCGCGGCGCCCGCCTGACCCTCGACGGGCAGGCCTTTCTCCCCCATGCCCGCACCCTGCTCCACACCGCCGAACGCGCCCTGGCCTCGGTGAGCCCGGGCCGGAGGGCGTTGCGCGTGGATGTGGTGGGTCGCCAGCTCGCCCCGGCCGGGCTGCTGCGCGACTTCCACCGCGCCCATCCCGATTTCGAACTGGACGTGGTGCGGCTCCCGCACGCGGGCGCGGCCATGGAGGCGCTGCTGGAGGGCTCGGTCGATGCCGCCTTCCGCTGTGTGCCCGCGCCGGGGCACGCGCTGCCCGAGGGCCTGCAGGCCACGCCGATCTTCGACGAGCCACTGGAGCTGCTCGTCGGCCCGGCCCACCGGCTGGCCAAGGCGCGGACAGTGTCGCCGGAAGATCTGGCCGGCCATCGCATCTGGATGCCGAGCCTGGTGAGCGGTACCGAATGGTCCGCCTATTACGCGTCACTCGCCGCGGCCTTCGATCTCACCATCGATTCGGTCGGCCCGAATTTCGGCCTGGAGCCGCTCCTGGACGCGGTCGCCGATTCCCCGGAGGTCGCGACGCTGGTCGGCGAGGACACCCGCTTCCTCTGGCCCGACACCCACGGTCTGCGGCGGGTGCCCTTGCGTGATCCCACGCCCGTCTACCCGCACTCCCTGCTCCAGCGCGCCGCGGACCCCCATCCCACGCTGGCCGCGCTGCACGGCCATCTGGCCGGCGCGGATGTGGACCGTCCCGGCACCTGGGTTCCGGATTGGGCGCGCGCCTCGGAATAACCTCCGGCCCGTGGTGATTGGATGAGGGCATGACGAGCGCTGACTTGCTGGTGGACGCATTCGGGCGGATCAAGGAGAACGTGCACGGCGCGGTGGAGGGGCTCACCCCGGCGGAACTGGCCACGCGGCCGGACGGGGATGCCAATTCCATCGCCTGGCTGATCTGGCATCTGACCCGCGTGCAGGACGATCACATCGCGGATGTCGCGGGCCTCGAACAGGTGTGGACGGCGCAGGGCTGGGCGAAGCGATTCGACCTGCCCTTCGACGATTCCGCCACCGGGTACGCGCACAGTTCCGCCGAAGTGGCGCGGCTGGACGGCGTTTCCGCCGACCTGTTGCTCGGCTACTTCGACGCGGTGCACGATCAGACCATCGGGTACGTGTCCGCGCTGACCGACGCCGATCTGCCCCGCATCGTCGACACCCGCTGGGATCCGCCGGTCACCCTGGGAGTCCGCCTGATCAGCGTGGTCGACGACGATATCCAGCATTCCGGCCAGGCAGCCTACCTTCGCGGAATGCTGTTGCGCCGCCGTTGATCTTGCTACGGGACGCACGGAGAATGCGGACATGGCATTCACCGTGGACCGTTTCGATCATGTGGTCATCAACTGTCTCGACCCGGTGGCGACAGCCGACTGGTACACCCGCGTGCTGGGCATGAGCGTGGAGCGGTTCGGCCCCGCCGGGCGGCTCGCGCTCACCTTCGGGAATCAGAAGATCAATCTGCGGCCGGTCGGCGCGCTGGACACCGACCCGAACTGGACCACCGGGGCCACCGAAGCCGCTGGGGCACAGGACCTCTGCTTCGTGACCACGGCCGCGCCCGAGGCGGTCGCGGAGCACCTGACCGCGTGCGGGGTCGAGATCGTCAACGGCCCGGTGGTCAAGATCGGCGCGCTGGGCGAGATGGTCTCGCACTACTGCCGCGATCTCGATGGGAATCTCATCGAGATCGCGGTCTACCCGTCCTAGCTCGGGCCGCCGGTCAGGTCCACCGGTAGTCGACGCCGGTCAGCTCGGCGCTGAGCTCCCAGAGCTTACGGGCCTGGAATCGGCTGTAGGCGAGGGGATTTCGCAGGGTGCGGCGCGGATATCCGAAGGCCTCGAAGGCCGGGCCGCAGTAGGAGTTGCCCGCAAGGCCGGGCATGGTGGCCGCATACAGTTGCGGCAGCGCGCCCTTGGCGTCGGATTGAGCCAGCGAGAACAGCATTCGCTGCTGGACGGCCGCGAAGGCCGCCGCCACACCTTTCTCCGGGCCGGAATCGTAGAGATTGGTCGCCGACAGACCCGGGTGCGCGGCCACGGCGGTCAGCGCCGACCCGGCGGCGCGGGCCCTGCGCTGCAGCTCGGCGGTGAACAGCAGATTGGCGAGTTTGGATTGGCTGTAGGCCAGCCAACGGCTGTACACCACACGCCAATTCGGATCCAGCCAGTTGATCAGGCCACCCCAGGCGGCGATGGACGACACGGTCACCACGCGTGCTTCGGGTGCGCGCAGCAACTGGGGCAGCAGTAGTCCGGTCAATGCGTAGTGGCCCAGGTGGTTGGTGCCGAACTGCGCGTCGAAGCCGTCGGCGGTGCGCTGATGTCGCGGCAGTGCCATCACGCCCGCATTGTTGACCAGGATGTCGATCGGCGTGCCGCGCACGTCGAGGTGATCGGCGGCGCGGCGGATGGAGGTCAGATCGGCCAGATCCAGCGGCAGCACTTCGGGTTTGGGGCCGGTGGCCGCGGCACCCACCCGCTCCAGCGCGGCCGCGGCCTTGAACTCGTTGCGGCAGGCGAGCATGACGTGCGCGCCCTTGGCGGCCAGGGCTTCCGCGGTGCGCAAACCGAGTCCGCTGTTGGCGCCGGTGACCACGGCGGTCCGGCCGGTCTGGTCGGGGATGTCGTCGATGGTCCAGCGGCGGGCGAGCAGGGGCGGGCTGGTCACGGTCGGCCGGTCGGGCAGCGCCTCGGTCATACGGTCGTTCTCCTCCTCGAATTTCCGTCTGAGACAATATACCTGGCGATGCGGGACCGCGCAGTTCCGCGAGCGGAGTCGACCAGCCGGGACCAGATCCCGTCTTCATTCTGTCTGGGACAATCCGGGGGGGAGAGGGCCCATCATGCTCGCCACCATCATCGTTATCGTCGTTGTCGCAGTAGGAGCGATCGTCGCGGGTCTTGCCGCACTGGTGCGGCGCGCCTGGGCCACCACGGTTCTCGCCGGCCGGCAGTGTCGCCGTGCGGCCAGTGTCGAGCGCCGACATCGTTCGGCTTCGGCGGCCACAGTGCCGCGGTGCCGTTCAGCCGCTACTGAGCACGAAAGCTACCGACTGCGCTCGATTCTGCGGGCCGGCTGGTCGCCAAGACGGGTCGGCGCGCCACAGCGGGTCAGGCGCGGGAAGAACCCCGGGCCGGACGCGGGATCGTCGCCGCGGTCGAGGGCAATCGCGGCCTGCTGCCACTGCGCGCCGAATCCTGGCTGGTCTACCTGGTCACCCGCGCCTTCCCCGCATCTGCCGGACCCTCATGGGGTGACGGGCGGACCCGAGGTCGAGCGGGTGGCGCGTCTTCTCATCGACCACCCCGGTTTCGTCGGCGTGGCCAGGGAAGCGGCCGAGATATTGCCCCAACGTGGAGGACTCCAAATATATTGGGAGCCATCGGAATACGATGGCCTCGACCACCCATATCGATGAGGAGACAGATCCATGACCGTCCATCCACCCGCCGAGCCACCCACCAAAGGCAACCGGGTGATCCTGGCGGTGCTAGCGCTGGCCATCATCGGCGCGCTCGTGGCGGCGGCCATGGCGACCGCCGTCTGATCAGGCGGACGCGCTCTGCCGGTGCACCGCGGAATCCAGGCCCATACCCAGCAATTCGTCGAATTTGGCCAGCACCTTCTCGTGGTACATGGCGAACAGATCCTCGAACAGCGCCAGCTGTGCCTGGGACGGACCGGCCGTGGATTCCCACACCGCCAGCAGCGCCCGCCACACCAGTACGTGCAGATCGGCCGAGGCCGCGAAGTACGCCTCCACCGCCTCCGGCACCTCGAACAGCATCTCCCCCACCGAATTGAGCACCGCGCGCTGCATGGTGTGGCCCAGATCGGTCAGCACCAGGCGCACCAGGCCGACCTCGAGCTCGAGCATCCGGGTGTGATCGGGTTCGGCGCTGCGGGCCCGGGTTTCGAGTTGGTCGACCGCGGCGGTCAGCACCGCGGGCTCGATGCCGCGCTCGGCGGCGGTGTAGTCGAGCAGTGCCTCCAGCACGATGGCGCGCTCGGCGGCCACGATATTGCCGAACATCTCCGCGGCCACCTCGGGCGTGTGCATGGACAGCCGGAACAGCCGCCGGTACACATCCACCCCGCCCGCGCGGCGCACATCCCGGACGGTGAAACCGCGGCCGCGATGCGCGTCCACGAAGCCGTAGGACTCCAGCCGGCCCAGCACCAATTGCGCTGTGGCCCGGTTCATATCGAATTCCTCGGCAACCTGGCGGACCGATGGCATCAGATCACCGGGCGCGTACTCACCGGTCGCGACGCGGCGAGCGAGCTCGTCCGCGACATCGGACACGACCGTCTGGGCACCCATCCTGTCACCTTTCGACAACTTTCGGATACGTCCCAGACAGTTTAGACTTTCGTGTGCCAAACTGCACGTGCATGCGCCGGGGCGGGCTACTCATCGGACCTGGTGAGAGCCACATCGGACGCCGGCGCGGTGCCGCGCACACGACGAGGTGAGCAATGTCGATTCGGCGTATCGGGGAACGGTCGGGGGACGACGGGGGCAGGCCGCCCGTCCGCGGCGCGGTCCGCAATGCGCGAATCGCCAGTCTTCCGGTCGCATTCGCGGGCCGGCAGGCCGCCGGGGTCGGCAAGCGGGCCCTCGGCCGATCCGCCGCCGAGGTGGACTTCGAGATCCGGATGCGCACCGCCCAGCACATTTTCGAGGTACTCGGCGAATTGCGGGGCTGCGCCACCAAACTCGGGCAGTTGCTCTCGCTCTACGAACTCGCGCTGCCCTCGGAGATCGCGTCGCCGTACCGCACCGCGCTCACCCAGCTGCAGGATGCGGTGCCCACCATGCTGCCCGGGACCGTGCACGCGGCCATGGCCGCGGGCATGGGCGAGAACTGGCGCTGGCACTTCACCGAATTCGACGATCGGCGGGCCGCGGCGGCCTCCATCGGACAGGTGCATCGCGCGGTGTGGCACGACGGGCGGCCGGTGGCGGTCAAGGTCATGTATCCGGGCGCGCACCAGGCGGTGCTCGCCGATCTGGAACAGCTGCGCCGACTCTCGGTGCTGGCCACGGTGTTCGCGCCCGGCGCGGACGTCCCCGCGGTGACCGAGGCCATCTGCACCTGTGTGGCCGACGAACTCGACTACGCGGCCGAGGCCGACCATCAGCGGCGCTTCGCCGAGGCGTACGCCGACGATCCGGACTTCGTGGTGCCCGGCGTGATCACGCAGCGCGGCGATGTGATCGTGACGGAATGGCTCACCGGCACACCGGTTTCGCGGATCATCGAATCCGGTGCGCCCGAGGAGCGCAGCCGGGTCGGGATGCTCATCATCCGATTCCTGCTGTCGACCTGGTCGCGCACCGGCCTGCTGTACTGCGACCCGCACCCGGGCAATTTCCGGGTGCTGCCCGACGGGCGGCTGGGCGTGGTGGATTTCGGGGCCTGCACGCCCTGGCCGCCCCCGGGCTTCGAGGCACTGGTGGGCGAGGTGATGGAGGCCGCGTTCAACGGCGGTATACCGGAATTGGACGCGGCGGTGCGGCGGCACGGCTTCGTGCGGCCCGGACGCAACTACGACGTGGCCGCCTTGGCCGAGGGGCTCGACGCGGTCGGCGAACCGCTCACCGTGCCCACCTTCCGGCTCACCACCGCCTGGCTGCGCGGGCACGTCCGCTCGGTGCTGGCCCCGCGGTTGTCCAATGTCCACCGGCAACTGGACATGCCCGCCTACTTCACCCCCTTCGCGCGCTCCTTCCTGACCGCGCTGGGCGTGGTGTGCCAATTGGAGACCGAGGGGCCCATCCGAGCCGAATTCGCGCGCTGGTCACCGGAATTGGCCGCGGTCTTCGACCGCTACGACACCCGCCACGCCCAGCCCACCGACCTGGCCGTCGTCCGGCACCTGCGCCCGGCCCCGCCGGACCGCCGTGCGTCGATAGTCGGCTGAACTCCCCACCATCGCAACGGGTCTCGCGCATCGGCCGGCATGAACGCGACTCCTGGTCTGCGCTCATGCCGGCCTGGCCGCGGTTCAGCTGGTCGGGGTGAGCGCGGGCGGCTGCCAGCTTCCATTGGCGGCGTCGTCGCGCGGCGCGTAGAGGCGCATGGCGAGATTGAACGTCCCGGAGGATGGGATCGGCAGCCAGTTGCCCTGGGGGACTTCGGGTCCGGGCTTGGCGGCCTGCAGGACGAGATCCACCGAACCATCGGGGTTGGGGGTGACGGCGGGCTGGTGGCCGACGGAGTAGATGTTGTCCGGGTTGGGGACCAGGAAGTGGTCGGCGGTGTAGGCGGTCAGCGACCAGAAGGCGTCCGCGGGCGGCAGCTGGCCTGCCGGAAAGTGGCATCGGTAGGTGTGCGGGGTACCGCCGGAATCGGCGGGAACATTGCCCATCATCGGATAGATCGCGTCAGCGGGCAGATTCGCGCCGAGGGCGGTCGATGCCGTGTTGGCGCGCAATGGGTAATCGGTGCCGTAGGTGCCGAGGTCGGTGGCATAGCTCCAGCCGTTGACCTCCTTGGCGCTCGGGTTCTTGTAGTCGTGGATCCGCTGCTGTGCGTCGCGGACCGCGGCGTTCAGGGTGTCGGCGTCGATGCCGGTGACCGAGCCACCGGGCTTGATGCCCAGGCCGGCGAATCGGGCGAGCGCGTCGGCGTCGGCGGGTGCGGGAGCGTCGGCCGCCATCAGTTCATTGAGCTTGGCGAAAAAGGCTGCACCGTCCATGTTTTGGACCTGCTTGGCCGGGCTGTCGGACATGCTGCCCGGTGCACCATTGGGCGTGGGCGTGTCCGGGTCGGCGGTCCAGGCGCTCAGCGGCATGAGCTTGATCTGGTTCTGCAGAGCGACCACCGCATCGTGGTCGTCCGGGCTGTCGAGAGCGAAACGGACGATGATCCACGTCGTACCGGTGGGCATGTCCAGGCGAGTGAGCCCATCGGGAAGCTGCCCGGTCCAACCGGGGCCGGTGACGGCGTACGTGAACGGGCCGGACTGACCGCCGCGGGACACCTGCGGGTGCACGCTCGAGGGGTTGTGGACGGTATTGGTCCAAGCGTCCATCATCTGAGCCAGCCAGTAGCGGTCGGGCATGACCGGAATCTGCAACACCATCGGCTCGGCGCGCAGGTCGAGCCACGCCTGGCTGTAGAGGGTGTCGACATTGGGGGTGACGACGGTCTTGTCGTCGGGGCTGGGTGTCTTGTCGAAGCGCAGCAGGGTGTTGGCCGGCGCGGCGGTGGCGCGGGTGGCGTCCATGAGGACCAGCGGGTAGCCGAAGATGTAGGCGTCGGTCGCGATCGACTTCGGATCACTACCGCCCGCGGCGGCTGTGGTGGTGGTAGACGACGACGTGGACGAATTCTTCGAGCTGCTGCACGCCGCCAGCGCGGCCGTGGCCGCCAATCCGGCCGCGGCACCGAACAATCCGCGTCGTGACATCGGGAATCCGGGAACACCGTCGGGCATGGCTGCCGCTCCTGTCGGTATGGGAACCTGAAAAGGCCGTTCCCGCACGGTAGCTATTCATTAGCGAATTTCCCGGGCATCTCCGGTTCATGTCGATACCGACCGTTCAGATCCTTTGCACCACCTCGGATTCAATGCCCGCAATCGCCGCATTATGGTTTCCTATCGACCAGGCATGAGATCAATAGCGAACTGTTGGCGACCCGACAAACTCCCCGACATCCAGCCCGCGTGACCGCCGCGTCCGGATCGCGATACGGCACCGGATCATGCGACCAGGTGTTCCGAAAAGCGGTGGGGTGATGAGCGGTCTCGATACCATTCTCTGGGAGGTGCGCCATGACGAAGGTGCTCTTGATCACCGGAGATGCCGCCGAGGACCTCGAGGTGATGTATCCCTATCAGCGATTGCTGGAAGAGGGGTACGAGGTCGACATCGCGGCTCCGGCTCGGAAACGGTTGCAGTTCGTGGTCCACGACTTCACCGAGGGGTTCGACACCTACACCGAGAAGCTGGGGCGGACCTGGCCCGCTGATCTGGCGTTCGCGGAGGTTGACCCGAGCCGGTATGCGGCGCTGGTGATTCCGGGCGGGCGGGCGCCGGAGTATCTGCGCGGGGACCAGGACTGCCGGCGCATCGTCCAGCACTTCACGGAAACGGACAAGCCCATCGCGGCGCTGTGCCACGGACCGCTGATCCTGGCGGCCGCGGGCGTGCTGCGGGACCGGTCCGCGAGCAGCTACCCGGCGCTCGAGCCCGATGTGGTGGCGGCCGGAGGGCAATGGGTCGACAGCCCGGACCATGTCGACGGCAATCTGATCACCGGGCGCGCCTGGCCCGACCATCCGCAATGGATGCGCGCCTTCCTCGACGTGCTGCGCAAATCCGCTCCGCCCACCGCCTGACGATCCGGTACATCGTGGCGGCATAGAACAGGACCGGGGTCGGGCATAGAACCGATCTATGCATCCATCGAATTGTGAGCGCTACCGGGGGAAGTGCCGGTCGGCGAGGGTTGAGGCATGACCACCGTGACCTTCCGCCGAACCGCTGCCGCAGCTCCCGCCGCACAGGTGAGCACCCCGACGGCGGCGGGCGAGGGCGACGGGCGGCAGCCGCTGCGGCACCTGGCGCCGAACTGGTTCGCCGCGGTGATGGGCACCGGCATCATCGCCAATGCCGCCGCCACCCTGCCGATGCAGTTCCCCGGATTGAAGGGCGTCGCCACCCTGGTGTGGGCGCTGGCCGCGCTGCTGCTGACCGTGCTGGCCGGGGCCTGGGTCCTGCACTGGCGGCGGTATCCGCAGGAGGCCCGCGGACACGGGCTGCACCCGATCATGATGCAGTTCTACGGCGCGCCGCCGATGGCCCTGCTGACCGTGGGCGCGGGCACCCTGCTGCTCGGCAAGGACATCATCGGCTCGACCGCCGCGGTGACCGTCGACTGGGTGTTGTGGTCGGCCGGAACGGTTTTCGGGCTGATGACCGCCGCCGCCATTCCCTACCGGATGATCACCCGCCACACTTTCGATCCCGACTCGGCCTTCGGCGGCTGGCTGATGCCCGTGGTGCCGCCGATGGTGTCCGCCGCGCTGGGCGCACTGCTGGTGCCGCACACTCCGGCCGGGCAGCTGCGGCTGACCATGTTCGTGGCCTGTCTGGCCATGTTCGGACTGAGCCTGATCGCCTCGCTGGTCACCATCACTTTGATCTGGTCGCGGCTGCTGCATCACGGCCTGCTGCCGGCCGGGATGGTCGCCACCGTCTGGCTGGTGCTCGGTCCCCTGGGCCAGTCCGTGACCGCCGCGGGCAGCCTGGCCAATGTCGCCCCCGGCGTCGTGGACGACCGCACTGCCGCCGGGCTCGATGTCTTCGCCGTCCTCTACGGCGTTCCCACCTGGGGATTCGCCATGCTGTGGCTGGCGCTGGCCATTGCCGTCACCCGGCACGCCCGCACCTCCATGCCGTTCAACCTGACCTGGTGGGGCTTCACCTTCCCGCTCGGCTGCTGCGTCACCGGCAGCACCGCGCTCTACCAGCACACCGGCGCCGACCTGTTCGCCGTCACCGCCGTGGGCCTGTACGCCCTGCTGGTCGCCGCCTGGGCCGTGGTCGCCGCCAGGACCCTGCACGGCGTGCTGCGGGGCGATCTGCTGCGACCCGCGCGCTGACAGCGCGATCTGCGTACGTCCCGGGTGGATCCGGCCGGATCCGCCCGGGACGAATTCGTTGCGATACCGCCGAAACGTCCCCGCTGTAACCCCGGGCGCTATCTACTGACAGACGTGAACACGCGTCTATGTATTCGTTGGATGCGGGAAGCGGCGGTTCATGGTGCGACGGGTCGAATCCGAGCACCGGACGCAGCCTGTCTTGAGCTCGAGCTCGGGTCGGGAGTTGCGGCTGGTGTCCGGTGACAGCTACGCCAGCTGGGAAGCGGTGTACCGGGACAATGTCACCTGGGTGTACGCGTTGATGTTCGGCAAGGTTGGCAACCGGGCCGACGCCGAGGATCTGACCGCCGAGGTGTTCACGGCAGCGCTCAAACCGCTGCGCATCACGGCGAGCGCCCCGGAGGTGCGGGCCTACCTGCGCGCCACCGCGCGCACGGTGCTGGCCGCGCACTGGAAGGCGCGAATGGGCCGGGAGATCACCACCATCGAGGGCGATATCCCCGATGAACCGCCCGAGGAGTTCCACGACTCCGGGGCGGAGGCCCGCGCCAAGGCGGTGCTGGCCGAACTCCCGGACCGCTACCGCCGCATTCTGGAACTGCGCTTTCTCCAGGGGCTTTCGGTCCGGGAGTCGGCGCAGAGCCTCGGTGTCACGGTGGCGAATGCGAAGGTGTTGCAGCATCGGGCGTTGCAGATGGCGTCCCAGCTGAATGAGCGAGGTGTGCGGTGAGCGGGCGGGAAGTGCGGCGGTTCGTCGACGAACTACTGGCCGGAAAGAAGTCCACGGGCTTCCGGCCCGATGAGGCCGAGGCCGAGGAGATGCGCACGGCCATCGAACTGCGGGCCGCGCGCCTGGGCAGCGACGCGCCCAGCGAGGAGTTCCTGAGCAGTCTGCAGCGCCGGCTCGCGGCCGAGATGGACGAGGAGCCGACCCCCTTGCACCCGGCGAACGGCTACCGCCGCCGGAACCTGCTGATCGGCACCTCCGCGGCCGCGGCCGCCGCCACGGTCGGCGCGGTGGTGGATCGGACCCTGATCGGGCACGGGCAGCCGAGCTCCCCGCCCGCCGCCAAGCAGGCCCCGCTGTCCCCCAATACGGGCGCGTGGCTGCCGATCGCCCGCTCCACGGATCTGCCGGAGGGCGCGACGATCGCGTTCGATGTCGGCACCGTCAATGGATTCGTGCGCCGCGACAAGGGGAATCCGGTCGCGGTTTCCGGCGTGTGCACGCATCAGGGCTGCAAGCTGTGGCTCGACGCCCCGGCCGAGCGCCTGCGCTGCCCGTGCCACTCCACCTCCTTCTCCATCCAGGGCGAGGTGGTCACCCATCAACTGCCGGTGGCGCCCGCGCCGTTGCCCACCGTCCAGGTCCGCGAGAACAACGGCACCATCGAGGTTTTCGCGCCCACCGAACCCGCCTAGCCTCCAATAGCGTTGGTGCACAGCGGTTTCCGTCCCATGTAACCCCCGCCCCTATCTATGGATGACCGGTTCGCAGCAGCGAACGGAACCATCCCGGATGGAGGCCCGGACCCCATGACACCCACCCGCAGCCGGCGGCGCGCAGCCGTCGCCGTCACCGTCGCCGCGGCAGCCCTGCTGACGGCGAGCGCGTGCAGCTCGAACGGCGGCGGCAAAGCCACGGACAATGCCGCCCCCGGCTTCACCTTCGCTTCCGGCACCGCTACGCCCGGCATGGTGCCGGACGGCAGCGGGCCGACCGGTATGCCCGGCATGTCCATGCCGGGCTCGTCCGCCCCGGCGGCGGCACCGGCCGGCCCGAATGCTGTCAACATCGACAATTTCGCCTTCGGGCCCAGCTCCCTGACCGTCAAGGTCGGCACCACGGTGACCTGGACCAACAAGGACGAGGAACCGCACACCGTGGTCGCCAACGACGGCAGCTTCCGCTCGCCGACGCTGGGCAACAACGCGACCTACACCTTCACCTTCTCGAAAGCGGGCAGCTTCGCCTATGTCTGCTCGATTCATCCCTTCATGCACGCGACCGTGGTGGTGACCCAATGAACACTCGCAACCCGAACGACCGGTACGCGGACTTCGAGGACGAGGACGCGGCCCGCGATCCGCAGCAGATGACCCGCCGCCAGCTCATGCGGCACTCCGCCTGGTTCGGCGCGGCCGTGGGCCTGGCGGTGGTGGGCGGCGAGGTGGTCTCGCACGTGGCCGGCACCGCGCTGGCCGCCCCCGCCCGGCCCACGCTGCGGTTCGCTCAGGTCAGTGACAGTCACATCGGTTTCACCGGTACCGCCAACACCAGCGTGACCGATACCTTCACCGAGGCCATCTCACAGGTGAATTCGCTGGGCTACGAGCCCGACTTCGTCATCCACACCGGCGATCTCACGCATCTGGCCACGGCCGAGCAGTTCGATCAGGTCCATCAGATGATGCAGGGGTTCAAGACCCCGCACGTGTTCACCGTTCCAGGAGAACATGATTCGAGTGACGACGGCGGTTCCCGATACCGGTCGGCGTTCGGGAACGGCACGCGGGGGGACGGCTGGTACAGCTTCGACATCGCCGGCGTCCACGTGATCGGGTTGGTGAATACGCTCAATCTCAAGGATCTCGGACACCTCGGGCAGGACCAGCTGGACTTCGTGCAGAAGGATGTGGCCGGATTGTCCAGTGACACACCGATCATCGTGTTCAGCCACATTCCACTGTTCGCCATGTACCCCCAATGGGGCTGGGGCACAGACGATGCCACCCAGGCGCTCAGTTATCTGAAGCGGTTCTCCTCGGTGACCTGCCTCAACGGCCATGTGCACCAACTGTTCACGAAGACCGAGGGCAATGTGACGTTCTACAGCGGCACCACCACGGCCTATCCGCTGCCGAAACCCGGTGACGGGCCTGCACCCAAGCCGGTGACGCTGCCCGCGGGCAAGCTGCGCGATGCCCTGGGCATCCGCGAAGTCACGTATCAGAAGGGTCAACAGCAACTCGCTATCAAAGAACAATCGCTGAAATGACCACTGCCCAACGGCGTGTCGCACACGGGTCTCACATCGTTGTCATTTCGTCAGCATGACCGGGCGACGGAAGATCGGAAACGGAGGGTAATCTACTACGCTGGGCAGTAACAAGATGCTGTGCAGCAGTGCGGCGCACGGCGATTACAGGAGGGAAGCTATGCCACCCCGCCGTTTTCGGACGAACGCCGCAGCGAGCGTATTGATCGCATTGGTGCTGGTGCTGGCGGCCTGCTCGTCCAATCTCCCGAGCGGGAATGTGGGTCCACGCACTCCGGTCGCGCAGTCCATCACCATCACCCCGGCGCAGGGCACGGACAAGGTGGATCCGTCGGCGCCGGTGAAGGTGAGCACCTCCAGCGGAGTGCTGACCGATGTCACGCTCACCAATGAGGACGGCAAGGTCATCGAGGGCACCTACACGCCGGACAAGACGGCATGGAAGCCGAACGATCAGCTGGGCTACAGCCGCACGTACACGCTGAAGGCCTCGGGCATGGACGTGACCGGTCCCACCGGTCCGGTCACCTCCAGCTTCACCACCATCGCCCCGAAGAACCAGACCAAGGTGTATCTGAACACCACGGGCGGGCAGGCGATCGTCGACGGCAACAGCTACGGCGTGGGCATGGTCATCGTCGCGCACTTCGACGAGGACATCACCGACCGGGCCGCGGCGCAGAAGCGTCTGGTCGTCACCACTGATCCGCCGGTCGACGGCGCCTGGTACTGGATGGACAACCGCAACGCGCACTGGCGGCCCAAGGAGTACTGGAAGACCGGCACCAAGGTGAACGTGGCGGCCAACCTCTACGGCGTCGAGGTCGGCAACGGCCTGTTCGGCCAGGAGGACTCCAAGGCCAACTTCGTCATCGGCCCGTCGCACGTGTCGATCGCCGACGACAACACCCATCAGGTGCAGGTGTTCGAGAACGGTCAGTTGATCCGCACCATGCCCACCTCCATGGGCCGCGGCGGCAGCGAGACCATCGCCGGCAAGACGTTCACGTTCTGGACCATGCCGGGCACGTACACGGTCATGGACAAGGCCAACCCGGTCATCATGGACTCCTCGACCTACGGTCTGCCCGTCAATTCACGGCTCGGATACAAGGAGGCCATCGGCTGGGCCACGCGCATCAGCACCGACGGCATCTATCTGCACCAGCTGGATTCCACGGTGTGGGCGCAGGGCAATACCGACACCTCACACGGCTGTCTCAACCTCAATGCCGAGAACGCGCAGTGGTTCTTCAACTTCGCGCAGCCCGGCGACGTGGTGGAGGTGCACAATACCGGCGGCGCGCCGCTCGAGGTGTGGCAGAACGGCGACTGGACGCTGAGCTGGGATCAGTGGGTTCAGGGCTCTGCGCTCTGATCGAATACATCCGAAGGCTCCTCTCACCAGCGCAACCGCCGGACAGGAGAGGCCTTCTTCGTTGGCACTGTAGCTCCAGCTGTAGCTTACGGCGCGGACGGGCACTCGGGCCTGTCCGCGCCAGTCGATTTCAGCTAAAGGTAGAGGTGGAATCGAGTACCCATGCCCGACACCAGGGGTGCGCCTCGACGGGCATGGGAGCGTGGGCGCTGGCGCGCCAGTCCAGACGCTGGCCGGTACCGAACTACAGAGCGGAGCAACAGTTGACGACTGGGTGCATGCCTGCCGCTGTGACGGCTTGGCGTTTTTGGTCGCGTGCTGGCGCTCTGCTGGTGGCCTGACTCGCTCATCAACCGAAGGCAAGCTTCACAACTGCTGCACACGCATGCGCGGCAGGTCACCCCGTGTCGAGTATTCGTGAAGCAGAGGCGGGCATGGGTGGGCAGGGTATGTGGGCGGGCGTCGATATCGGCAAAGCCGCCCATCACTGTGTGGTCATCGACGAGGCGGGCAACCGAGTGCTTTCTCAGCGAGTCCGCAACGATGAACCGTCGTTGACCGGCCTGGTTGACGCAGTCACTGCACTACAGGCGCACCCGATCGTCTGGGCTGTGGATTCGAAAGGTGAGTTGGCGACGACGCTGCTGACCTTGCTGCATCACCGCGGGCTGAGGGTCGTGTATCTGTGTGGCCGAGCGTTCCACTACTCCGCTCAGACCTATGCCGGCGAACGCAAAACCGATGCCCGCGACGCGGCGATCATCGCCGACCAGGCTCGCCAACGTAACGATCTACCCGTCCTTACGCCCTGCGACGATGTAACCGTGGCGCTGCGTGCACTGCTCTCCCATCGAGCCGGAGTGTCCGCGGATCGAGTCCGGGCGATCAATCGCCTCCGCGCATTGCTTAGCGGGCTCAGCCCAGCGTTGGAAGCCGCATTCAGCTTTGCCCAGAACAAGGGTGCTGTCGTCCTGCTGACCGGCTTCCCCTCGGCCGCGGCCATCCACGCCGCCAGCGACACCGCGATCTTGGATTGGCTGTCCGGCCGGGCACGCAAAGCTGACACCCTCCTCGCCGCCGCGCGCGCTGCGGCCGACAGGCAAGCAATTGAACTGCCCGGCCGCATCGTGCTCGAGGACCTCGTCCGCGAGCAGGCCGCGACAGTCCTCGACCTACAGGCCAGAATGCAGGGGCTCGACAAGACCATTACCAGCCGATTCCGTACTCACCCGTACGCGGCGATCCTGGAGAGCATGCCCGGATTCGGCCCCCACCTCGGCGCCGCATTCACCGTCGGCATCGATGGCAGCATCCACACCTATCCCACTGCCAGCCGGCTCGCTGCCGCGTGCGGTCTCGTGCCCATCCCGCACGACTCTGGCAGCATCAAGAATAACCACCGCAGACCGCGGTACTACGACCGGCAATTGCTACGGGCCTGCTACCGCAGCGCCGAATCCGCCGCCCGCTACGACCCTCGGGCAACGTCGTTCTACCAACGCAAAAGGGCCGAAGGCAAAGTCCACCAGCAAGCCGTGATCGCGTTGGCGCGGAGGCGAGTCGACGTGCTGTGGGCCATGCTGCGCGATGGCACGCACTACCGATACTCCGTACCAGAGGGCAGCGAGGCGGCGTCCGGCAACGGCACGGCCTGACACGGTCCGCCCCCGACCCTTCCCGTACATCACTCCACTGCCACGAAACCGCCTACTGCCGTTGGTGTTCCGCTGGGGCTATCGATTGGTCTGGCGTCGACGGGCCGCCGCGGTGATCAAGGCGAGTGCGTCGTCGCCGTACGCTGCTTGCTCGGCGAGGATGGGCGGCAAACGTCGTCTCGTGCGACAGGATTTCACAGGGTCAGGTGATGGTCAGCTCGGCGGAGACGGTCTCGGTGAGTACCTGCGCTTGGTCGTAGATGACGAAGTTCGTTACAGGGGCGCGGTACTCGGCGTCCAGCGGACGGCTGGTTGTCCGGCTGATGTCCTGTGTCCGTCGTCGCCGCCACAGTGGCCGATCCACCTACCTTGAGCAAATGGCCGAGCCCACGCCCGCCCTCACTCATCCGATTTCGTACGCCGCCGAGCGCATCGGCGCACCCTCCGAAAACTGGCTCATGCGCCAACTACGCGCGCAGAGGCTCCCGGGCAGAAAAGTCGGACGATCCTGGAGGATGACTGATACCGATATCGCCGAAGCTATCGAACTCCTGGCCAGCCCTGCAATCAGGAGGTCCGCGAGCCTCGACGAGACCGCGGCGTCAACAGCCTCCACGCAGGCATCCCCGCCAGCCGGCTCGATGGCCGCTGGACTCACTCCCCGGTCTCGGGCGCGATTAGCTCGAAAATACAGGCAGTAGATACCTACAGCCGAATGCCCTCGCAGCCGTCCGCAGTGCTCGCTCGTGCGCTGATATAGAGACCTTTCAGTTCGCGAAGATTGCGAATGATGCAATGCGCCAAATAGTTTGAGCCCTGCGTGCTACTGTGCGGCGTGCCGGATGTCCTGGCGGGGAGGAAAGCGCGAAGGATGGGGCTCTTTCGAAAGACAGCAAGTCTTACAACCATGGGACTCGTGCGATGGAGCACTCCCGAAGAGCGATCTGCTAAGTACGCGCGGCAGACACGTAACGCCACCCGCGCCCAGGTTGCACAGAACGCCATGCAGCTCGAGATGCAGCGTCAGCAATTGGCTGCGCTCGACCACGCGAACGTGCGTGAAGCGATGCGGCCGAACCCGACTCCGCCCGGCTGGTACGGCGATCCCGGTTATCCCGGCCAGCTCCGTTGGTGGGATGGAATCCAATGGACACAGCACGTGCAGGTCGCGACCTCCGCTCCGCCGCCGCCCCAGCCCCCGTACATGCGCTAAAGACCTGACTAGGCGGTTTCGCCCTACGGCTTCGGGGGGCGACGTGGCGGGCTACCTCGGACAGCGGTCGGCGGTCAGTAGCCGGTGCCATCCCAGGTTTCGACCTCGAGGGGCCGCGACCACCGAGGCGTCGACCGACTCGGTGGTCCGGCGCGATTCCTCTTCGTGATCAGCTTGTTCAGTTCGTTGCTGTACTGCGGCCGATAGGGGTGACCCGCCAGGGGCTGCGTCCCGAGCGCTACCGGGGCAGAGCTCCAGCGTGCTGCGGGCAGAAGACGCCGACAGCGATTGAAACGAAGAGCTCCGGGTTGCTTACCCGACCCGCATATCGACGCACCTTGCTGTACGGCTCCGAATCGTTCAGGCCGTAGCAGATACTCTCGGCATCCACGTACCTGAGATTCAGCGAAACCTCGCCCGTGAAGCTCATATCGCTCATCTGAAGCTGTCGATCAAACTCGACCAGCTTGCAGGAGTCGAGAAACGGCCCCTCCGAGGAGGGAGGCTTAGGCAGGTAGTTCGCATCGATAACTGGATGGCAAGATACCGCAGTCGTTGTCGTTGCAGGCGAGCTGGAGCTGACTGGAGCCGCCGAAGTAGCTCGGCCGGTGACACTGGCGCTGCTGGTATCAGCGCCACATGCTGCGGCGAACAAGGCGACCGAAGCCACTGGCACTGTCAGAAACTGGCTGGCCCGCAAAGATATCCCCGATGTTTGGTAATGCTCTTGCCAAGACAATCAGATGTATCAGGTCCACTGCGTGCCCGAAACCAGACGAATCAGTCACCGAATCGGTCGTTTCTGCCGCTTCGGGAGCTCCCGGATAAGGGCGTCGAAATGCGGTGCGTTCGGCCAGCTGGGTTTGAGAACGCCGACCTTCGACCAGCCCCAGCTGAGATAGGCCCGGTATGCACGGGCATTGTCCGGCTCGACAAGCAGCGTCGCGCGCTCTTCCGGGCGAGTTCTGAGGATCTCGTCATGCAGGGCGCGCGCGATGCCGCGGCCGGTGTACGGCTTGGCGACCATGATCTCGGAGAGGGCGAACGTGCGTCGGCCGTTCTCGGCAACAAACGCCGCGCGGTCCCCGGCGTCCAGGTGAAGATTTGTCCACCAGCGACTATCCGCGGTCAGCGGCCACCCCCACGTCTGCCCAACCGGCTCGCCATCGATTCGGCCGACGACAAGTTCGAATCCTCCCGCTTTCGGATCGGAGTAGGCATCGAACCGATGCATGAACGCATCGGGCGCTTCGAACGGGTCTCCGGCGTCGATCGCGTCAGCGTAGGCGGCGCGGTAGATGGCTTCAACGACGTCCCGGATACCGCGAGCCTGCGCGGCGGTATACCGGGTGAAGGTAAGACCCTGAATTACGTTGGTGCTCATACCTCTACCTTGCTCGATACCGCGTCGAACCGCTCGCAGAAAGCTTCAGCGAATGCCAGCTTGTCGGCGGCCGTACGGATCGGTTCGAGCACCTTGATCGTCCTCGGCGATCTGAGATCCTGCTCGAGCTGGTCGAGCACCTGGGCCCCTTCGGCGACCGCGGCGGCGAGGTCGCCGCCGCCCGCCAGAGTCGCAGCCTTGCGCGCTCGATAGAACACGGCGTTCCTTCCCGCACCGCGTTCCATGGCGCCGAAAAGCTCGACGGCGGTTGCGGTGTCGCCGAGCCGTTCGTATCCGCGCGCCTCGTGAAATTTGATCTCGCTGCCTGAGACGAATTGAAGCCACACCGGGCACTGCTCGATCGGCTCGTGGTCGGCGGCCTGCTCCATTTCGCGCCAAGCAACCGCGATGGCGCGGATGAACCGCTCGCGGTCGCCCATCTGGGCGTGCGCCTGGGCTTCCCGGGTCGCGACCAGTGCATGAATGCGAGCGGGCGGACGGCCGCGCAACAGGTTTCGCGCGAGGCCGGTCAGGCGCAACGCGTATTGCGGACTGCCCTCGCCGGTCTTGGCCAGCGCGAGTGTCTCCAATGAGCGAACCATGCACGAATGGATGGTCACGTCGTCGTCTCTCGCCTGGTTGGCGACGGCGAACGCGTCGTTCGCGGATCGTCTGGCCTGAGTGACGAGGGTCGAGTCGAAAGCCAGCCATGAAGCCGTGGCCGCCAAATGGCCGACCGCCGAGAGGTAGGTCGCTTCCGCTTCGGAATTGCCGAACGTCGCGGTGTCCAGCGCGCGCACGGCCCGTTCGGACTGGGCCAGGACGGTCCGGACGAGCGGGGCCCCACCGACTCGGCGTGCCTGGTCCTCAATGAGATTGACATACGCCGCCATGCGACGCGTGTCGCCGTGTCCGATGTGCAGCGTCTCTGCCGCTAAGGTCCCGGCAAGCACCTTTCCAAACTCCCGACGGTTCACGTCGTCGACCACTTCCTCGCTATGGAGTTCCGCGGCGCGATCCATGGTGGGCGGTCCGGAATACAAGCGGGCTAAGGCACTTTGGAACCGCTCGTGTTGTATCAGGTCGAGCCGCGCGAGCTGGCTTTCCATGTCCTCGACAGTCTTGTGTCTGCTTAGTTTTCGGCCCGCGGGAAGGTTCTCCCACTTCTGGACCGCATGGATTGTGTAGCCGAGTGTTTCGGCGAACTCCTCCTGAGTCTGGAGCAGAGCCTCGCGTAAGGCTTTGACTTCCGCGCTCGTCCAATCGCCAACGATCATCTAGCCCCCTCGGCCGAGTCCGCAACACCCGTAGCGGAAGCGTACGACCGTCGTAGGGGTTCCGTACATGGGTTTGCCCTGATCACTCGGTAATGCTGGGAACAGCCCCGGTGCCGGGATGGACGCTACTCCGGAGCGTCGACCGCGCGCCCCCGTTTCGATCGGCCGGCGGTACCTCGGCACCGGGTGCATCCCAAACAACTCACTGAGGGAGCGAACCGTGACGGACACACCGGAACCGGACGACTACCCGGACTCGCTAACGGAAGCGCTCGAGATCGCACGAGCCAACGAGCAGCCAAGCAAGGCCGTGATCTACATCTTCCGTCCGTTGCTCACCACGAAAGCGGACCTGGACTGGGCCGAGTTCTACGCCCGGCAACGAGCTCACGCATTGGGCCTGCGCGTTGTGCGGGTGCTCACGGTGGACAACTCGAATCGGGATCGGATGGGGATGCTGTACCGGCTGCTCCGCCAGATCGATTGCGCGGTCGTGATCACTCCGAACTTGGCGCATGTCGGCGGAAACCCCCGGCGCGTAACAGCTTTCGCTGAACTCCAGACGGTGAACCCGGTCGAGTGCCACAACTGGCGGCTCAGGGTGCCGCGCTACGAGCTGGACAAGGCGCTCGCACTCGAGCCCGCAGACCACTCCGATGCTCGGAAATATAGACGGGGGGTGACGCACGGCAGCACGTAATCAGAACACCCGATGACCCAGCGGCCCCGAGTTCGGTCAGTTGCAGGTGCGACCGCAAACCCACCTATTCACTGTCCCGCTTGCTCGGGGCCTTGCCGTGTTCGCGACGAACTCGCGAGCACATGACATTTCATGCCATGCGCCCTGTTTCGCTAACGGCGAACAAGGAATACGCGATCGTGAGGCGACGGTAATTCACACCTAAAGACACTCCCAAGGGGGCTGCGTTGTCCGATCCCACACCGCCGGTAGGCGATCCGGCCACCAATCGCCGAAATAACCGGATTCTCCTCGGTGTGCTCGGCGTCCTCGGCCTCTTTGTGCTGCTCGTCGTGATCGGCGCAATCTTCGGCAAGGACAAGGGCAAGGACACGTCCGCCGCGCCGTCCACGACGGTCGCGCCGAGCACGACCGCGCCCACTGTCATCGCTACATCCGCCGCGCCCGCGCAGCCGAGTGCAACGACGGCCGCGCCGACAACGCCAGCGATCCCTCAGGCGGCGTCCGATCCGCGGTGCGCACCGGCGGCGGCGGGGACGATCGCGCTCGTGCAGGCCGGGCTGTCGCATGCCGGGTGGTCGCTCACGAACGGCACTGTCCTCGACGCCGGTGGCCGAACATTCTTCGGCGCGACGATCGTCGACGAGTCCGGCAAGGTCCGTGAGCGCTCGGACGTTTGGGTCGTCGCGGGCGGCAAGGTGTACGCCTCGACCGGCGGGGCCCGCAACAATTCGACTTTCCCGAAGGCGTCGTCCGCGCCGTTGAGCATCTCACCGGGCGACGAGGCGGTGCAGGCTGTCGACGCCTGCGTGATTGCGCAGACCCTCGGGCGCTGAACCGCAACGACGAAAAACGCTCCCCGGCAATGATTGCCGGGGCGCGTTCTTGTTGGTCGCGTCAGAAGTCCTTGCCGGTCCACGAGTCGATCCCATACCCGCGGGTGGGGCTGCCGATCGTATCCTTCGATGAACCGACGATGCCGAAATAGCGGGTCGTCGAGTTGATCGGCACGACACCGCCGCTGTCGGTCCATGTCGCGACCGCAGTCGAGCCGCCGTTGATGTACGCCGAGTACAGGTTTCCGACGGCAGTGAATCGCCAACTGGTCGGCGAGGATATCGTCGCGCCCGTCGAGCCGGCCGACCCTTGGAAATTTGCGGTGCCGCCCGCACCTGCCCGGGTGATGATCCACAGTTTCGTGCTTGTCAGCAGTGCCTCGACCCACAGCGTGCCCGCGGAGTTGCAGCGCAGCATGACGCCGGCGTACAGGTTGGCGACGTCAGGGTTCGTGGTGGGCGCGATGGGCACCGCGGACACGTCCACGTTGTCGGTCGTCGGCTGCGTGTTGTGCCGGTTCGCCCAGATCACTGTCTGGTTGGTCGGTGCGTTCGGGGCTTGGGCGCGGTTGGTCGCGATCGCGAGGCCGGTCCCGGAGTTACCGAGCGGCGTCCAGTTCGCGCCGAGGCTCGACGCATCGGCGCGGTTGAAGTCGTCGCCAACCTGTACGCCGGCGCGGCCCGCCACTACGAACATCACGACGTCACCGCCTTGAAGCTCACCTGCAGTCCGTTGCCCGCTGGGCTGTCCGCTGTGGTGATCTGGACGGTGAGCCGGTCGCCGGCCGCAACCGCCCATGGTCCGCCCGCGGTGACGGTCGTATCAGCGGCATGGTTGGCCGCCGCAATCGTCGATGCGGCAGGCATTCCGGTATTACTGCCGTTCTTGCGGACCTCGACCACGAGGTTGCCGGTACCCGCGGTCTCGCCACGGATGGTGATCGCCTGAATGCTGATCGCCCGCTCGATCCGGACGCCTTCGGGGATGATGTTGCCCGCGCCGGTCGCACGGGTTCCGGAGTGCGATTTGATGGTGAAGTCGTAGACCTGACCGGCTGCGGTCGGTGTGCGGGGATCGGATAGACGAGAGTCGTTGCCAACACAAGCGGTCGACGAGGTGGTGCCGTATGCCACGGCGAGCGTGCGGTCCGCGGTCAGGTCTCCGCCGCCGGATAGTCCGGCGCCGGTAGCGATCTGGCGGGTTGCAGGGACCGAGCCGAGGGCCGTGCGGGCGGCGGCGGCGTCCGTGGCCGTGAGCACTGCGCGCCCGACGGTGGACGAGTCGTTGATCTCGGTGGCCGGATGCGTGTGCGTGCTGGGCGGGAAGGTCGACGGCTTGCCCGTGATGTCGGTCCAGGCCGACGATCCGGCCGCGCCCGTGTCGCCTTTCGGACCGGTCGGACCCTGGATCCCCTGAATCCCTTGGTCGCCCTTCGCGCCTGTCGCGCCCGTTGCACCTTGCACGCCCTGCACGCCGGCGGGGCCTTGAATTCCCTGGGGCCCTTGGATTCCCTGTATTCCCTGCGGGCCTTGGATGGGAGTGCCCGCCGCTTCCGCTGGCCATGCGCCGGCGGTGCGACGGTACAGCTTGCCCGCCGCGAGCCAGACCGCGCCGTCGGGGGCGGACGTGGGCAGCTCGGCGTAGGTGGAGACCTGGCCGTCCAGTTGCAGCCCGTCGCCGGTGTCGCCCTTCGGACCGGTCGGGCCGGTCGCGCCTGTGTCGCCCTTCGGGCCGGGGACGGTGGACGCGGGCCCGGTGTCGCCCTTTGGTCCGGCCGGGCCCGCGGGTCCGGCGGGCCCGGGTGTGGACAGGATGATTCCGCCGGGGCGCGCTGGGGTTTCGATGGTTTCCCCGTTCGGGGATGAGCCGCGCAGGATCATTCGCCTTGCCTCGCAATCCGGCCCAGGGCCAACGGTCGCCCGCCGGCGGTCTCTCCTTGCGGGAGAAACACCAGCTGCCAAATGGTTCCGGCGGCGATCAGGTCAGAGGCGGTCGACTCGACTTTCAGGCTGGCCTGCGAGCCGGTGATCGTGAATGTCCACAGCGTCTTCGTAGGCACAGTGTCGAGCTCGAAGAACAGCGAGCCGACTGGAAAGTCGATCGGCTGCCGGTTGGCGTCGAGGTGCTCGAAGTAGCATTCGAAGTCGCGGCCGCCAGTGAGCCACACGGTGTCAGATGGCAGCTTGTCGCCGATGTTTGCCATGTGCGTCCCTCCCTTCGGGGCGGGGTCGATTCGGAATGCGTGGAGCTCACGTGCGCGTGAGCAGCCGCACGTCATTCCAGGAGTGGGAGTTGCTTCCGCTTCGCCGCGAAACCCGCAGGCCGCCCCACGAATTCGAGGTGGTGACCTTGTTGTTCACATCGGCCATGAGGACGATCTGGCCGTTCACTTCAATCCACGCCGCCTGATTCGTGCAGGCGAACGCGGCCTTCACACCGTTAGGGACGGTGACTTCAGAGGTTGACATGTAGTCCGTGAACGTCGGGGTCGCGAGCCCGCCGGTGAAGCGCGAGAGGTAGATCGTGCCGGAGAAGAAGTTCGCCGAGAGTCCCTCGCTGCCATCCGGTGTCGCGCGCAGGATCAGGCTCGCGTCCGCTCCGCCGCTGGGCGGGAAGTTGCCGCCGACGATCGCCTCGACGCGCTGGATCCCGGACGTCACGCCGGTATCGCGGATCAGTCCGTTGCTGGAGTCCGAGCCGCCGGTGACCGACCAGCTGTTGCCGACGATGGACGCGTTGCTGCCCTGCTGCGTCCACCCGTTGCCGGCCGCGCCGTCCGGGCGGTTGAAGTCGTCGTAGTAGACGCTGGACCATGGTGCGACGCTTTGGAAGTCGGACTGTTGATCGAACAGCACGAAATTCTTCATCTCCGACCAGGCCGTGCACTGGTTCAGGAAGTTCATCGCCCGCTTGCCCGGTCCCGAAGCGTAGGCGGTTGGCAGCCATTGCTGCAGGAGGGGGGTGCCATTGATGTACGCGCGCACGAGGCGGTCGCGGTCCACCAGAATCGTCATCCGGCACCATGTCCGGTTCATCAGTCCCGATAGCTCGCCGGTCTCGGCCAGGGTCTCGATGGTGTTGAGGTCGTGGTACACCATCACTTTCAGCGTGTTCCCGAGTTGTCCGACGTTGCGGTGAATCGCGATCATCGGCCTGTTGGCCAGGTCGGTAAACGCGACGGATGTCCACGTCGGCGAGATGCACGCTGCCCAGAACTGCTGCTGGACGAGCACAGCGCCGTCACAGTTCAGATCGAATTCACAGCCCCAGTTCTGGGTGAACGGCTGCATTTCGTAGCTGACGCCGCCGAGCCGCATGATCGTTTCGAAGGCGTCCTGGATTTTCAGGACATTGCCCTCGAGCCACACCGTGCGGCCGGTGTTCGTGCGCTTCCACGGTGGCTGGATCGGGTTCTCATTCGGGCGCGAGTGCAGGGCATCCAGATCGCGCCAGCCCGCCCACGCCCGATTTGTGCGGCGCAGCAGGAAACTCACGCGCTGCGCTCGGGGGACTCATCGACGGCACCGGAGATCGTCCCGCCGGACTTCGCCAGCCGGGCACGCAGCTGCAACAGCACCGCCCGGTTGCCACGCAACCCCACGGGGTCATCGGCGGCCACCAGCGGACGCAGCGCATCGGGATCGTTGTTGAATCGCGAGATCGCCGCGTCCACAACGGGTATCGCCTGCTCGGCCGGAGTCATGTCGAACAGCCCGTCCAGCTGCGTGACGCCGAATGCTGCCGCCCACAGGGCTTCTCGGTTCGGCTGGATGAATACTGTTGCGGCATAGGTTTCGCCATCGGCGAGCACCTCGAATGACTTCACGCGCTACCCCTTTCAGGCATCGATGTAGACCCCGGCCACGCATATCTGCAGGACGGTCGGCGGCACCGTGCCCGTGATCGAGGTGATGTAGGGAAAGAACCGTTCTTCGTCCAGGACGTTGACGGTGAGGGCCGAGAAATTTCGCCGCGTGACGTTCGGGTCGATTACTCCGGTGTGCGCGACGGTGTAGGCGGTGTTCATGTCGTTCCACTTGCGGGTTTCCACGGTGAGCCCGCCGTGCTGCTCCAGGAAAGCAATGTGGACGTCGGTCATGATCGCGAGTCGCCCAGCGCGCACGTTCAGCATCGGCCCCACGAGAAGCTCGTTGGCGCCCAGCAGTACTTCGGCTGAGGCCGCCACGAATTCCAGGCTCCATTCGGTCGCTAGCGCGTAGGCGATATCAGCTTTCTCGACGGCGTTGGCGGCATCATTCGCCGCGGCCTGCGCCTGGGTCAACGCAACATCAGCAGCACCCTTCGCCAGCACGATCGGTTCCCGCACTTGGGAACCCACAGCGTTCTGGGCGCGGGTGTAGGCGGCGATGGTGCCCGCCGCCAGCTGCTGCTGGGTGGTCTCCTTGTTGAGGTCGGATCCGAACTTGCCGCCCACCACGAACGCGCCGTCGGGTGCGGGTATGCCGGGAGTGGTCACGCCTAGACCTCCTCACGCAGCCGTTCAGGGATCTCGGGTGCTGGCGGTACCGTCGTGCCGAGGCGGTAGGCAATGGCGGACTCGGCGATATGGCGGGCCTGTACGCGGATGAACCGGACAGCCTCACGGAACAGGCTCTTGGAGCGCTCCAGCTCGGCCTCCAGGTGCACCACACGGTTGGTGAGATCGGCGATCTGCCGACCCTGCACCTCAACCCGATGAGCGCGGCGGCGGTCGAGGTAGGTGAAAATCGCGCCCAGGATGGCCACGGCGCCGGTGCACGCCGCGGTGATCAACTCGGGGCTCACAGGCCACCCCCTCGCCAGCGCATCTGCTCGAGCTGCTTCGCCCGCTTGACGGCCGCGGCCATGCTCGCGGGGTCACCGGTGATGTTGAAGGTCTGCCCGGCGAGTGCCTGGTCCGCGTCGGCAGGCCGGCCATTGTCGCGCGGCTCGGCCGCCAGCCACGGCACCCACATGGCGAGCGCCAGGTTGACCGCGGGCACGGACATCACGCGTGTGATCGCGGCCGAGATCGCCAGCGCGGTACCGATACCCGCTGCCGTGGTCGGCAGCCCGGACGAGGCGACGATCAGTGGCATGGCGGCGGCCAGGCCGACGATGAGCTGAAAGCTGGTGCGCGCCAGGGTCCGCCACGGGTAGCGGACCTGGCTCGCGGCCTCAGCGGCAGTGTGCTGTCCCATCACTTGCCGCCCTCGAGGGTCCGGCGGATCTCGGCGATATCGGCGCGTACCTCGGCCAGCGCCTCGACGAGGGTATTGTTGCGCTGGTCGTCGATCTTGGACTTGCCGAGGATGCTCCAACCGGTGAACCCGCCCTTGCCGTTGTCGGGCCCGAGCAGCTGCTCGCGGGTGTCGCTGGTGTTCTTGTCCAGCCACCACAGCAGGTCCCGGATCTTCAGGGTGGTGCCCTTGAAGTTCTTGATGATCGCGTCGAGCATGCCAGTCTCCTCATTCGGTGCGGGGGTGCGGTTTGCCTTGGCCAGCAGGACATCCCACGGGAAGCCGGGGCCGGGGTCGGTGTGGTCGGTGGCGTGCCAGGCGTCGACGGTGTCGGCGTGCCCGCCGACGCCGGACTGTCCGGCGCGCATCTGGGCGCCGGAGAGTTTCACCAGCGGAATGCCGTAGCGGGCGGACCAGTCGCGCAGCACACGGGCGGCGGCGTCGAGCTGGGCGGGGCGGGACAGCCATTCGTCTCGGGTCTGACGTGAGTAGCCGAGCAAGCACAGGTGTAGGCCGCGCTCGTTCGCGGGCGAGCCGGCCGCCCACGGGACATAGTTGTCGTCGTTGCTGCGCCCGATCCGGCCGTCGCCGCCGATGATCAGGTTGTAGGACGCTTCGGTCGCGGGGTTGGCCAGGTAGTTCAGCAGTCCGTCGACCGATCCGGTGGCCGGGCCCTCGTTGGTGTGCACGACGATCAGTGAGCAGCGGGCCGGGTCACGTGGTCCGGAATCGTTGGGCGACAGGATCGTCACGTCGGCGTCGAGCTGTGCGGGCATAGGGGTACCTCCTGGTGTGCTCGGCTGCCCTGCGGGGTCGCCCGCTCCGGCCAGCCAGGTCAATGGGTCGCGATCGCTTCCGCCGAATCGGCCGGACGGTCCCCAGATTTCGAAATGCAGGTGAGGGCCGGTCGAGCCGCCCTCGCTGCCCACGTCGGCGATGTGCTGTCCAGCGGTCACGCGGTCGCCGAACTTCACACGCAACGATGCCGGGGGCATGTGCCCGTACACGCTGTCGACGCCGTGCTCGGCCTGGTGGTCGATCACCAGCCAGGAGCCGAAACCGCCTGGGTCGTCGTTGATTCCGCAATGCGCGACCCACCCGTCGGCGACGGCGTAGATCGGGGTGCCGAAGTCGGCGGGGAAGTCCTGGCCGCGGTGGTCGGGCCGGGCGGGTGTGCGGTAGCCGTCGCCGAGCCGGTAGGTACCGGCGCGCAGCGGCATAACCTTGCCGCTCACGGCCGGCCCCCGCCATGGCGCTTGAGGATTCCGTTGCGCGCCTTGCCGTGACGCTCGGCGTAGACCACGCGCGCGGCCTCGACCGGGTCGTCGTCGAGGCCGCGCAGGTACGCGCAGACCTCGGTGACCGAGTGGGCGGCGGGGTCGAACCGCGGCGGGGTGTCGATGGCGTCGACCTCGGCCGCGCGCGGCTGCGGTTCCTCGGGTTCGTTGATCCGGTAGCCGAGAAACCGCAGCCGCTCGACCTGCGCCTCACGCTCGCGCATCGTCATCTGCGCCGGGTCCTGAATCACGATCGGATCGGCCTCGGGGGTATCGAGCGGAACCCACTGCGCGGCACCGTTGAGCGGGGTCTGCTCGCCGCGGTAGGGGCGCACGTACTTCTTGGTCGCCGCAGTCGGGTCGATCGGTGGGCAGCCGACCTCGGTGAGGTGCTTGGAGATCGCGCGGGCGATCGGTTCGACCAGGATCATCGGCTGCCCGCCGCCGATCGGAATCGCTTGCAGTGCAGGCAAGAACCGCTCTTCCGGGTCGTCGGGGTCGATGTCCTCGAGCCGCCAGATCTTGCTCACAGCATCCCCAGCTCTCGCGCGAGGGCTGCGACTTCTTTGATCATTTCCAGGCCTTTCACGATGGGGTCCTCTTCTTCGCGGTGGCCGACCACGAGGGCGAACAGGGGTGTGCTGTTGCGGTCCCACGAGATCGTGATTTCGGTGATCCGGTCGACGTAGATGACGCCGGCCTGGCCGTAGTCCTTGGTTGTGGTCCCGATGCGGGTGCCCAAGTACGCGTTGCCGTGACCGTTCTGGCCGATCCGCAGACCCTCGTATCCGTCGACCACCGTGATCTGGTGGGTCGTCTGCTCCCTCGTCCGCCACCAGCCAGCCCTCAGCGCTAGCAGGGCCGAGAGGGTATAGCCGCGATCTGCGCCGTCGCATAGGGTTTCGTGCAGGTGGCTCCAGCCCGCCCGTGCAGCACGGTCGCGGTCGTGGTGCTTCATGTACGCGAACAGCGTGTCGGTGTAGAGCGGCTTGAGGATGGCATCGACCGCGCCGCCGATCGGCGGGATGAACAGCGCAGCGGCCACAAGATCACCGGCCATGTTCACCGCAGCGGATATGGCCTCGTTCACGCCGTAAGCGGAGTGGCCGCCCGCGACGAAGCCGACGTCGGTGGCCGCCCGCCATTTGAACTTGGACGACTTGATGCCGGTGCGGTCGCCGTCGCGCAGGATGATGCCGGGCGCGCGAGAGATGGTGCCCTTGTAGCCGGGCTGGCTGTACTCGGGCGGGAACGTCGGGTCGAGAATCGTTTCCTCGCCGGCGTTGAACCCGTCCGAGTTGATGATCGTGCGGGCCCGGTCGAGTCCGTTGAAAACGTCTCCGCCGAACGATGTTTCGATATCCCAGTTCGAGGAGTCGACCAGGTCCCAGACCAGCGTGCCGTGCCGCAGGTTCGCGCCGGGCCAGGGCGGCGGGTCGCCCTCGAGGTAGCGCCGCGGCAGCCACGTGATCTGTGCGTCAGCCGCGACCGACTTCTGCACGTCGTACATGTACTTGAAGCGCGAGTGGATGATCGCGTTCTGGCTGGTGTCCTCGCCGATCGCGGTCGGCGCGACGACCTGCTGCCAGTTCGACTGGTCCAGGTCCAGCCAGCCCGCGCCGTTCATAGGGTCGGCCGGCAGCTCCCAGGGCAGCCCAGCCTGGAGGCGGAACAGGTTGACGAACAGGGTCAGCTTGAGGGCCCAGATCGCGGGCCCGAACAGGATCCAGGTGCGTGGGAACTGGACCTCTGGCGGTAAGAATTCAGGTCTTTGCCTGCCCCCCTACCCGTAGGCAGGGGGGCAGGCAAAGGGGTTGCAGTACACCAGGATGTGCTTGAGGTGCTCAAAATCGTGTTTGAACGTTGCACGCACGACACGCTGGCCGTCGTCGTCCTTGTCGAGCTCGACCTCATCGAGGAAGCCGGACCAGCGGGATCCTAGGTGGTCGACGGTGATGTGGACGTTGGCGGTCGGCCGGTTCTTGTGATCGGTGAGCCACCGCGCGAGGTAGTACGTCGCCGGGAGTTCGAGTGTGCCGGTGCCGGTTTCGTTCTCCAGCAGCTGGAACTTCGCCGAGATCTCGCGCCAGACGTCGCCGCGGTAGTTCCAGTCCCCATCCCACAGCCGGATGGTCGGGCGGGTGACGCGGCGTTCGTCCTCGCGCTCGAGCCGCTCGCGGATTTTCGCGAACTCGGCATCGAAGTCGATCGTTGTGGTGGTTGCTGTCATTCGAGCCCCCAGGGTCGTGGCCATTCGAGTGGGCAGCGCAGCCGGATGCCGGCACCGATGGGCGCGCCTGTGACAGAGACGGGGATCTGCGTTTTCTTCAGGCCGCCTGGGAACGGGTACATGAACTTCTTGCCCGCCATCCGCAGGTAGACCTGGGTATCGAGGGAGCTGTTGACCTGGCCGTTGCGGGCCATCTTGTCCGTGTCGATCCACAGGTGTTCACCCGCGATGAGCGGCGGCATGATCACCTTGCGCAGCGCATCCTCTTCGGCGCGCTCGTGTTCGTCACTGCCCCAGGAGTAATCGGGGATCGTCCACTTGATGCCGGCCGTGCCCTGGACGTCCCACTGCGGCCAGTTCGGATAGTCCTCGGGCAGTGGGTTCCACGCGGTGACGTACCCGGTTTCGGTTCCGCCGCCGGTGGTGTCGGTTTCGGTGATGAACTTGGTTTCGAAATCCTTCTCCACCCACCGCGGGTACGGCCCGACCAGCGGCAGCAACGCCAGCGCGTAGCCCTCGCTGTTCGGGTCGTTGACCGCCTTGATCTTCGGCTTCGCACCCAACCGCACGGTGAGGCTGCGCCGCGAGCCGCCGACCTCGACCCAGATTTTGCTGTCGCGGCGCACCGACCACATCTTGCGGAACTCGGAATCGGCTTCACGCCAGGTCATTTCGGGTGTGCCGATTATGTGGAACGCGAGGATGAAATCGTATTTGTCCTCGCGGTACCCACCGAAGTCGGCGCCGATGCTGTATGCGGTGGCGTTGTAGATCGCGGTGAACGGCGCCTCGTACATGCCATCGAAGTCGGTGCCCGAGTCCTCGTCGGCCAGGGCGACGCCCTGTTCCCACTGCCCGGGCCCGGCCACCGTGATCCACCGCCTGTTGCAGCCCTCGATCTCGATGAGCGTGTCCTCTGGCGGATTCACCGCGATACCAGCCGTTTCGCACGCTGCTGCTGGTCGAGCTGCATCATCTTCCACTCCCGTCGGAATTCGCTGGCACTCATGCCGGTGTGGAGCTGCTGGATGGTCACGGAGTTGTCGACGTTGCCCGCGGGGCCGCCGACCTGGCTGGCGGCGAAGTTGCGGGCCGCGGCGACCTGGTCACCGGTGAGCACCCATTCCTGCTGGCCGGACAGGTTCAGCGCGGCGACACCGTGCGGCAGGGGCCCGCCCTGGTCGCGCAGCACCGTCGGGACGGTGAACGTCTTGAGCAGCTGCTCCATCCAGTCCGGCGTGCCGGGCGTGACCGGGCCCTGCTTGGCGATGTCGTCCTGGCTGATCGTGGGTCTCGAGAACTGCTGCTGCGCTTGGCTTTCCGCTTGCTTGGACTGCACAGCGTCGTAGTACTTCTTGCCCTGGGTGATGGACGCGCCGACCGCGCCACCGATGTCGCCTTCGAGGCCGATCACGGTGAGGAAGTCCGAGAGCTGCCCGGTGACACCAGCTTTGACGACATCACCGATCAGGCCGACAACGCTGGAGCTGTCCGATGACCCGTTCGTCGCCTCGCTCTGTTTCTTCTGCTCGGCGACGATCGCGTTGCGGGCCTTGTAGACCGACCGATCCGCCGCCGCCCGTTCAGCGTCGGTCGACTCGGGATCGTTGTAGACGTCTTCCCGGTCGGCCTCGGCGTTGTCGAGCGCGTCCTGCAGATCGGCCAGGGTGATCTGGTCATCGGTCATCGACCCCGTCAGGTCAGGTGCCGGCGTGACATCCTGGCTGCTCTTGGCCTCGTCGCGTTTCTTCTCCAGCTCCTTGACCCGCAGCTGCGCCTGCTCGACACGGACTTGGGCGGCGTCCTTGTCGGACTGCTTGGCCTTGGGGTCGGCGAGCTCCTTGTCGCGGGCTTCGATCGCCTGCGTCACAGCGATGTTCGCTGACCGCAGATCCAGATCGTCGCTCTCGCCCCAGGTCTGTTCCTTCTTGTTGTTGCGGCTCTTCCGCTTCTTCTTGCCCGACGCGGGCGGATTGAACTCCGACTCAGGCAGGTAGTAGCGGCTCCCGAACTGGGCGTCGGACACATCGGTCGCCCCGACACCGACGCGCACGCCATTGGCTCCGGACTCCAGTCCGGTGCCCGCGAGCTTGCCGACCATGTGGGAGTACTGGCCACCGCCGCCGTTGTAGACAGCGATCGTCAGGCCGCGCCCGGTCGGGTCGGCGCCGTCGAGGAATCCCATCGAGGTGAAATTGCTCTCGGTGGTGAACCAACGCGTGTACGGGTCCAGCCCCTTCAGCAGCGCATAGGCCGCGGAGATGAGCGCGGAGCAGTCCCAGGACGGATTGCCCACGCCCGCATACTGATACGGCTTACCCGACTCGCCTTGCAGGAAGCTCAGCGCGCGGGACACCGCGATACCGCCGTTGGCCATCGGGGTCAGCTGGAACCCGAACATGCCCGCGACCGACCCGAGAATCGCAGTCGATCGCTCCCGCTTCCCAGCGGCCAGGGGAATGAAGGCCTCACCGCCCGTTTCGGGTTCGGCCCACTGGTACAGGCGGGCCCGCGGGGATTGGATCGTCGCCTGCCCGGGGAGCGGGCCGTCGATGCCGCCCTCCGCACGCGGAAGCACCATCGGCGCGCGCCAGCTGCCATCGGCGGTGGCCTTCTTGTACTCCTCCTCGTAGTTGATCGTGACCTTCTGGGTCTTGTCCGGAAGGTTCTTGCTGATCAACTCGTCGAGCTTGGAGATCACGGCCTGCAGATCCGGGGCGGTGACCTTCACGATGCCGGGCTTGCCGTTGACCTCCTCGATCTTGGCGCCGGTGGCCTCGAGCTCCTGGCGTGCCTGAGTTGTCAGGGCGTCGACAGGGATGGTGATGCCGTCGGCGTTGGTGCGCAGCAGGCTTTCGATGACGATGAGCTGCTGCTCGACGGAGTCGGCGCCCTTGAGGTTGGCCAGGATCTCGATATCGGTGGGCAGGTAGCCGAGCTGGGTCGCCATCTGCCGAACTTGGTCAGCGGTGAGACCACTGGCTGCGGCGAGCTGGACGAACTGCTGCTCGTTCTGTGCGAACACCTGGCCCATCGGCACGCCGGCCTCGGCCGCGGTGATCGACGAGTCCTTGATCTTGGTGAGGGCCTGATAGAGCTTGTCGCCGTTGCTGGTTGCCGTGTTGACCGAGCCGTCCTGGCGGACCAGCTCCTCACCGAATCCGGCGGTCTTGTCCCACACCTCGGTGGTGGCCTGCGCGGTGTCGCGGACGGTCTGGTTGTACTTGGCCAGCGCATCCTGCGCGGAAACGGGCTTGCCCGACAGCAGGTCCAGCGCGGTCTTCATCGCGTTGATCCGGTCACCAGCCGAAGCTGACGTGTCCGACAGCGTCTCGATCGCCTGGGTCAGTGTCGCGAAGCCGGGCGTGGTGTCCTTGGCCGTCTCCTGGATCGCAACGATCTTGTCGCGCAGCTCCTTGAACTGGGACTGCGCGAAGCGGCCATCCTGGCCGAAGCCCTGGAGTTTCGCGGAGAGATCATTGAATTTGCTGGTGTCCGAGAGCGTTTCGGCCAGCTGCTCATCGGACATCTTGAGGTCGTCGATGATCTTCTTGGCGCCCTGCCATCGGTCGGCGTACCAGTTCTTGTCGTACGCGTCGCCGAGCTTGAAGGTCAAGGCCCCCTTGGCCTTCTCGAAGAATCCGGCCCGGTTGCTGCCCGCGTCGTCCAGCGACTTCTTCATGATGCCGAGCTGGCTGACCACGTTGGAGATCGCCTTGTCGTCGAACACGCCGCCGTTGAGCGAGAAGATCTCGGACAGTTCGCTGCGCGCAGTGCCGATCTCACGCATGGTCTGGCGCATCGCGTTGGCGTGGTCTTCAGCCCGCTTGAACTCCGAATACAGCTGATAGATGGCAGCCGCGGCCACGGCGATGCCCACGACCCACGGGCCACCCAGCATGCTCACGACACCACCCACGGCCGACCGCATCCCGGTCGCGGCCGCCACGACAGTGCCCTGGGTCCGGGCGAAGTACGTCGCGCCTGCAGCGGCGTTCCGGTACGCCTCACCCATCTGGCCGAGAGCGGGCACCCGAGCCTGAACGGTCGCCATGGCCGCACCGAACTGGGACAGCGTGACCCCGCTCGCGGCGGCGAGGCTGCGCTGCACGGCCATCTGTTCGCCGAACCGGGCGAACGCTGCGGTCGTCGCTGTCAAGCCCGTCGAGATCGCTGTGCCGATCGAGGTTGCCCGGAACAGCACCAATGCCGCTATCGCCGCGTGCACCGGACCGGGCAGATCCAGGAATGCCTGCGCCACAGGCGCAACCGCACGCCCGACGCCGATGAGCGCGTTCGCGCCGTCGTGCAGTCCGTCGACCAGCCGCGGTGTCTGGTCGGTGACGAAGTCGGCGACGTTCTTGGTGAACTGTTCCAGGGGCCCCTTGATCAGGTCGTAGACCTCGAGGGCGAGGCCTTCGGTGGCGTTCTGCACCATCTCCATCGCGCCAGGAAGGCCCTGCATTTTCGCGGCGGCCACATCGGCCGCTGCGCCTTGGCGCGACATGGCGGTGTACATGCTGTCCCAGCCGGGCACGCCCTTCTCGGCGGCGATGCCGGCCAAACGCATTGCGTCCGAACCGAACAGGGTCGCGGTCGCGGCCTGATACATCTCGGGCGTCATACGCTGCGAGGCGCCTTGGAGCTGCTCGAACAACGAGCGCAAACCGATGAACTTGCCCTGGCTGTCGTAGACGGTCAGCCCGAGTTCCTTGATCGCGGACTGGGCGGGCTTGCCCTGATCTGTCAGTGCCAGCAGCGCCGACTTCAGCAGGGTGCCAGCATCGGAGCCTTTGATGCCGGAGTTGGCGAACATGCCCAGCGCGGTGGCGGTGTCCTCGACCGACAGACCGAACTGGTGCGCGACCGCGCCCGCGGCCTGCAAACCGTATGCGACGTCGGTGATCTCAGCGCTCGACGCATTCGATGTGTTGGCGAGCACATCGGCAACGCGGGTTGCCTCGGTCGCGGACAGGCCGAAGGCTTGCAGCGCAGAGGACTGGATCGTCGCGGCCTGAGCGGCCTCGATCTGCGCGGCCGCGGCCAGCTGCAGGGAGCCCTTCGCGGCTTCCATGGACTGCTCGACAGTGAAGCCGCCCTTGGCGAGTTCGGTCATGGCCGCGGCGGCATCGTTGGCGGAGGTGCCTGGCAGCGTGACGTCGTTGCCGAGCTGCTTGGCCTTCTCCGACACCGCGGCCATCTGTTCGGCCGTCGCGTTCGACACCGCCTTCATGGTGTTCAGCGACGTCGTGAACTCGTTGCCGACACTGATGACCTTGCCGAACGCGGCCGCCGCACCGCCGCCGATCGCCAGACCCAGGGACGCACCGAGCCCAGCCGCCAGGCCAAGGGCAGGCGAGAGCCCCGACCGCAGGCGGCCCGCGAACTCTCGGGTGTCAGGGCTGACCAGGATGTCGATCCGACCACCCGCCATGGCTAGATCACCTCCCCTCGGCGCGCAGCGAGTAGCTGCTGGAGCTTGCTTTTCGGCGGTTCCGGAATCCGATACGGCTGCTGGGCTTGCTGATAGCGTTCGACCAGCTCGGCGGTGATCACCGGGTCGCGTTGGGCGATCGGCGCGAGGATGGGCAGCGGCGGCGGTTTGATGCCGTGCTTGGCGCGTTGGGCCCGTTCGCGTTTGACCTCGGGGTCATCGGGATCGGTGGTGCCCGAGACGTAATCGAAGTTCAGCTCGAAATCCTGGCGGTCGACGAGCATGGCCAGGTTTTCCGAGTCCCGGGCCCGCTGGTCGTCCTGGGCTGCTGAATCGTCCAGCAGCGCAGCGACGTCACGGTAGGGGAGCTTGGCCAGCGCGGTGCGCAGGTTCAGGCCGTACCAGCGCTGGACTCGGGCGAAGGCTGCGCCCCAGCGGTCGGGTCGATGTAGCCCGACAAGGGCAGGGGCGCCAGCAGTTCCCCCGAGTGCAGCTCGCTCAGGTTGATGATGCGGTTCAGGGCGGTCGTGGCGTGCGCCGGGGTGAGGCCGGCGATCTTGGCCCACAGGGCGGGGCCGTCGCTGGTGATCAGCGACAGCATCGCCTCGAACTCCATCTCGGCGACCAGCTGGTAGAACTGCACGGCCTCGCCGCCGGTGAAACTGCGGCGCACGTCGGCGTCGACGCCGAGCAGGGTGATCGGCACGGGCGGCTGGTCGCCGGTGGCGAGCTCGGCCAGGACGTCGACACGGTCCACGGCGGCCGCCGCCGGCACAGCCGAGGTGGTCGGCTGTGCCGGGCGGCGTTGCGTGGCAGTCTTTTTCGCGGGAGTCTTCGCGGTCACTGGCTGCTACCTCAGGCGATCGTGACGGTGCCGGACGGGGTCAGGCTCGCGCCCGTGCTGCTGAGCACACCGATCTTGTTGACGGTGACGGTGTAGGGGCCGCCCGCGCTGCCGGTCACGGTGACGTTGCCGGCGCCGATCGAAGACAGCGCCTCCAGCGCGGTCTGCACCGCCGCCGCCGTGGCGTTGTAGGCGATACCTGATGCGGTCTGCCCGTTGAAGGTCAGCGGGAAAGTGCCGCCGGTCGGGCTGCCGCCGATGGTGACGGTGAACTTCGACTGCAGCGGGTTCCAGTTCGTGATCGGGATGAACGGCTCCAATGCCAGCAGCTCGAACTCGAAGCCGTCGATGTCCTCCTTGCCGAAGGTGCGCGGCGGCGGGGTGGTGAGGGTGACGCGCGGGGAGTAGAAGCCGGCCGAGTCGCCTTCGTCGCGCACGTTCAGCATCACCGCGAAGTCCTCGTCATCGCCTGCGTGCCATTCGAAAATGCCGGAGCCGGGTGGGGTTTCGACGATCGAGCCGCCCTGCAGCGCGGTGAGCACGGTCGCGGCGCTGTAGTCGACCGGGCGCAGCTTGACGCGTTCCTCGGTCGGGGCCTTGATCACCTTGTACGGGGCGCCACGCCGATTCCAGACCTTCTTCGGCGAGACGTCGCGGCTCGGATTCACCTCGAAACCGGCCTCGATACCGCCGTAGCACAGCCACGGCACGGTGCCGGATACGGGATTGTCGACGAACGGAGCGTCCGGGCGAGGGGTGCCGGCGGGCGCACGGTACACGTCGCCATCGAGCCACACGTAGGCCTTGTTCGGATCGGCGTGAGTGCTCACGATTCAACCTCCAGGGTGAGGGGCGCCCACGTCGAAATGCCGTGAGCGAGAAAGGGAAAAGGGGAGTGTTCAGGCGCGGGCGGCGCGCATTTTCAGCTCGACGCGCACCGTGGCGCGGAACAGCGGCAGGTCGATGCCGCGGGCGGTGTCGACGAACGTGATCGGCCCGTCGGTCCAGGTCGCCGTCCATGCGCTGTCACGGAACTGCTGCGGGCGGGCGCGGCCCAGCAGCTCACCCGCCAGCGCCGCGATATCCCAGGCGACCTCTTCGGGATCGGTAGTGCCGCCGAGGATTTCCAGCTTCGGCGCCCAAGCATCCACCTGGATCAGTGGGCGACGCAGGAACGGATCCGCTCCGACGTTTCCCGGGGCGCGCAGGGTGACGAACGGCGCGGTGATGGGGTCGGGCAGGTCGCGGGTCGTGATGTTGTCCGCGGCCACGAGCGCGGTCAGCTTGGGTTGCGCGATCAGGAAGGCCCGCACCGCGCCGGGCGCGAACGGGATCGGTGTCATCGCTTCGGCTTCCAGCCGGAATAGCGGCCGCGGGAGCGGGCGGCGTCGGTCAGCGCAGCGTGGGCCGGGGTGTCGGAGGTCCCGTACTCCTTGTAGATGGCGTCGGGGTCGTCATCGACCACGTCGACCTCAGTGCCGGATACGTGCACGCTGATGCCGTCGCGGTAGGCACCGGTGAGTACCGGTGCGCTCGCACGGGCTTCGGCCGCGATGTCGTGGGCGATCGCGCGCCGCTTCGGCGTCGATAGCACGCGCGCCGCACTGCGGCACACGTCGTCGAAGATGGTCAGCCGAATCATGCTCGGCGCCGCGAGGTTTCAGGCTTGGCCGGCGGCTCGACAGCCTCGGCCTCGGGCGATACCGGCGCGGCCGCAGCGTCGGCGACCGCTGGGGCGGCTGGCGCTTCGGCGGCGGGGGCGGTTTCGAGGTGCTTGCGGTGGGCCTTGGACTCGTCGGCTGCCCAGTGGGTGACGCCGTCGGCGTCGGTCCATGATGCGATCATGGTCGGTTCTCCTTCATGTCGGTCGAATGCCGCACCGCTGCGGCGATGTAGGCGGGGCGACGGGATCCCAGCGCAGGGCGGCGCGCCCGCGGTGTGCCGTGCACGGTGACGGTGTCGCCGACCTGCACCAGGTCCGCCACCGACGCGGGCCCGTCGAATCGCCAGATGTCGCGGCGGCTGGTACCGCCGGGCAGCCCGGGGTCCAGGAGCAGCGTGAGACGCTGCGCGACATGCCCGTCGTCGAACTCGTCGACCACGGTGGCGTCGACGATGCTGGCCTGCTGCAGCAGGCCGCGCCAACGGATCTCGGTGGGCGGGCTGGGCTGGCGGTTACCGGTGGCCGGGTCGATGATCGGCGGGCCTGGGCGCAGCAGCGTCCAGCGTTCGGGAAGGCTCACGGTCGGCCGCCGATGGTGATGGTGAACGCGTCGCCGTCGGTGGGGGTGTCGAGCAGGTCGGCGAGCTCGGCGTCGGTCAGATACAGCAGGCTGCCGTAGTGGTCCTGCCCGTACTGGGTGCTGATCTCCGGGTACTCGGTGCGGGTGACATCGATGCCGCGGCGCACCGTGGCCAGGGCCCGCAGGACCATGTCCACGCCGATGCCGATCACGATGTCCGCATCCAGCGTGCCCGCGGCGATACGGGAGTCGAGCCCGGACACCTTGGAACGCATACGCGCGCTGGCCATCCGGACGAAACGCTCGACCTGGGCGATCTCCGGGTCGACGAATGTCTCACCGGAGATCGCCTCCACATCGGTCAGCTCAAACAGCGGGGTTGCCATCGTTCTCGCTGTCGTCGGCCTTGCGGGCGGCCAGGATCGCGGCCAGTACATCGGGCTTCTTGGTCGCGTTGCCCAAGTCGATGTGCTTGCCGGCGGCGTACTGGCGCAGCTGCGGGACCGTCCACGACTCGTCGGGTTCCTGGTCGGGAACCTGCTGCGCCGGTTCGGGATCCGGTTCGGCGGCCCACGCGTCCGGGTTGGTGATCAGGGCGGCCACCTCTGCGGGCACGACGTCGGCCGGACCGAACACACGGGTGCCGTCCGGAGTGTGGACGTGCACGAAGGTCGCGAGACGGCGCGCCATCACAGCACCTTCACAATCATGGTCGCGTTCGCGTTGAGCAGCAGCGGCAGCGCGATGCCCGACGCCTTGGTCCACCGGGCGACCGGGTCGTTGTCCATGTAGGAACCGACCACGATGCCGGGCGCCTCGGACGCATCGATCCCGTAGTCGGGTTCGATCGCTTCCGCCGTAGTGCCCCAAGCGGTTTCACCGAGCTTGCTGTTGCCGCCGACGTAGAGGATCCGGTCGTCGGGGATGAGCCGCTGCGTGTTGCCGTCAGCGTCTTCGACCTGCGCGTCGAAGATCTCGAACGGCGGATGACCGAAGCTGGTGACCAGCGCGTTGACCTGGTCGCGGGTCACGATGCCGGTGGTCGAGCCGGGCGGCAGGCACGCGGCACGGATCTTGTCCTGCCGCATGAGCGTCGACATGACCCGCTGGCTGGTGATCGCGCGGGTCGGGTTCGCCGAGTTGCTGACGCGGAAGGTCGAGAAAAACGATTCCTGGTCGATGACCGGGTCCGCCGCGCCCGCACCGGTCACGCTCCACAAGGCAGCCGCGGTGATGGTGTGGCCGGGGAGCCGCTGGAAATCGGCTTCCAGGTCGAGGCCGTTCTCGGTCAGCGTCACCTTGCCGTTCACCAGCGCCGCGGCCTTGGCCATGATGGCGCGGGTGCGGATCGCCTGCGCCAGATCGACAGCATCGTTTTCGATGATGTCGCGGATCGCGCTGTCGGCCTTGCGCAGTCGCAGCCGGTCGTACTCGCCCAGGCGCCGCTTCTCCGACATGGGCGGCAGTTCGCCGCTGATGCGGGCGATTCCCTTGCGGCCGCTGATGCGGGCCTCGGTGTCCCACGACCGGAACTGGGCGGCCTTGCGCAGGCCGCGCTGGGTGATGTTGGCGCGGAACTCGACGTCGTCGACCATGGTGTCGGGCAGCAGGTCGTCGATGAGCGTCAGATCGTTGATCGGCTGGTCGGCCAGGGCCGCGCGGACGTAGCCGGTCAGCTCGGCCGGGGTGATGTAGTCGGAATTGAGCACGAGTGCCATCGGTTACGCCTCCTCTCAGAAGTAGGTGATCTGCTTGGCAGTCGCCTGCCCGGCAGCGTTGACGGTGTGGGGGCACTTGGCGGCCAGGACGCTGCCGTGCCAGAGCAGAGCGCCGGACACCTTGGTCGCGCCGGTCGGGATACGCACCGCGGTCAGCCAGTGACCGGCGATCGAGGCGGTCGCCTCGTCGCCCACGCTGAACAGCCCGTACTTGCCGCTACCGAGCTTCTTGAGGGCGTAGCCGGACTTCAGATACCCGTTGGGGTAGTGGGTGCCGGCGGTGAAGGTGGTCAGGTCCAGGGTGATGGTGCGGGCCCGGTCGGTGCCCTCAGCCGAGGCCAGCCAGGACTGATCGTCCTGCCCGAAGGTGTCGATATTGATCTTGAGATCCATTGCGTCCCCTCCTTTTCTGGGATCGTGGTCAGTTGCGGTTCTTGCGCGCTTCGTAGGCCGCTCGACCGGAGGCCATGGACCCGGACACCTCGCCACCGCCGCCGCCTTGGCGGCGATCGGGCTTCGGGGTCTTCGTTTCCTTGGTCTCGGTCGTCGAGGTCTGCGCGGCGCCGCCGCCGATGAGCGCCTTGAATTCCTTGGCGTCGGCGATCATTTCGTCGAGGGTGCTGCCATTGAGCCGCTGCGCCAGCGACAGCGACAGCCCGGCCTTCTCAGCGGCCTCGTAGCGGAGCGCCTTCGCGGCGTCCTTCTCGAGTCCGGCGATCCGCTCGGCCTGCTTCTCGGCGTCGGTCTTCTTCGCGTCCTCGTACGCCTTGACTGCGGCCTGCGCTGCCTTCAATGCCTTCTCGGCGTCCTTGCGGGCCTGCCGTTCGGCGTCGAGTGCCTTCTTGCCGGGGTCGCCGAGGTTGTCGTCGACCGGATCCGGCGCCGGGTCGGGCGGGGTCGGGTCGGGCGCGGGCGTCTGCGGCGGGGGTGCATCGGCGGGAGGGTCGCCCTCGGGGGATGCGCCGCGGATAGGCCAGATCGGTGCGCCGTTGCGGCGCAGGCCGATTGCGGTGCCGAAGATCTGGTGCACAGGCAGGTTGATACTCATCGGGTGGGGCTCCTCCATCGCGGAAGAATTCCGGCCGGCCTCGCGCCGGTCGGGACGAATACGCCCGTTACCGCCGGGCGTGGGCGTGTGGAATCCCGCTAGGCGCGGGAGGATTCGGCGGCGTCGCGGCCGGATTGCCAGCCGGTGAGCCACAGCCGCGCGAGCGCGGCGGCACGTGGGTTCACCTCGGCCGGGGTGAGCTGGTCCACCATGCGCTCGCGGGCGGTCATTTCCCGCGCTGCGGTGGCGTACGGGTTGGCCGTGACCGGCTCGCCGTTGTCGTAGGCGGCGCGGCCCGCAGCGTGCGCGGCGCGGTAGTCCTCGCTCATTGCAAGAAATCCCTTCGGCGCGATTGGATCCGGGCCAGCTCGGTCGGGTCCAGTAGCTGTGCCTTCAGCTCGGACACGGTAGCGCGGCCGTTCTCATCCCACCACGCCCGCAGCTCCTCGGAGGCGTACTTGGTGGCGCGAGCCTCGGGCATCGACCACAGCTTGCGCGGATCAATGCCCGCAGCTTCGCCAGCCTTCGACAGCATGTAGCCGTTCGTCGAGTCCTCGGCATTCAGCCAAGCCTGGTGCGCTTCGTCACGGTGCCAGGCCCGGATCTGCTCGTCGAGTCCCTTGCCCTGGTAGCCCAAACCGGCCAGGTAGGACCGCGCGTTGTGGCGACGCTGATCGGGCACGGACACACCGTAGGCCTGTTCGATCGCGGTCTCGTCATCCACGCCCTGTCTGAGCAGCTGCTCGTACTTGTCGTCGCGGGACCGGGCGGTCGCGTCGCGCTTGGCGGCGCGTCGGTCGCGCTCCACTTGGGCGCGCTGGTCGCGTTTGTCGATCTCGGCGGCCAGGGCGTCGAACTCGTCGTCGATCTCTCCGGCCTCGGCTTTCGCGTTCAGCCGCGCCGACAAGTCCGCGGTCGAGTGGCCAGCAAACCGTGATGCCTTGCGCGACTTCGGCGCTGCCGGTTCAGCGACCGGGGTCGACGCGGCCGGCGCAGCGGGTGCGGGCGCCTCGGTGGATGTGGCTTCTGTGTGGTGCGGGCCCTGCGTGGCTCGTTTCCTGGTCGGGAACTCGTCGAGCAGATAGCCGTTCTTGCGCAGCAGATTCAGCGCGTCCTCATGGCTCTCGGCGATTTCGTAGATCGCCTCGGGCATGAGCCGCGGTGTTCTGCGCGAGTTGCGGCCACGGGCCCGGAAGATCTTCCCGGCGATGCCGCGCCGGGTCGTTCCCTCGCTGGTGATCAGCAGCTGCCGCCCGTAGACGTTCGTACGCTGCTGGCGGCCGCCCACCACGCTCACACCACGGTCAGCGTTGACCACCTGCGCCATATCGGCACCATCGCGAATCGCTTGCGCGCCAGCGGCACCGAACGCCTTGTCCTGCTCGGCCACGGTCAGGCTCTCGAAGTACCGGCGCGGATCGGTGCGCACGTCGTCGGCGACATCCTCACGGCACGGGATATGCCGGCAGTTGCAGTTCGGATGCCGTTTGAACCCTGCCGACCAGCCGTAGAACCGGCCCGCCAGGACGACGCAGCGAGAGCAGCTGGGCGGGACCAGCATTCGCCGATACCCGATGTTACGCCGGGACACGATGCCGAGCCCGGTCGCGGCCCGGCCGACGTCGGCGAGCTCGGTCTGCACATACGTGTGGACCAGTTGGCCAGCACTCTGCCAGGCCATATAGGCCGACTCACCCCGGGCGACGCGCTGCTGTGCATCGACCACGGCCTGATGCAACAAGCCGTCGATGCCGCGCCCGTCGGACGTCACACCGATCAGCCGGCCAGGGTTCGGGCGTGCCTCCTGCGCGGTGCCGATGCCCTGCTCGTCGAGCACGTCACCGACGTACCCGTCCGCGTCCGCGGTGGCCGCGGCCTGCCCGGCGGCGACCAGGCGGACCAGGCGGTCGACATTGCGGGCGAACCAAGCGTCGAAATCCTTGGGCGGCAGGGTCCCCCACCGGGCAGCGACCTCGTCGAGGACATCGCCCGACACGGCGCGCTGGGCGCGGTCGAACTCAGTTGCCGCTTGCGGCGCTGCCAGCAGTGTTGCCATTGCCCTGCGCTCCCGTCATGCGGTTGGCGAACCGCTCGAGGGCGGGGTCGGCGGACTCCTGATCGAAGTAGTCGCGCTCGCGGGCCTTGCGCTCCTCGTCCCAGCCCATCTCGTCCCAGGAACCCTCGCGCGACAGCACAGGGTTGCCGCCGTTGAGCTTCTGGATCGCGTCGGCCTCTTCAGCCTTGGTCGGGGTCGCGGGGTTGCGCCACTGCACCGAGATCGCCTCGTCGGGGGCCGGCCACTCGCCCGTGCGGAATCGCTCGTACAGGGCCATGGTCCAGCCCAGACCGACGCCGACTTGCTCGTTGAAGTCCTCGACGTTGGACACGATGCGCGACTCGTCGGCACGGATCGCGCCCTCGGCCGCGGGGTTGGCGGTGTTCTCGCCGAAGTACCGGAACGGCAGCCCGGTCACGGAACTGGCCAGGCCGGCGTACAGCTTCACCGTCTCGTGGAAGTTCCGCAGGTCCGTCGCCGAGAACTGGCCCAGCGCAGCGTCCTTGGGGCTCTTCTGGGTGGCCCAGATCGACTGGTAGTAGGACTTCCACACAGGCAGCGGATTACCGTCCTTGTCAACGAAATCGCCTTTGCTCATACCGAGCGCCCACCGCGGTGGCACAGCGTGGGTCTCGACACCGACGCCCATGTTGGTCAGCGTCCGCGCGCAAGCGTCGGTAATGCCCATGAGGTCGGTCATCTCCGAACTGCCACGCCACGTGCCGAGCCGCTGCCGATTCAGGAACAGGACGACCGGAACACGGCCGAGGTTGTGTTCGTCTCGGCCGTTGTCCGAGCCGATTCCGTCGAGTGTCCAGCCGCCGCGACCGGCAACGACCTGAAGCGTCTTGTCCGGCAAGAACAGCGTGCCGACGCGCTCGCCGTTGTCCTCGCGGTACTGGCGGAACACGGCAGATAGTCGACGGCGGCGCCGGTCGACCAGGTGCGAGATCTGCCGGGCGGATTCCATAGTGATCAGCGGGTGTTCGGGGTCGTCGTCGTTGCTGCCGACGAACGCGTAGGCGCGGCCGAAGACCCGGGTTTCCTCCATGAGCAGCGGCAGTTGAGCGGCAAGGTTGTTGAGCCGGAACGCATCCTGCAGCTCGACGTCAGCCAAGCCCCGCCCCGGGCGGTAGACGGCCTTCGCCTTCCCCCGCCGCGCGAGTTCCCGCACGTACATGCCAGGCCAGTTCGCGACCAGCTCGAAAATCCGCAACTCTTCAGGCACGGCCAGGCCGATGTGCTTGAGCCGTTGCGAGCCTTCGAAGTAGGCGTCGAGCAGCTTGTCCTGGAAGACGTTCTTGTGGTGCTTGGCGTTGAGCTTGCCGAGCATGTCGCGCTCATCAGCGGTGAGCTGCGTCCGCAATTCGACCAAGGGGCTCACCTCCGATTCAGCTGAAACAGAACATGCGGCCATCGACGTCTTCCCAGCCCGCCTCACGGGCATCCGAGGCAGCCTCGTGGGCGAGGATCGAGGTGATAGCTCCGTCGATCTTCTGGTGGTCGGCAGGCTTGCCGAGCACGTATTTGTCGCCGGGTTTGGCGACCTTGCGGCAGTTGGCGATGTGGGCCGCGGCGATCGGGCAGCCGTCCTGCTGGATGCGCCCGGTCTTCAGATCGATCTCGAACCGGCGGATCGCGCCGTACATCGGCGTAACCCGGTTCGTCGGCCACTCGACGACATGCTCGTCGCCGTACTCCAGTGCCCAGTCACCGATCTCGCTGCGCCAGTCGTATGGGTCGGCGTACATGCGTGCGACCGACCAGGTTCGGAAAACCTCGCTGATGGCCGCATGCACTTCGCCGCGTGGGATCCGCCCACCCCAATCGTCGGGATTCCAGATCGTCGGCCGGCGGTCGGGCCCGTAGCGCGGAGTGAACTGCAGCCCGCCGCGGGTCTCGCCACGCAGCGCGGTCCAGTCGTTGTTCTCCGACCCGTCGAAGCCCAGGCAGATCGGTGTACCTGGCGGCGGGTTAGGTAGCCAGATCTTCGGCATAGCGGCTCTCCCAGAGTCCTTGCGGCAGCCAGGAACCCATGCGGGCGACCAGGCGGTTGCCGAAGAATCGTTCGGCCTGAGCCGGGTCGAGCTCATTGAGCTCGGCGGCCTCGGCCTCGATCGAGTCCAGGTTCACCCACGGGCTACCGGCGTAGACGTGGCGCAGGATCTTGCGCCGGTCGCGCTTGTTGCCCCACGACAGCGACGCTGGTGGCTGGCGGAAGAACCGGAAGATGTCCGGCGCCTTCGCTTCCCACGTGCGCTGGGCCGTCGAATTTTCCGACGGGTCCCACGCGTTCGTGGTCTCGATGGTACGACCACCCATACCGGCCGCGCCGCGGCGCTGGGTCTCGGCGATGCCGACCATCTTGTTCCGCTTGGTGTACAGGCCGGTCTCATCCTGCAGCGCCCAGGAGATCGGGTTACCGACTCGACCTGTGGCGCTGGACGTTACGGCGTCGATGCGGTCGAAGTCGTCGCCACCGACGCCGTCCAGGATGCGGATGAATCCCTCGCGCACGACCATCAGGTCCGACAGCGGGCCGAGCTTGATCATGGCGGTCAGTGGTCGATAGACGTTGCCGACCTGGTCCTCGTTGGTTGCGGTCAGCTGCAGCACCGGCGACGGGTGACGCATCGCCATCGGCTCGCCGGGCAGATACTCGTATTCCCAGCCGCAGCCGCAACCCCAGTCCGAGCACGCCCACCCGTCACCGGCGGCCGCCCAGCCCAGAAACTGCGACGGGCCAACAGCTTCCAGGCACGCCATCGACGCGCCCCACGGCCCTTTGCCTGTCTTCTGCGGTGCGACCACCTGCATGCGGCGGTAGACGAATGCCTGGTTGAACAGCGGCTGGTCCGGGGATACCCACTCGACACCGGCGCGGATCCGTCCATAGTTCGCGGCGCACCAGAATTGCCAGTCGGACCAGACGAATTCGGCGCCGCGGCGGAAGCCGTCAGGGATCCGGCAGTGCTGGCGGACCCATGCCTCGCCGATATCGCCGAGCGTTGGCCACTCGACCAGCCACCCGTCAGGCCCCGCCACCGGGCATAGCCCGCAGGCGGCGGGCGGGTGTCGAAGGTGCTGCAGGAGTGGACTTCCCGGCCGCGGCGGTGCGCGCCTGGCCGACCTCGTCGGAGGCGATGCTCCAGCCGTTCTCCCTCAGCCCGGCCGGCGTCAAACCGATCTGGTCGGCGAACCGATGCAGCGAGCCGCGGTCAGCGGCCGTCGCCTCGTTCGATTCGCAGATCACCGAGGTCCGAACCCAGTGGGCGACGGCCTGCCACCGCCACGGCTCAGCCGCCCAGGCCGCCGCCTGCGGCGTCTTCCACGCCCACTTCCACAGCTGGGCCTCGCGGTCTTTGACGGCCTCAGTCGCGTCCTCATCAGTGACCTGCCACCGTGCGCCCTTCTCGCCGTACTCCCACCGCAACACGTTGCGGGGCATGAGTGGAAACTTCGGCGGTCGGCCCGAGTGGCCCTCGCTGGGCAAGGCGGTCGACTGCAGGCCGCGCCGGTCGGACCTGCCGGACTTCGGATCCGGCTGCGGCCCTGAGCGATTACGTGCGCCACCGCGCATTGGTCACCTCCACCTGACAGCGTCGCGCTACCGGTCGGAAACCCTGGACGGGCATCGCGCCAGCCAGGAAGAATGGCCGTTCTTGCGGCACACAGAACGGAGGAGCATGCAGAAGAGAGCAATTCTGATCGGCGCCAGCATCACTGCAGCAATCGCGGCGGTGGCTGGCGTGGCGCTGATCCGATCTGGAGGCCATGACAGCGATGCCGCTGCCACGACTATCAGTATCGACCCCTCGGTCACCCGGACATCTCCGAAGATTTTCGAGCAGGGCGGCCTGAAGGCCACCTTCTACTACGAGACGACGGACATCGGAGGTGGCGGGCACGAACGGCCGTACGTCAGCGTAGATATCGCGAACACGCAGTTTGACGAATCGACGTGGACCTTCGGCCCCGAAAGGAGCATTCGAGCCACCGTTCAGGTTCGACAGAATGGCGTTCCTGTTGATGTCTACTTCACGGGCAAGGAGGGGCGCGCTACCAACGAGATGATTGCGAATGGTGTCGGCGGGCAGTCTATGTTCAGCCTCCATCCACATGTTGTCGGAACGGACGCCGACCTATCGAGCGTTACTGGCCGTGACTTCGAGTTCATACTCTCTGATTTCGAGGTTCGAGCGACACCGTTTACGCCCAGGGTTACAGCGACTACCGCTCCACCGAAGTTCGGAAACCTCCCAGTTGACCAGTTCAACAAACTGGCCTACGAGAAGGGCTGGACCCCGCCGGAGTATTACGCCCCGGCCGGATCCTCTGGCGCTCCGTCCGATGTTGTCCGCAGACCAGCAGCGGCCGTTCTCAGCTTCATCAAACAGGTCACATCGCCGGATGCCAGCCGTTCACCCACGCAAATCTATGCGGAGTGGTCGAAGCACTGGAACCCGGACATGCTGGCAGCCGGGGTCAGCATGCTCGGCGATGACCTGATCAAAGAAGCCTACAGGCGTGTGCAGGCCGGCGACATCGAATACTGGTATGGCTCAGGCACGTTGACCGTTGGCGACGGTCCGAACCAGATTCGCCCGGGCACTTACAAGACGACCGCGTCGGCAGGGAAGTTGATCGAGAACGGGTACTGGGAGCGAACCAGCCGGTCCGGCGACATCATCGACAACAGCTTCGTAACCTCGGCCCAAGAGGTGACCGTCACTATCGCTCCATCCGACGGACAGTTCACCAGCCGAGGGATGGGAGTGTGGAAGCCGGTGGGCTAATTGGCTGGTCCGGAACGTTTGAACCCTCCGCACCAAGCAGCGCCCTCAGCCGGGGCCAAACGCGGAGGGGGGGTACGGGGTCACCTCCCCTGGGGTGGGTGGCTATGGGCTCCCTTGCGGCCGTTGCACGATCGACACAACACCTGGAGCGGTCCGCGCGGATCACCTCCAGCTGCGATGGCGGTGATGTGGTCGGCGGTGAGGTCCGCGGACCGGTGCGCCGGCCGCCCCCATCCGGGGCACCAATCGCCATGGCCCTGGCGGTGCGCCCGGACGACCGCCGCGCGCCGCTGCTGCTCGGCGTAGTCGCGAGTGGCCTTGGTCGGTGTGGTCTGCCGGCGGTGCCGCTCTTGGTCGCCCTGGTGCTCGGCGCACCTCGGGGCGGCCTGCAGCTCAGGGCAACCCGCGACCGCGCAGACGCGCAGCCGGGCGCGGGTCACCGGCCGGTCAGGGTCGAGCGGAGCGCGCCGGAGAACGTTGTTCGATCGGTGCCCAAGGCATGGCGGGTGGTGAGCTCGCCCTCACTGCCGCCACCAGGGTGCGGTGTCGAAGCCACCAGCCTGGGTATAGGGCCGACGCACGTAGGCCGCCGGTGGGCGGTCCAGACACACTGCAGCACACCTGATGTCGTCACAGACGCTCCTGGTTTCGAGTAGGGCGGGCCAACTCCTTTGGAGCCTTCTGCGTTGTTCCTCCGTGCGGCAATCACCGATGTTGCTCGCTCAGCTGGAAGGATCGCGGGCGTGATCGCCTGGCTTGCAGCAGATCCAGCTCAGACGAACGTGGCGGCGAGCTGGAAGGACTTTTTGACGCTCGCGACTCCTACAGGCACGATCGTCGGTGCAGTGATCGCCGGATACTTCCTGCTTCGGAACGCTCGGAAATCGCCATACGATCGCCTTGATCTGCTGCTCAAGGCACGGGCTGCTTGGCCTCAGGGTCTCGAAGGTCAACAGGCACTCGATCGTGCAATCCAGCGGGCAGTGGCGAGCATTCGAGTCAAGGAGGGAGACATCCTTCCGCCATTCTCGACAGAAGAGGAACGCGTGGCGGTCGCCCGCGAAGAGCAGCGTTTAGACCGGCAGTCTGCGCTCGCGACGCTTGCAGTCGGACTCCTCCTGGCAGGTTTGCTCATGGCTGTGACCTTGTCGAGCGGTGCAACGCTTGAGCACGCATATTCGCTATCTCTCGGCGTTGTCGTGGGTACGCTGATCTGGCTAGGTGCCACTCGCCTTGTTAGATCAATCAAGATGGCCCTCTTGCGGCGCACACATCCCGACACAGACGGGGACGGCGGCGGGACCGGCGCGGTGTTCGACTACTGAGTCACGCAGTCCCATGCCGCGGCGAACGCATGGCCGCCGCTTATCCCGGCCACGCTCAGCCCCAGGGCCCGAACAGCCAGCAGCCCAGCGGGTTCGGCCACCACAGCGGCAGCCGCAGGATGGGGTGATGCAGCGTCATCAGAACAGCGCCTTGATGACGGCGATGATGACGTCCTCCCAGTCCACGGCATGCGCCGCAGCGGAGGCGGCGTCAACGAGGATGGTGCCCATGATGGTTCTCCTATTCGGTTGGGTGATGCGCTGATCCGCCAGGACTCGAACCTGGAACCGGCCGCTTTGGAGACGGCTGCTCTTGCCGATTGAGCTACGGACCAATGGGTCCCGAACCGGGCAGGGCGGGCGGGGAGTGCCGCAGGTGCTCACGGTTCGGGACGGTGCCAGGCCGGGACTGAGCGGGTAGTCGTCGCTCTCGGCGGCCCGGCCTGGGACGTGGGTTGCAGCGCGCAGCGGCTCCCTGGATTGGACAGGCATCCAGGGTTGTGGAACTCATCCGGGCGCGGATGTGGGTTTGCGGTGTTCCCTAGCTGCTTGCCGGGTCATGTCGGTCCGGCTTGACGCGCTGCAAGACAAAAAGGGAGTGGCGTGCACCCATTCCTAGGTGCACGCCACTCCTAACGCTATCCAACACAGCAGGGACACCGGCATATCATGGTCCGATACGACCACGCATCGTTACCTCGCGCCCCACTTCGTTGTCACGAGAGGGATTTCGATAGCCGAGCTGCGTTCAAGCCAAGAGGCAGCGGGGGGCACGCCGCAGGAGTGATCCCATCGGCCTATTTCGGCCTTGGTGATATCGATAGCCATGTCAACCATGTGGTCAAAGTTGGCGTGAAATGTACAAAGCTGGTTGTACAAGTTCTGCCGTTCCTGAGGGCTGAGTTCCTCGTCGTCGCCGAGCGGGTGCCCATGGTCGTCGAATGAGCCGAGTTGGCCAGCCAGTCCGAGGTACTCCTTGTCGGCCACCAAATCCCGAAGCTCGTTGTACGCCAGTCCGATCTCCCCGGCATCGAGCATCGACAGCATGTCCGCCCTGAGGGACAGCCGGTGGTGCTGCTCGACCAGTCTCTCCAGAAACTTCAGAAAGTCCTCCCGAGACTCGATCTCGCCGAGGGAAAGTCTGTTGAGTTCGGACCTCGCACGAGCGGCCGCGTCAAGCGCTTCTCCGCTCAGTCGGAGGATCGTGTCCCGCTGCCACTTGAAGTGCTCTCGCCGGTCCGATGCGGTGATCGCGGCTCGGTTCGTCTGGTTGTTGAGGCGGATACCGAAGAGCGTCACACATGCGACGACAAGAGCACTGAGCAACGGAAGCCATTGAGCCACAGGCAAAGCATCGCATCATCGACAGGCTGGGGCACGGCAATCCGTTCAAGGCCAGTCCGCGGTCATACCCCAATACGACAGCTACTCCCAATGTGGCTGTGGTGGTTGCGCCCTGAACTCACGCCCGCTGTCCGAAGTGGTGTTCTGTGGCCGGTGCAGGGTGCGGGAATGGCGAAGGCCACGCACGGGATTCCCGTGGTGGCCTCCAGAATTCGACGCCCTGGTGGGGTCGTTGCTGCGCGGACAGTTCACGCGCTACGCGACTAGCGTAGCAGATGGGTTGTCCGTAACGAGATCACGTCCCAGCCGTAGGCAGGTCGAGAGCCATGACATGCGGGTTATCGTGCGTGCGACCTACCACTTCCACGTCCATACCGTCACTCGTCGATTTGGTCGCCGTCCGCGCTTGGCAGCGCTTTCATTGTCGGCGCGTCCAGCGCATTCGTTGGCATTGCCGGCAATTCACGCATGACATCACTTGAAGATATTCCCTCATAGTTTTCAACAGCGAGTACATTCCGCAGCTCGACTCTCACGTCTTCACTATCAGTCTCAGCAAGAATGTTCCATGCATTCCACACAAGATCTGACAGGTCGACGAGTGCAGTTGTATTAACTGAGGCGAATCCGGCTTCGAGGTCAACCCGCAGCGCTTTTCCGTTGACGCGAGCTGTTACGCTGTCGACCTTGACCGAGGTACCAAGGCTATCACTCACGCGGTGAATGAGCTCACTGGTGGCGATGTCGCGTCCGTCGGAGGACGAGAATCTGACCGACAATTCTTGTGCGTCACGCACTCCAATCTCCGTGAGGGTGAGACCCGCGTTCTCCGAACGAGTAGAAACTTTCGTGAGAGTCGGAAGATCGTCGACTGAATGTTCACCTTCCAGGCCCGAAGGCACCTTCCCCATCCACGCCTGGAAGCCACCCCCGCGTAGCGACAGAATACCGTTGTACACTTGCCACATGAACGGATCGAATTCCTGATCTGATCGATATGTTCGGCGAATACTGCAACGCTTCGCTAGAAGCTTGCCGATTGCGGTTCGCATGATGAGCTGCAATCTTGGCTGGGAGCCGACAAGGTCCATATTATCGAACGAATCAATCGTTATCGCGTTTCCAACCTGGTTCCAGAATTCCTCGATATTTTCGGGAACAATGTCGAGGAGCTGAGCCAGTAGAGTCGCGGACAAATTTTCGCCGATCGTGGTAATCGATCCTGGAAAATCAAGCGCCGAGCCTCCACCGCTGATCCACGCAGCTTCAAGTAGATGTGTGAACTCGGCGTTGGTCGGCGGGTCAAGCAACCCTTCTAGAACTTCGAGCGCGGCCGCAGTCGGGGCTCGATCAGCGCCGAGGGCACCGTTGAATCCTGTTTCAACACGTTCAGCCAGGGCAGGCGCGGCATCATCCTCCACCAATCCTCTGCCGCCCCGCATTACATAGGAGGACAGTATTCGACCGGTTCGCTCCGATCGCGGGCCGTCTAAAAGCTCGATAGCAGGAACACTGGTGACGAGGCTCTTGGTTGAACGTGCAGCGGCGCTCAGCGCATCCAACGCCCGGCGCGGCGACGGGTCGTCACCGTAGGGCCGAAACTCGCTCAGTTGCATGAATATCGGATGCTTGCCTGCAAGATTGACTACATCTTCTTCAATTTCCTCAGCATACGAGGAGGTTCTAAGGAATACAAAGCGCTCACGGCCGGGCCACCGGAGCACGAAGTCGGGGAAGTATGAATGGTTGAAATTCTCAGTCGAAAAGACGCGCACGTTCTTATCGGCATCGGAGATCGTTCGAGCGGCAAGTTCTTTGACACGAGTCACCGACTCATAAAAGTCAGGGATTTCCGCTGCTTCTTGTATCGCTTCATAGGAAGTCATAGCATAATCTCCCCTGCCGACTGGACGATATGGCCCTCGATAATTCTATGATGCTCTTCCAGGAGCGTCAAGTGTTTGATTTGCTTTTCAGATAGGACGATCATCCATATTCGATTCGAAACTTCTTTCGCAACTTCCTCCAAGAACTCTTCCTGCGGGTCTTGTTCAGGCGTAAAATTAATCCCACGAGTTTCGGTGTCCAAAACTGCAGCCTTAACCGCGTCAGCGTTAGCGAGTTGGTCCCACTTGCTCGCCGTGTGCGGAGAAAAGGCGATCCAAAAGAAGTTGTCAGCCATTAGATGCTGAACGATCATGGCGCGATAGCAATGCGCTAGAAAGTCGCGGAAATGGCCAGGAAGATTTGAGGAGTTCTTATAGTTCTTGACTTCCGCCAGAAAATCCTGCCCCTCAAGTTCTCCACCCCGCAACCGACCTCCAAGATCGAACGAGAAGACGTCGTTCAACGTACGATAGTCGGCCTTTTTTAATGTGAGCTTCTGCTTGGCGAAGTTATCAGGGTTTACAATACATGACGTAGCCCTTGTGGTCCGATTGAGCCATAGCTTCGCCAATAGAGCACCCTGACGCCCTTTCGCCTGCTCTGATTCGCCTGCCAACTCACCAACCCCAACGCATACTAGCCACCATGCAAAGCACGGTATGGCATGGCAGGCTGGCGTCAACCAGGCTCCAGCAGATCAGTGCAGATTGGCACTCAATGTCATAGTCGCGGGCATGAACCCAGAGGCTGCCGGTAGAAATCTGTACCACGCTCAGCAACTTGGTGGGACCGCGAGATAGTCCCCTCGTCACCCGCATCAGCCCGCCTTGGCGTGCCGCGCCGGGATCGGCACGCCGAGGTGCGTCCGCGACAGGATTACTCCAGGTCGTCGTCCCACTTGATGATGAACTTCCAGGGCGCGCAGTCCTCGTCGCCTGGGTAGCCGTACATGGTTCCGGCGTTGAAGCAAGGCTTCGGCCTCCAATCGATCAGACAGTCCGTCTGGGCTTCGGCCGACGCGCGGGCATCCGCCACCGAGTCGTACTTGCCGATTTCGTACATTTCGCCGGGGCAGCCATCGAAACCGCACGGGTGAGACTCAAACAGGGTGTGCTGGGTCATTCGGCCAGCCTCCATTCGATCGGTGCTCCGTGATCCTCTCTCCTTCAGCTGGCCTCCGCGTGGCGCGCCCGGATCGGCACGCGGAGGTGTGCGTCCAGCACGTCGCCGAGCAGGAACAGCAGCGGGTAGCCGGGTTGCCAGGGCCCGGGCAGCGGTGCGATCTCTCCCGCGTCCTTGAGCACGAACACGCGACGCCGGGTGAGGTGTCGGTACTCCTCGCCGAGCTCTCGTGCCACGGTGGCGATTCCGGCGGCGTTCAGCTGCCACCGCCGGGCCTGCGCGACGCGCTCGGCGTCGACCACTGGCTCGAAGGCCGGCGGGCACACGATCGCATCAGCCTTCTTGGCGAGGGCGTGCAGGTTCGGGTAGCAGTCCTGCGCGCCCTCGGTGCATGCGAGCGAGTAGATGTGCCGCTCCAGCCACAGCGCGAGACCTCCTGTGCTGGTGGGCCCTTGGTAGGTGATGGCCCGCTGTTCGCACACCAGTCGGACCCAGCTGACCAGCTCGGCGTGCAGCTGGTCAGCGACCTTGGCCGCGCCTAGGTGATACGGGAGCGGCTGGCCGAAAACCTTCTGGGACTTGCCGTCGCCTATCGAGCCGAGGCGGGCCTGCTTGGTGCGGGTGTGGTGGAGGTCGGCGGCGAGGGCGGGGATTCTGCACAGCAGCCGCCGCAGCAACGGAAGCTGGTGGCGCTCGATGAAAGTGGTGTCCATCGCTATCTCTCCTCGGTCAGTTCGTCGGTGTGGCGGCAGAGATTTCGGCGAGGCGCGCCCCGACGAACTCGAACACGGCTGGTTCGTCGCGCAACTGGGCGATGATCTTGGCCACGCTGCTGGCGGTCGCGGTGTGGGCTGCGACCGCGGCGAAGCTGAGGTGTCCTGCGACGGCCTCGCAGATTCCGCCGATCACGACGTTGGTGTAGCCCGCCATGTACGCCTCGGCCAAGGCCTCGCTCGACGGGGTGAGCTTCTCGACAACGCCTTCGGCAGCCCGGCAGCCGCGGGCAAGGTACGCCTCGCGTCGCGTGTTCGAAAGCCCTTCCCAGGTGGGCCATCCCGCGTGGATGTAGTGCACGAGGTCACGGGTCAGGAGCTCGGCGACCTCGTCGAGGTGGTCTCGGTCAGGCATGGCGGGCCTCCTTCAGGATCCCGACTGGGGCACTCCCGGATGGGATCGGGGTGGGATCGGGGTCGGACTCCGGTCCGATGAGTCGCTCGACAGATTCCGCAGCGTCGCCGGTCAGGCCGAGGGCGAGCAGGTCGACCGCCAATGCCTCACACAGCAGCGGGCTTTCGACGGCCTCGGACGCGCGCAGGGCACCCTTGAGGTGGTTGGGGTGTCGGGTGAGTCCGGCCAGGTCGAGGTACCAGCGCAGTAGCACTTCGAACGTCCCGGTATCGACGATCACAAAACCTGCTTCGATGGGGGTCTTCAGGTCGGTGCGGATGTCGGCGTCGGTGATGTAGTCGCAGGCGGTGGCCCACTTATCGACCATGAGCGGCAGGACGCCGGCGGTGGTGAGCATGGCGTCGGTGAGCGGCTGGACGTAGAGGGCTTGGGCGGTGCGCTGCAGGGCGCGGAAGTCTCTGCGGCTCCACAGCTTCCGTAGGAGGTCGGTGTGATCGCGTGGCATGGCGATGCCTTTCGGATGGGATCCGGATGGGATCAGGCAGCGGTGTGGTTGGCGGCGTGCAGCTGCTCGTAGTACGCGGGGTCGGCGGGCATCCACGGCAGGATGTGGGCGTGCTGCAGGCTGGACGGCCAGAGGCGTTCCTCGCGGGATCCGCGCCAGGACACGACGTCGACAAGTTCGGCGCGGCCCTTGCTGGTGTCGTTGGCCGAGCGGCGGAGTCCGAATCCGAACTCGGGCCAGCGCATCCACACGCTGGATCCGATCGGGGCCATGGAGCGGGTGCCGTCGCTGGCCTGTCCCTTGCCCGCGTGGGCTTCCGACAGCAGTGCGAAGCCGTGGCGTTCGCGCAATCCGTCGAGGACCCAGGCGATTTCGCGGGCGGGCTTCTCGTCGTTGGGGTTCTCATGGTGGAGCTTGTAGAGCGGGCCGAGGACGAGTAGGTCGGGGGCGGTGTCGGTGATGACACGTTCCAGCCATGCAGTGTCGGGGCCGGTGAGCAGGTCGATTCCGGCGGGCCGGACTTCGATGGCCATGGTGTCGTTCCAGTCGACCGGCGCCATTTCACACAGGGAGCGGCGCTGATTGACGAGGTTGGTCATCCACCGGTAGCGGCGGCGGGACTGCGCGGGCGAGTTCTCGCAATCGACAACCAGAACACGGATATCGCGGCGGCCAGCGCCGAGCACGGTCCCGGTGAACGGGTGCAGTCCGGCGGCGAGGGTGCAGGCCATCTGCGAGCACAGCACGGACTTGCCGCCGCCCTCGGCGCCGGTGAGCACGATCCGGTCCATGCGCTCGAGCAGGCCGGGCACCAGCCAGTCGTGGCGGTCCGGGATGGACAGGAAATCGCCCATGCGCGTGGGCGGTTCGGCCGCCGCGGTGGCGATGCGTTCGGCGTCGTCGCACGCGCGGCGGGTCTCGCTGATCGCGGCCGCGATGTCGGCCGGGTCGGTACCCGACGTCCAGGCGGTCTCCATACGCTGCGCCAGACGCATCCCGACCTGGGACAGCTTGCGGGCCGCCGACAGCGCACGGATCCGTTCGGCGTGCACCCCAGCCGACTCCGGCAGGCCTGCGGCGTCGCCGCAGTCGAGCAGGGTCCGCGGCTTGATCCGCGCCGGGACCAGGCCGCGGTTCTGCGCCTCGACCAGCACGGTGTTCTGGTCGACCGGGTGGCCGGCAGTAATCATCTCCGCGATGACGATCGCGATGTGGCGGGCCTCGGGGTTGAACCAGTCGTCTGGCTGGACCGACAGGAACTCGTTGCGGCAGCGGTCCGGCGCGAGGAGCGCGGTGCCGATGAGGGCGCGTTCGGCGGTCGCATCGTAGGGGGTGTGGTGGTCGTTCATTCCTGCCAGTTCCTTCCCCGGTCGCGGCGGATGATCTGCGTGATGTGGCCGGGCATCAGCCAGGCGGTGTTGTGGGAGTAGTGCACGTGCACGGCCTCGACGGCCTCGTCGAACGTCCAGCGGCGACGGCGGCCGGCCTCGCGCCAGGCGGCGACAGTGGCGCTGTCGACGCTGCGGTTGTCGTAGGCGGTGATGATCTGCAGCAGGGTGACGATCTCGTCGTTGGTGAGCCCGGGTGGGGTGTTGCCTTTCGGCGCGGTGGGCAGGTTGCAGGTCACGAAACTTCTCCTAGAAGCGGGGGCTGGTAGGCGGCAGGCGAATTCGCAGCGTGCGCACTGCTGCCTGGAAGCGCTCGGGGCGGACGACCGGGATCGAATTGGGTACCGATATCGGGTGGGCCGCCGAAAGCGTTCAGGATCGCGGGATTTGGATTTGTCTTGAAGCGCTCGAGGTCGGCGATCTTCTGATCGCGGCTGACGCGGGCGGCCCCGCGATTGCCGCTATTGCGCGCTGGCAACGGTTCGTCGGACCAGCGCTCCTGGTTGAGCCACGTCGAGGGCATCGCGGTGTACTGCGGGTCACGGTTCGGGTCAGCAGCGAAGCGCGCAGCGGCCGTGAGGATGACGCTGGGGTCGGTGGTCTTGATCGCCTTGGCGTACGCCTTCATGGCCGCGCCCTTGCCCTGGCGGCGCGGATAGGCGCTCCAGAAGTCAGCGAACCCTCGCGGCTCGCCCAGCTTCGCCCGCTGCTTCGAGTCGTCGCCGCGGTGCGCGACAACGTTCGACGGCGCAGCCGTTGAACAAGAGTTCTCCGTAGGAGAACTCTCTGTTCCCCTGTTCCTCTGTTCCCCTGTTCCAGGCGCGAGGGTCTCGTGAGACTCTCGCGAGGATGTCGCGAAAGCTGTATCGACGACTGGGTTTTCGCTGGTCGGGGTCGGGAAACGCGGCTTGTTCGGCTTGTCAACCCGTTGGTGGCGATCCCACTTGGTGACGAACAGATACTTCTTTCCGCCGACGGCGTACCGCTGAATCAGGCCACGTTCGGCGAACTTCTGAAGGGCTTCGGAAACCCTCGCGAATGTCTCGCGAGGGTCTCGCTCCAAGTCGGCGGCGAACAGGTCAGCGCAGATCGACGAGAGCTTGTCGAGGCCGACGCCGTTGTCGTCGACGTAGGACCACAGGCCGATGAACACGAGCCGGTGATCCCATTCGAGTGCGTCGATGTCGTCGGACCGCCAGAATTCTGGCTTGATGGATCGGATACGCATCTACTGCGCCTCGCTGCCATCGCTGGGCGAATCCTCGGCCCGTCGGATCGCCCGGAACACACGGGATTTCGACATATCGAGGTACTCGCCGATCTCGGCGAGAGTCAGCCCGTAGCGGCGGGCCAGCAGCACGTAGCGGATCTTGTTGAGCGCGGCGGCCTGCTCCGCCTTGCGGCACGCGTCGAGCATGGTCACGACGTAGACGCGGGCCTCGTCGGGCGAAAGGTCCGCGGGCAGTTCCGTTGTGGTCATCGAGTCATCTCCAGCTCGAAGAGGGGAATGTCGGATGCGGCCCGGCGTGCGTCCTCGCGCTCATGGCGTGCACACACCGGGCCGAGCCCGGACGAGATGGATTCCGCGGATACCAGCCAGCCGCCGCAGCGGCGGCACTGGCGCGCGATCCGCTCACCGTCGCCGAGCTCGACCGCGCTCACGCTGCGGCCTTGGCGATGCGACGCAACTTCTTACGCCGGTAGTGCGACGACCCTCGGTCCAGGACGTCGTCGCCGAGGTCGACGCCAGCGAAGATGCCGTAGCGTTCGCGGTTGTCCAGCGCAGCCTGTGCGCAGCGGCGACGCACCGGGCATCCTTCACACAGCCGGATCACGCGGCGCACCAACATTCGTCGTTCCGGATCGTCACTGCTGCCGGGAGGGAAGAACACCTCGGTCGGGGTATCGGCGCACGCCGCGTTGTCCTGCCACATCACGCGGCCCGTCCAACAGTCCGGGGCCGATGGTGCGTGGCCGGCGGTCGGGTGTCCGGGAGACTTGCATCGCGCAAGTCCCTTTCCTCACGCCGAGTGCGCCGGTGATGGACAGCGATGCTCGCGCCGATCCACAACAGGACTGCGCTGTAACCGATTTGGATGAGATGGCCGAGGATGATCACGAGGCCACCTCTTCGTGGGCCCAGATGTCGAATGCCGCACCCTTGCAGGGCTGTTCGAACTCGATGATGTCGGACGTCATCGCGATCAGCCGCTCCAGCGTGCGCGCTGTAGCGTGCTCGCAGGGCGTGAGGACCGGCCGGTCGCAGTCGTCGATGGTGACGTAGCCGATGCGGGTCTCGACGACGCCGTCGACAGTCTCCGTCGCTGGCGCCGCGGTCGCGGGCTGGATCACGATCGACAGCGTCGCAATGCTCCACAGCGGATTGATGCCGAGAAACATTGGCGCGTACAGCTTCTCGGTACGGGCAGGGCAGGCCTGATTGGCCATGGGTAATAGTCCCCTCGTATGATGAGATCCCGCGCCCCGCCGAGCTGAGCCGCCCGGCGGGGCGTTCGGGGAAATGGATTGGGCCCGACCACAAGCCGGGTCGGTATACCTAGTTAGGCCGCACCCTCAGCAGGGCAGGACCGGGCGTAGCTCTCCAGCTCGGTGTGGTCGAAGAACACCCGCCCGCCGTCCTGGCGGCCGATGATCTTGCCCGCTCGGCGAAGCCGGTCGAACGTGGAGATGGAGATGGAGAGCATCTGCGCGGCCTCAGCCTTCGCGTAGCGAATGCGGGTTCGTGACTCGGTGGCCATCGCTACTCCCCCGCCCGCTCGATGAGCACGCTGCAGGCGATGCCTAGCCAGAAGGCGATTCCGATCAGCTCGTGAACGAGCACCCGAGTCTCGCCAGCAAGAAGGCGCTGAGCTCCGCGCGGCGACACGCCGAGCAGTTCGGCGAGATCAGCCGTGGACTTATGCTGCCGGCGCATTTCGAGTCGAACCTCGCGTATGACGCGGCATGTGGCGATGTCCTCGGCGGTCATGCCGACAGCTCACCCTCGGCGTAGTACCTGTCCCACACCTCATCCATGAGGGGGCGGTCCGACTCGACATAGGCGTTCACCTGGACGACGCGGCCGTTCGACGCGGTGAGCGGGTACTTCTTCGGCTCATCCCCGCACTTGAGGATGTACGCCGCCTTGACCCGTTTCCCGAACGGGCTGCTGAGCGACTTCACACTCGCCCGGCTCAGCCCCTTCTCCTCCAGGTAGGTCTGGATGTACAGCGGAGTGTTCGCAGGGTCGAGCTCGGGCGCTTCGCCGAGACCGCGGGCCAGCACGATGCGCGCCTTGGCTTCCAGGTGCTTCGGGTCGATGATGCCGTCAGCCAGCCGGATGATCTCCATCTGCGCGCGAGCCCGCTGCATGACATGGTCGAGCTGCTGGGCGGTCGCGTTCGGATTGATCGCGCCGCCTTCGTGGAGGTAGGCATCGAGCGCGTCGGCGGCCTGGGCCTGATAGGCGCGCAGATCGGGACGCTTGTCCTCTGCGACGCGGTTCTCGTCCAGCGTCGCCAACCACATGCTCATCGTTCGACGGTCGATGCTGACCATCTCGCGGCTCTTCCCGTCCGCACCAACCATGGTGCTAGTGACCAGGGTTGCCCACGACTTGCCCTTGAGCTTGCGGAGCTGTGTCGAGTAGTCGAGGCCGAAGAAATTGACCATCGGTCGGAACACTGCCGTCCGGCGTTGGGTGTCGACCTGGATCGGCATCGACGACCCCGGAACGCTCACAGGGACGATGTCGACCCCGTTGGAATGGGTGTTCGCGCTGATGGGTCGGTTAGAGTGCATGAGCTCCGGCTTCCTCAAGAGCTGGGGTTGATGAAGTGGCGGCGGTGTCCAGGCGTTCTTGGAGGAGTGGCTGGACGCCGCTGTCTTCGGGCCCGGCATCGGGTCGCATGATGGCGAGTTGCGGTACAGCGAGAGCCTCAGCCGATCTGGCTAGAAGGATGTTCGTCAGCTTCTTGCGACCAGCCTCGATGTTGACGAGATACGCCCGGGATATCCCCAGGAGAGCCGCAAACTGATTCGGGTTATATCCCCTGAGTTCCCTAAGTGACCGAAGCGTTGCGCCCACCCGCTCCCACTCCCCTGGCGCGAAAGGCGTTGAAGCTACGCCTTTGCCAGCGACTCTCCGATGGTCCGTTTCCATAGGGACGAACCTAGGGAGCTTTGCGGAACAAGTCAAACTATGTTCCCGTGTCTGTCCAATTTCCGCGAGTATCCGGCATTTGTCGGGAACTCCACACGGCGAGTAGCTGCACAATCGCAGTTACCGACGTGGAGTATCTAGGCGGAGCTTAGGCGCTTGAAGTTCCCACATGTTCCCTGCCAGACTGGGTGCATGGACACTGAGGAGCATGCCCGGCAGCGTGTCGGAGAATTTGTCGAACGAGAACGAACGCGCATGGGGCTCGGGCAGCTGGAGTTCAGCCAACACGCCGGGATCGACCCCAAGACACTCAGGGGACTGGAGCGCGGCGTCCGCTGGCCGCGGACCGCGTCGGTTGCGAAGATCGAAGCGGCGCTGGAACTTCAGTTTGGCACCCTGGATCAGATGCGCCGGCGGATCACACGTTCCGCCGGCCACGAACTAGACCAACCAGCGGACGCGACCCCGCCTCGCCGTTTGTCCAGAGAGGACCTGAACCGACTTGGTGACATGGTCCGCAATCGCCGCATCGAACTGAACATGAACCAGCTGATGGTTGAACCGCTGGGAGGGCCACCGACCGCAGTGCTACAAGCACTTGAAGACCTTCACGCCAGCTCGCTCAGCTTGATCGACCGTGAAGCTCTCGACCATGTTATGCACTGGACGCCAGGCAGTGTCGACGCCATTCTTGCAGGTGGCTATCCAACTCTTTCCATACCGACCGAAACCGCTCGAGCCTTGACTTGGCAGCGGTGGGGTCATCTAGAAGGCCGTCACCAGCGACACACTGAGATAGCACAGGGCACACATCAACTGCTCACTATGGCTGGTGAACCTATGCCAGAGGGCACTGGAAGGCACCTCAACCTCGCGGTGAACATTGCCCTCGCACTCGACGAGGCGTTCCACCGACTGCCCGGCGTCCTATATCGCCCAGAAGTCCTGGAGGTGCTGCCGCCGGAGGCGCAGGGACTTATCGACTACCTGGACTATGCTGCAGAGCTCGCCGACACCCTGGCTGTCGAATTGGCTGGCAGTGGAAGCGAATTAGCTCGATTGAAGAGCCGGGAGCGCAAGCGCCAGCGGCCCGCCTTTATGAGCTACCCCTTGCAGTCAGAAGACGCGGACACGACAGGCGTCGCCGAAGATCTCGATTCGACCTCACGGACCGCCGGCGACCGCCACGACCCTGCCCCTCGCGACTCTTCGGCATTCAGAGGTGTTGAGCTCGTCCCCTTTGAGCTCAAGGTCAGCGATGAGGGCGGGCGCCGAGGGCTTGACGCACGCTCGCGGACCATCAGGGGCCGACAAGGCCCGACCAATCGCGACAGATCTGTCGTCGAGGGCGGGCACGACATCGACGAGGACGACCAGCCCGTCTACAACGAGGACGAAGTGCTGGCCGCCTTCGAGCCTGAGGATGGAGACGAGGACAAACAGGACCCCGACTGGGACAACATCCCGTAGCCAGGTTGGCACGATAGGTCATAGAAACTACTGCGCGAACCCCTAGCTACCCTACTCGAACATGTGTTCTACTCCGGTGATGGGGAGTTCTTTACCAACGAATAGCCATCGATGGAACCCGTGGCGTCAGCTCGGACGACGCCACCCATGCACGACAGTGACGTGCACGGAAGCCCTGCCAGGCAAGAAGCGTGCGGTAGTCACCAGCCGCGGCATCTTCATCGACCGAAGGCTCGGCCAGGCCGCCCGACGATGTGCCCTCACCCATGAGATCGTTCATCTCGAACGCGGCCCGCTCCCCCGCGACCCTCGACTCGCAGCCATCGAAGAGCGAGTGGTCAGCATCATTGCCGCAAAGCGCCTCATCCCACTGGCATCGCTCACCGAGGCACTGATGTGGGTATCGCCCAGCGATCAGTACGCGCTCGCCGAGGAACTGTGGGTCGACATGCCGACTCTGCGAATCCGGTTGCGGCACATTACGGCCGCCGAGGTCCAGCACGTCAACAGCGAGCTCGACCGCCAGCGGCCGTGGCACCAGCCATGAGGACACGCCTGCGCGAAATTCACTGCGTTGTTGTCGGTGATGAGTGCCGATCGCTATTATCGTGGGAGGACATCCTTTGTAGGGATTCCCACCCGCCTTCGACCCCGCCGCTGCGGGGTCGTCGTGCATCTGGGCGTTTCCTTCGGGTGCACTCACGTATTTGTCGGCCAGAATCGGGACACTCCACGACTGCGAAGCGGCTCAAGCATGTCCCAAAGTCCCTGATAGAAGGCTGCAGTGCGCGGGTTCTCGGCAGGGTGCTGGTGGCGGTTGAGAACATAGGTCACTAGGTCTACGGCCTGCACCATTCGACTATGGCAGGACGGCGCGAAGTGCAGAGTGTCGACGATACGGCCGAGTTTCGACGACGCATAGCCTCCGGTCCCGTACTCGCGGTAATGCTGTAGGCGTTCTCGATACTTGTCTCTGTTGTGGACGTCATCGCATATGCAGAGGACGTACTCGCCCCTGGCGTAAGCCTCGCTGTTGATCCGTTCGAGCAGGAACTTCAGTGCCCATTCGTGCGGGTCTTGAGTCTCGCTCCACCATGCCTTCTCATTGATGCCGCCCCGGAACCATGCAAGATCGCCGAATTGCGCGATCGTTTCGATCGCGTCGGTGTAGACACCCACCCGTGCCCGTGCTTGCCCCTTAAGGGGCTCCCAATGACCGGTCCCAGCGTCGATCTCGTAGCCATGCAACTCGGCCGTCTTCTCGATGCCGTCGAACTTCTCTGACGCCCGCGCCACCACGGCGTCCATTGCATCGCTTACAGCGGCTATCCAGTCGCCCGGCAACACCAGGGCAGACACCCAGAACTGCGAGCCTCTTCGGTATGTCTCATCGATATAAGCGAGCAGCATCTCGCGACTGTATCGTTTTGAATCCCCCAGAGGGAGAACATATCCCAATCAGCAAAGTTCCAGCAGGCCGTCCAGGTTCCCGAGGGCTTCGCGGGCGAGTTTCAAGTCGACTTGTTGGCCGCCACCCTTGTGCTACTCCAGTGCCAGCAGCCCGCCCAGATTGCCGAGCGCCTTGCGCTGCGTGTCGAGGTCCACGTGGGCATAGATGCGGTGCGACGCCACCGTGTTCTGCCCCATGATCGCCATGCGCACGGACTCCTCGACGCCCATCTCCAGCAATAGGGTTGCCGTGGTGTGCCGAGCGTCGTGCAGGCGAACGTCAGGAACCCCAGCACGAACCAGGGCGGCATGCCACGCCTGCGAGTCGTACCGATGCGGAATCGGCGTACCCGCGTCCGTGACCCACATCAGGCCGAATCGGTTCGGCGGCGTGGCGTCCATATAGGTCTCGAAGATGGCCGCCAGCGGATCAGGTAGGGGGATCAGGCGTTTCGACCGGTCCGACTTCGGCCGGGTGAGGGCAAAGCGGCGATACAGCGGACGAATCTCGTAGCCGTTCGGCACGTCGAATCGGTCCGGGTCCTCCAGGTCGTATCCGTCCTTCGTCGGCAGCGCCTGAATCTGCCAGGACAGATCTACCGTTCGGTGCTCCAGGTCGATACGATCGCGCTCGAGGCCGAGGGCTTCACCTTGTCGCGTGCCGAGCAATAGCGCTGTGGCCCAGCGGGTCACCATGGGGTCCTTGGTCTCCATCGCCGAGAGCAGCACGCTGCGCGCCTGCTCCGAAGTGAGTGCCTTGCCGACGGCGGCCTTGTTCATGGGCTTCGTGACGTTCTCGACGGGGTTTGTCAGAATCACGCCTTCGGCCTTCGCCGCCTTCATCGCCATGTTCCACACACTGTGGGTGAGTTCGGCTGTGCGCGGGCTCCACTGGTCGCCAACGCGTTTGAGGTTTCCGCGGATGGTGGCCGGCTGGACGGGAAGTTGCTTGTCGCCGACGAACGGAACGATCTGGTTCTTCACCGTGTCCTGGTAGCTCTTGTATGTCCGCGGTGCCTTGTGCGGCTTGACCATCTCGTCCAGCCAGTACGTCATCCATTGCGCCACTGTCATTTTCTTGCGCGGCGAATACGTACCGCGGGCGATCTCCGCCTTCAGGTCACGGAACTTCTCCATGGCGATCACCTTGTCCGCCGAAGACACTGTGGCCCGGCGCGACTCGCCGTACTCGTCCTCATAGGCCATGGCACCGATCCAGAGGCCATCGGACTTGCGCTTGTAGAAAGCGCCTTCGCCGCGTCGGCCGCGTCTCTTCTTGACGGGCACGGGAACCCCCTTCGATTGTCTGTAGCTTAGCTGTAGCTTACGTGGGATCAATCATGCGTAATCAGGGCTCGCCAAATTGCCCGACTGCCAGCGCTTTTCGGAACGGTACGCTGGTAGCCAAAGTAGTGCCCACTGAGCTGGGATCAGTGGGTGGCCGGTAGCGCCGGCTGAATCCGCTCGCGCGCGGCCAGCTGACCGGTCCGCGCGAGATACCAGGCGGCGACACAGAATTCGGCGGCCACCGTGCCCCACACCAGCGTCCACACCGAGTGGGTGCGCAGGGTGAGGAGCAGCGCGGTGGCCGCCACTACTGTCCCGACCACCGCACCGATCATGATGCCGACGGTGTCCTGCCGCACCGGCAGGATGGCGGTGGTGACGAACGAGGTGGTGGCGGTGGCGACCAGAATGCAGACCTCCGCGCGCAGGATCGGCACCACGGCGCGGAAATCGTCGTCGTAGATGAGCTGCACGGCGAATGGGGCGGCTACCCAGATCCCCGCCACGGCAACGGCGGCCACGATCACGCAGGCGGCCAGGGCGCGCATCTCGTGCCGCCAGAAACCCGGATCGGTACGCTCGCGCGCCATGCGGGGCAGCAGTGCCAGCCCGATCGGATCGAGCAGCGACTGCACCGCGCGCACGAGTTTGTCACTCGCCGAATACAACCCGAGCGAGGCCGCGTCCAGCACCGAGGAGTAGACGGTGGCGGTGCCCTGGCCGTAACTGGTCACCAGCAGCCGTGACGCGAGTACGGGCGCACCGGTGCGCAGGATCATCACGACCTTGGTGGGGCGTCCCGGGCGGCCGAACCGGGTGTGGGCGTCCCGCCAGGTCAGCGCGACGGTGACCACGGACGACAGCAGCAGGCACAGCAGCACCACCTCGGCGTGCGGAAGTCGCGGCAGCACCGCGACCAGCAGCACGAGGTACACCGCCCGCCCGGCGATCTGATAGGTCATCGAGGCCCCGAATCTGGCCTGCCCCACCAGCAGCCAGTCCTCGGACATGGACAGGAATCCGCCCACGAACAGCCCCAGCAGGATCATGCGCAGGTGCGGGCCGGCGCCGACGGCGAGCCCGGCCGTGAGCGCCACCGCGATGATGCTCAGCCCCGCGCCCCGCACCGCCAGGTAACTCCCCCGCAGCTCGTCGAGCCCCTCCTCGTTCAGCAGCGCGGCCAGAAACGTATTGATGCCGAGGTCCACCAGCAGCGAGCCCAGAAAGTACGCCGACATCCCGATGGCCAGCAGCCCGACCCCGCTCACCCCGAGCGTCCGCGCGGTCAATGGCACGGTCACCGCGGTCACCAGGAACTGCCCGTACTTCCCGAGACTGACGAACCCGATGTCCCGCAACACCGACAGCAGCCCATCGTCGGCCACCTTCGCGCGCATCCGCCCGACCAGCGCCGCCCCCACCAGTCGCCGTCCCGCCATAGCGGTCCTCTTTCTCCCCGACCGCGCACTCCGGCCAGACCCCGAAATTCTCCTGCCCCCTCCCCACCCCCGCCACCCCAAACCCCCGACTCACCGCAAAACGTAACCCCGCATTCAAATCAATCGCCAAGTCACCCAGCCTGATTCACCGCGGCCGCGGCCGTCGGGTGCCGGGCACCCAACCACCAACCTGTGCAACGGATTCCAACGTAGGCTCGACGACGCACCGCCCAACCGAAAGGGTGACCCGATGTCCGACGACACCATGTTCAGCGTCTACGGTCGAATGACCGCCCTCCCCGGCCGCCGCGACGACCTGATCACCTTGCTCCTGAACGGGTTCCGCGCCGGCGGCCCCACCAGCGGCCTGCTCACCTACACCATCAACACGGCCCCCGACGACCCCGACACCATCTGGCTCACCCAACTCTGGATCAACAAGCCCGCCCACGACGCAACCACCCGCTCCGAACCGGTAGCCGCCATCACCCGCCAACTCCCGCCACTCCTGGCCGGACAACCCGAAGGCTGCTACGGCAACACCGTCCACGCCGAAGGCCACACCCCCGAGTAACAAGAATTCCCGCCGCCCCGGGAATCCGCCGCCACATCACGACGGGTTTCGATACCTGGCACGCGGAACAGACCTGACGTGGGTCCACAATGTCCAGAATGAAGGGGTTGCCCATCGAAAGGTCGTTCCGACGATGAAGTCCACCCGTATAGTCCTGGCCTCCCGCCCGACCGGTATGCCGCAGCCGGAGAACTTCCGCACCGAGACGGTCGAACTGGACCCGCCGCAGCCGGGCGAGGCGCTGCTGCAGACGCTGTACCTGTCGCTGGACCCGTACATGCGCGGACGCATGAGCGACGCGCCCTCCTACGCCCCGCCGGTCGAGATCGACGAGACCATGTGCGGCGCGACCGTCTCCCGCGTCCTCGAATCCACCGATCCCGCACTGCGGCCGGGCGATATCGTGCTCGGCTGGGGCGGCTGGCAGACGCACTCGGTCGAGCATGTGCGGGCTCTGCAAAAACTGGACCCGAGCGGCGCGCCGCTCACCACCGCCCTGGGCGTGCTGGGCATGCCGGGTCTGACCGCGTACTCCGGTCTGCTCACCATCGGGCAGCCGAAGCCGGGCGAGACCGTGGTGGTCGCCGCCGCCACCGGACCGGTCGGTTCGACCGTCGGCCAGATCGCCAGGATCAAGGGCGCGCGAGCCGTCGGCATCGCGGGCGGCCCGGAGAAGGTCGCCCTGCTGCGCGAGCGCTTCGGCTTCGACGCCGCCGTCGACCACCGCGCCCCCGACTTCGCCGAGCAGCTGGCCGCCGCCACCCCGGACGGCATCGACGTCTACTTCGAGAATGTCGGCGGCGCGGTCTTCGACGCCGTCCTGCCCCGGCTCAATCAATTCGCCCGAATTCCGTTGTGCGGCTTGATCGCCAACTACAACGACACCGACCTGCCGCCGGGCCCCGACCGGCTGCCGCTGCTCATGTCGAGCATCCTGCGCCGGAGCCTGACCGTGCGCGGCTTCATCGTGTCCGAGTTCGCCGGCCAGGCCGGTGAGTTCTATCCGGCGGCCGCGCAATGGATCGCGGAGGGCAAGCTCGTCTACCTCGAGGATGTGGTCGACGGCCTCGACCATGCCGTCGCCGCGTTCCAGGGCCTGCTCACCGGCAAGAATCTCGGCAAGCTGGTCATCAAGGTCTCCGACTGACAGCCGACCCCGGACCTCCGGGACTCCCGTACCGACGGGCGGAAGTCCCGGAAGCCGTTCTCCTACTTCATGACCGCGATGTACGGCCGCAATCCCAGGGCGATGTCCACACAGACACCCAGCAGCACGTCCCGCTCCACCGGGTCGAGCGGGTGCTCGAGCCAGAGCCGGGTGCCCAGGATCGGGACGGGAAGCGGCTGCCCGGCCCGATCCCACCAGAAGGACTCGCTGTAGAGATCGTTCGCGATACGGCGCAGGGTCCAGCCGCCGACCGTCCGCACCACGTCGAGGCGGCCGGTCTCCTGTCCCATGCGGTCGAGCACCACGATGCGGAAGAGTTCCGGGGTCCGGGCCTCCTCCGGATCGGGTACGAAGTGGAAAAGTGTTCCCGCCGTGGATCCCACGGCGGTCGAGGTGTCGGCGCGATGCACGGTGGCCAGCGAGGTCCCGTCGCCCCGGCTGAGCACGGTGGGCGCGGAGTCCTTGGACTCCACCCACACCACCGACCCGTCGGCGTAGGTGATGCGGTGCTTGCCGGTGCCGCCGTTCTTGAAGCCGAACAGGATGGCGGCCTTGGCCGCAAGGCCATTGCCCGCGCCCTGCACCCCGGTGGCCAGTGGGTCACCGGGGCCCGCACTGAAGGTGATCTTCAGTGCGTTGCTCACCTTGTGCACGACCCGGCCCTCGATCATCGTCGAGGGGTCCTGCGGCGCTGACATCGTTCGATCGTAGGCCCGCGGGTTCGAGTCCAGCGGCGGTTTCGGCCCGGCACGCCGGACGCGACGCGCCCCTAGCTATTGGGGAAGCCGACCTTCGCCAGCGCGGTGGTCCAGTCGGTGGCGATCGCCACCTGGGCGTCGACCAGCGCCACCTTGCCATTGCAGACCAGGGTGTGCAGCTTGGTCTCCACGCCGTCCTTGGGATTGTTCGGCCCGGCGCCGGCCTGGTGGCCCGGTGACGGCGGTTCGACCCAGATATTGCGCGGATCGTTGGGATCCCCGCCGAGCTCCAGCGAGATCAGGTGGTCGTACTCGGCATCGCGGGGGTCGCCGGTGTAGTCGTAGGACTTGATATTGGCGGCCTTCTCCGGATTCGTGATCGACGTGTTGGGCCGAATCGTGGCGGTATAGCCCGACTTACAGATGGTGTCGGCCAGATTCGCCGCTGTCACTTTGGGATTCGTCGCGCCCGGGGTGCAGTTCGGGTCGGGCAGCGGCTGGCCGTCGGCGGTCGAGCGGTAGTGACAGCTGCCGGGCGCCGGCTGCGCCGCCACCGTGTACGTGCCCTGGGGACCGGGACCGACCGGAATCGTGCCCTCCTTCTCCTTGGGCGCGGGCTGCGGAACCGCTTGTGCCGGTGCATTCGCCGGATGGGTGGCCTCCCCCTTCGAGCACGCGACCGTCAAACCCAGGACCAGCAGGGCCATCGCAAGCCCTTTGTGCGCCTTCATAACTTCCCCTGCTCGAGCCGGATAGCCGCCTAATTGTGCGCTATCCCTTGGCGATCGGCCACCCGCGACGGCGACACTCCGAGCAGAGATGCGGAACCCGGTTACCTGCCGGGCAATACATACCGACCGGCTATGCTGCAACGATGACAGCAGACCTGTCGCACTCCCCCGCGGCAATCCAACCGGTCGGCTCCAATGGCATTCGGGCCCGCGCCCTCGCGCTGGCCGCCCTGCTGCTCGGCTCGGGCGTCCTGCACTTCCTCATGCCCAAGCCCTACGACACCATGATCCCGCCCCAGCTCCCGGGCAAACCCCGTACCTACACCCAGGTTTCGGGCGTGGCCGAACTGGCTGCGGGCGCGCTGCTCGTGGTCCCCCGCACCCGCGCTCTGGGCGCCCGCCTGGCCGCACTGGTCTTCCTCGCGGTCTTCCCCGCCAACCTGCAGCTGACCGCCGACTGGCTGCGCAGCAATCGCCCGCTGCCGCTGAAAATCGGCGCGCTGCTGCGCCTCCCGCTCCAGATTCCGCTGATCACGACCGCTCGCAAGATCTACCGCGGGGTGTGACCGGGCGCGCGCCGACCCGAGCGGACCGCTGCCGCCCAGCATGAATCTGAACCGTAGCGAATCCACAGTTGCTGATGTGTTGTCGGAGAACAGAACACATCCGTTGCCATAGTGCGCGTCAGCATCGGCGAGGACCGGGACGATCATGAGCAGCACCCCGAAACCGAGGGGATCGAGGCTCTTTACGAGGGCGTTTCGAGCAATCTCAGGACCGGCACCCATCCCTGTCTCCAGGGCGTATGAATCCCGACGCAGAAATGATCTGGGTTCGCGGTGAATTAGCCGGTCGGCACCGTCTCCGAACCGAGATCCGAATGTGCCTCAGTTAACAGGAAATTGACAGCTTTCGGCTGGAAATGTCTCGAGGTTCGTGTCGATGTAATTGACTATGACCTCGATTCAGGCCCCTTCACCGCACGCACGGTGGTTCTGGATCGCGGCCGGCAGTTTCGTCGCCGTGATCTCCCTGGCAGCCCTCAGCGCTCCCACTGCGTTCGCCACGTCTCATGATCAGGCCGGTGTCGGCCAGGTACCCGAGATCACGGCACCCAGCGCGTCTGTGATTGCTCCGCACCCCATTTCGGTGACGGCCATCGCCCAGCAGATGCAGACCGCCATCCAGGCGGCCTCGCCCGGCACCAGCGTCGGCATCGACGTGGTGGACACCACCACCGGGGCGGCCATCGCCAGTCTCAATGCCGACGAGCAGTTCTACACCGCCTCGGTGGTCAAGCTGCTCATCGCGCTGGACGCGTTGAAAACCCAGAACTGGCAACCGGACCCGGACACCACGACCCAGATCACCCGGATGCTGTCCACCAGTGACGACGACATCGCCGACGTGATGTGGGACAACGGCGGCAACAACGCCATCATCGATCGCATGGTCGCCGCCATCGGACTGTCCGCGACCACCGCACCGGGCGACACCGCCCAGTGGGGCGAAACCCTCACCACGCCACGGGATGTGGTCACTGTCTTCCACTACATCACCACTGCGATCCCGGCCCCGGCCCGGGACCTGATCGTCGGCGCGCTGCACAATGCCTCCGAGACCGCCGCCGACGGCACCGACCAGTACTTCGGCATCCCCGATGCCCTCACCGGTGCGACGTGGGCGGTCAAACAGGGCTGGATGGATCTCAACTCCTCGACCACCCTGGACACCACCGGCCTGGTCTCCCCCTCTCCCGATCAGCCCTATCGCTATGCCGTGGTGGTGCTGTCCACTCAGCCCGCGGGTACCAGCTGGTCGGTGGCGGGCGCGGCCCTCACCGCCGGGGTGACCCTGCTGCACGCCGCCCTGAAGTGAGCCCGTCGCCGCCGTACCGAGCATCGTCACCGACCGAGGGTTAGGGTCGGCCGTCGGATTCGGGACACGGAGGAGGAGCCGGAGTGGTCACGCTGTGGACGATCGCCCGCGAGTGGGGGCGCATCGGCTGCCTCGGCTTCGGCGGGCCACCCGCACACATCGCCCTGCTCCGGGACCTGTGCGTGCGGAGGCGCGGCTGGCTCGACGCGGCGGAGTTCGAGGACGCCATCGCCGCGACCAACCTGCTCCCCGGACCTGCCTCGACGCAGCTGGCGATCTATACCGCCTGGCGCCTGCGCGGCACCGCCGGGGCGCTCGTCGGCGGATGCTGTTTCATCGCACCGGGTTTGGCACTGATCCTGGTCCTGGCCGCGGTCTTCCTGGCGGCGGGCAGCCCGGTGTGGGTGCGGGGCGCCGCGGCCGGAGCGGGCGCGGCGGTCGCCGCCGTCGCGGTGCATGCTGCGATGGGCCTGCTTCCGGCCGGCTGGAGGCGCGCGGGCAACGGCCGAGCCGCTCGGGCCCGCTGGATCTCCTATGCCGCACTGGGAATCGTCTCGGCCGCGGTCCTGGGACCGTGGCTGGTCCTGGTCTTGATCGGGGCCGGGCTGGCCGAGGTGGGGATACGCGGCGGCCTGTCCCCGAGCCGGGTATCCGCGTGGCCGCTGGCACCGGCGGCCTGGCCGGCCACCGGCGGCCTGGCAGCGCTGTGCTGGGTGGCCTTCAAGGTGGGCGCGCTGTCCTACGGCGGGGGCTTCGTCATCATTCCGCTCATGCAGGCCGATGCGGTCGACCGCTACGGCTGGATGACCGGAGCGCAATTCCTCAATGCCGTTGCGCTCGGCCAGATCACGCCGGGCCCGGTGGTGCAGACGGTGGCGGCGGTCGGGTACGCGGCCGCGGGCGTGCCGGGCGGATTGCTGGCCGCCGCGGTCGCTTTCGCGCCGTCGTTCGCCTTCGTGCTGGCCGGCGCCAAGTACTTCGACCGGCTGCGGGCCGACCAGCGCGTGCAGGCGTTCTTCACCGGTGCCGGACCTGCGGTCATCGGGGCGATCGCGGGCTCCGCGATCCCGCTCGCCCTTGCGCTGCACCACCTCTGGCAGTTCGCGGTGCTCGCGGCTGCTGCGGCGTGGCTATTGGCGGCGCGCCGCGGCGTGGTGAGCGCCCTGCTGGGCGCGGGTGCGCTCGGGGTGGCCGCGGCGCTGGCAGGCTGGCCGGTCGGCTGAGGTCCGTCAGACCGTGATGCCGAGCGCTCCGGCGACCGCGCGGGTGAGGTGGTCGGTCACCTGGGCGGGGCTCCAGTGGCGGTGCTCGGTGAGGTCGTAGACCACGCGCTCGTCGAAGATGGTGATCCACAGCAGCACCGCGTAGGTGAGGTCGTATTCGGCGGTCTTGCCCTGCAGCGCAAGGGCATTGAGCACCTCGGCGAGCATGTCGTGCAGGGCCGTGATGGATTCGTCGCCGTCGGCCAGCCGTTCGATGAAGCCCCGGGAGCTGCGGATGTAGCGCACGGCCGGACCCCACTGCCCGGCCTGGTCCACCCAGGTGCGGCAGCAGCGGTGGAAGCGTTCCACCGGATCGGGGCCGGCGTCGACGGCGGCCAGCGCTTGCACCAGATGTTCGATGGCGCGGCGGTGGAAGGCTTGCAGGGCGTCCTGCGGGGTCGGGAAATGCCGGTACGCGGTGGCCACGCCGACACCCGCCGCCGCGGCGAGTTCCGGGATGGAGAAGCCGATCCGGCCCGCCTCCAGCAGGCTCTGGACCGCGTCGACCAGCAGCACGCGGCTGCGCTGGGCGTCACTGCGGGTGTTCACGGGCACGCCTCCATCCTGCGCGAGCGCGACGCGGTATCAGGGCACGGCACTCGAGTAGAGAAGTTCTTCTCAGTTTCGTATTCTCTAACAGAGAAGATCTCCTCAATTAGGAGGCCGGGATGCGGGCAGCCGCACCGGGGGCGCTGCTGGTGCTGATCATGGCGCAGCCGAACATGGCGACCGGGATGATGCCGTACTACCGGCATGCCTGGACGCTCGCTCCCCTGCTCATCACCGTGATCTTCGCCGCCTACCTGTTCGCACTGACCCCGGCGCTCGCGCTGGTGGGTCCGCCGCCCACCCGACAGGGCTGGTGGTGGCGCATCGGGGTGGGCAGCGGGTTCGGCATCACCGCGGATGCGGCCATGGCCGTGGCGCATTCGCCGGGGCCGGCGGTCGCCGCGCGGATCTGCGCGGGGCTATCGGTGGGGTTGGTGACCGGCTCGGTGGCCGGATTGATCCTGGAACGCACGGGCGAACGCGGGCGCACGGCCATGGCGGTGGCGACCGTGCTCGGCTCGGCACTGGGGACGATCGCGGCCGCGGTCGTGGCGCAGTATCTGCCCGCGCCCGGGGTGACCGTCTATGTGGGGCACGCGATCCTGCTCGCGGTGACCGCGATGGCGGTGCTGAGCGATCGTGCGGCGCGACCGGCGATCGCCGGTCGCGCGGCCGCGGCTCCCGAGACCGTCGAACCGCGAATCGCCGGATACCTCAGCGGCATTGCCGCCTGGGTGTCGGCGGGACTGATCGTCGCTCTGCTGCCGAGTTACGGCGCGGAACTGCTGGGCACGACGAATCTCGCCCTGCTGGCGCTGCCCGTCACGCTGTATCTGGTGAGCGCCTGGCTGGCGCAGCGCCTGATCGCGCCCGCCGGACTCGCCGCCGAACCCGTTGCGGCGCAGTGGATCATCATCGCCGGGGTCGCGCTGACGGCTGCCGTGTCCTGGCTGCCCAGCCTGGCGCTGCTGCTGTGCGGCGGCGCCGTGGCCGGTTTCGGACAGGGCATCGCCTATCGCTCTGGACTCCGGATCGTCAGTGCCGCAACAACTCCCGATCAGCACGCCCAGGCGGCCGCGCGCTTCGCGGGCGTGGCTTACGCGTGTGCGGCGGTCGCGACGGTGGGCTTCGGAGCCATCGCGACCGTGGCGTCCATGCGCGACGCGGTGCTCGCCGCCGCGGTCGTCCTCGTTCTGGTGGCCACGACCACCGCAGTCGTCCGTCGGCACGCAACGGCGCGCGCCACGGACTCCGTTCCCACTCCGCAGATCTCGACAACCGCATAATTCTTCCGCCGCCATATTCGACGCATCGAATGGAACGGCACAATTGATCGCGCGCGAATTCCGATCGCGCGCAATTCCGCATGCCCGCAATGCTTTACATTGCCGAATACTCCGGAATTCGACGAAACGAAGTCGTTACGCGAGTTCACCGCCACATAAACTCCGGCCGTTTCACTGGAATACATCAGCTCCAAAAACATTCTCTCCGAATGGATTCCAGAAATGGCAGCACAAACTCGGGCCGGCGTGACTCCGGCAACCCCGGCCGCCGACGGAACGCTCACCCGCAGTCTCGGCCGGGTGGACCTCATCGCCATGGGCGTCGGCACCATCGTGGGCGCGGGCATCTTCGTCACCACCGGCATTGCGGCCGCGACCAAGGCGGGACCGGCCATCGTCCTGTCGTTCGTGCTGGCCGGGGCCATCTGCGCACTGGTGGCGCTGTGCTACAGCGAACTCGCGTCCATGACGCCGCTGTCCGGCAGCGCGTACACCTATACCCGCGGCACGCTGGGCGAGGTGCCCGCGTTTCTGGTCGGCTGGAATCTGCTGCTCGAATACGCGGTCGCGGCATCGGCCATCGCCATCGGCTGGTCCGGATTGTTCGGGGCCGCCCTGGATTCCTTGTTCGGAGTGACACTGCCCAAGGCGATTTCCGCGGGCCCCAGCGACGGTGGCGTCATCAATCTTCCGGCGGTCCTCATTGTCGCCATGCTGATCGGCGTGCTCGTGTTCGAGGTCAGACTCACCGCAGTCGTGGTGAAAACTCTGGTGGCCTTGACCATCGGCGTCCTCGTCCTGGTGATCGCGGTGGGCGCGCCCCACCTGCATCCCGGCAACTGGTCGCCGTTCCTGCCTTTCGGCGTACACGGCATCGCGGCCGGCGCGGCGCTGGCGTTCTTCGCGTATCTCGGTTTCGATGTCGTCGCCACCTCCGCCGAGGAGACCCGCGATCCGCGCCGTGATCTGCCCTGGGGCATCATCGGCTCGGTCGTCATCGCCACCGCCCTCTATGTGGCCGTGAGCGCTGTATTGACCGGTGTCGCACCGTATTCCACCCTCGGCAATGCCGCGCCGGTGGCGACCGCACTGGCCGCCGTGGGAGCCGGGTGGATCGGCAAGGTGATCCTGGTGGCCTCGGTGGTCGCGCTCACCAAGGGACTGCTCATGGTGTGCTACGGCCCGACCCGCCTGGTGTTCGCCATGAGCCGCGACGGCATGGTTCCGAAGGCGCTGTGCCGCACCGGTTCCCGGGGCACGCCCGTCCGGCTGAGCCTGCTGCTCGGCACGGTCGTCGCCGCGGTGGCCGGGCTGCTGCCCATCGGCACGGTGGCGGAGCTGGTCAATATCGGCGCGCTGTTCGCGTTCGTGATCGTGGCCGTGGGCGTGCTCGTCCTGCGCCGCACCGCACCCGATCGCCCGCGTCCGTTCCGGGTGCCCTTCCTGCCCGTGGTGGCCGTCTGCGCCATCGCCGGATGCGTCTGGCTGGCAACCACATTCGAGGCGCTCACCTGGTTGCGGTTCGTGATCTGGAGCGCGGCGGGAGTCGCACTGTATCTGTTCTACGGTCGCAGCCACGCGACCGCCGTCCACGGCCCGACCGCCACTGCGCTCGATCCACCCCAGGTGCCCGATCCGAGCCCGGCACCCGATCCCACCCGGGCGACGGCCGATTCGAGCGCACTGACCACGACCGCGACGGTGACCACCGGAGGTGCCGCGTGACCGCGCAGCTCGACAGCTTCTACCCGACCCGCGTCGACTTCGGGACCCTCGACGAGATCCATCGCGCGGCCGCGACCGCACTGCCCGCCGACGTCCTGGACTTCATGGAGGGCGGCGCGGGCAAGGAGATCACCCTGCGGGAGAACCGGCTCGCCTTCGACCGCTGGCGCATCCTGCCCGCACCGATGAGCGGGGTGGGCGCACCCTCGACCCGCACCGAATTTCTCGGAATGCCCCTGGAGACACCGCTTCTCACCGCACCGTTCGGTGGTGACGCGCTGTTCCATCCGGACGGGCATCCGGCCGTGGCCCGGGCCGCCCAGGCCCGGGGAGCGCTGTCCGTCGTGCCGGAGGCGGGCAGCTTCTCCTATCAGCGGGTACACGCCGCCGCACCGCGCGCCGCCCGGATCGCGCAGGTGCATCCCTTCGGGCACGCGGCCGCGGTCGCGGACCGGGTGGCGCGACTGGGCTACGACGCGCTGTGCGTCACCCTCGACTGCCCGGTCGGCGGCTTCCGCACCCGCAATATGGCCAATCGCTTCGACCCCGACCAGCGGCACTTCGCCGGGAATCTGACCGGCGAGGACGGCGCTCCCGGAGTCGCGGAGATCTTCGGACAGCTGCTCAAACGCGGTGGCATGGTGTGGGATTGGGCCGAGCTGGCCGGCGCCGCCACCGGGTTCGGGCTGCCGTGGATCGCCAAGGGCGTGCTCACCCCCGCCGCGGCCGACCGCGCCCTGGCCATCGGCGCGAGCGCCCTGGTCGTCTCCAATCACGGTGGCCGCCAAGTCGATCCGGCCCCGGCCAGCCTGGACATGCTGCCGCGCATTCGCGCGGCGGTGGGCCCGGAGACACCCATCCTGCTGGACAGCGGCATCCGCACCGGCAGCGATGTGTACCTGGCGCTCGCGCTGGGCGCGGACGCGGTGATCCTGGGCCGCGCGGCCATCTACGGCCTGGCCGCGGCCGGGGAGGCCGGAGTGGATCGGGTGCTGGAGCTGCTCACCGAGGAGCTGCGCACCCTGATGATCCTGTCCGGCGCGGCCACCCTCGCCGAGATCGACGCCACCCGGATCATGCGAGCCGCCCCGTGAGCGCGTTCCCGTTGGCCCGCACCGCGGCCGGGCTCGTGTTCACCTCCGGCCTGGCCGCCGTCGACCCGGACACCCTGACCGTCACCACCACATCCTTCGAGGGCCAGACCGCCGAGGTCTTCCGGCAGCTCGACGCCGCCCTCACCGCGGCGGGCAGCGGCCGCGCGCACGTGCTGCGGCTGGACTGCTACCTGTCCGATCGCCGCTGGTTCCCCGGCTGGAACTCCGCCTTCCACACGCATTTCCCGACGGCCGCACCGGCGCGGATCACCACCGTCACCACCCTGCCCATCGACGGGCTGCTCATCGAAATCCAGGCGATCGCCGTCGCCACCGCTCAGGAAGATCGATCATGACCGCAGTCACCCCGCTCGTCCAACCGCAGTCCGCCCTCGGCGATTTCACCATCCGAGACGTCATCGAGGGCCAGACCGCCGGCCAGCTCATCGTCGCCGCCGACGACTGGGGCTGGTGGGTCACCCTGCTGGGCGGCGACACCGTCGCGCCCAGCACCGGCATCCAGCAGACCGTCGCCGAGGGGCTGGTGCGCGCCGGCTTCCTGCTGCGGCGCGGGCGCCGCTACCAGCTCACCCACACTGGCCACGATGTCGGCAAGAACCGCGGCTTCGTGCGGGTGGCGGTGCGCGGGTGGGAACCCACCTTCCGGCAGCTGTCGGACAGCCCGCACCGCGAATACATTCCCGCCGCCACCGAACCCGGCGAGGTGGCTCGCGGCTGCACCGATATCGCGCGGCGGCGGCCGGAGATCTTCGAGGCCATCGGGCACGCCATCGCGGCCGGAACACCCGGCTGCACCATCGATCTCGGCTGCGCCGACGCCGGGCGGGTGCTGGCGCTGGCCGGAATCGCCGAGCGGGAACGGTTCCTCGGCGTGGACATCGAGGACGGCGTGATCGCCTCGGCCACCGCCGAACTCACCGCGCGCGGGCTCGGCGACCGCATCACCCTGCTCGGCGGATCGGTGCAGCCCGAACCGGAACCGCCCGCCTGGCTGGCCACCATCGACCGCGATGCCGTCACCACCGCCATGTCGTTCTTCCTACTGCACCAATTGGCCAGCGACGGTGACGGCATCGCCGCGGTGCTGCGGGGCTGGATGGACTGGTTCCCCAACCTGCGGCGGCTGGTGATCGGCGATGGCTACCTGCTCGAGGCCCCGTATTGGACACAGCAGCCGTGGTTCTCGCCCACCTACGAGATCTATCACGCGGTCACCGGCGTGCGACTGTGGACGCGCCAGGAGTACGAGCAGGCCTTCGCCGAACTCGGCTGGTCCGTGCGGCGGCGGCTCGAGGATCACACCATGCTGGTGACCAGCATTCTGGAACGCGACTGACCCGAATTCCCCGGCCAGAGCTCCGGTCGGCTTCGCACATGGCCCGGGCCGGCCCGGGGTAGGCTCGCCGGGTTCGTTCGATGTTGAAGGAGAGTTCGTGGGTAAAAAGAGCCGTCTCGCTTCGGGTTTCGGAGTGATGGCTGCAGGGGTCGCGTTGCTGGGGGCGGCCGCGGGGGTGGCCGGGGCGGAGCGCGCACTGACCGCGCCGGAGCAGGTGTTCGTGAGCTACCTGCAGGAGCGCGGTGAGCTGCTGACCGATCAGGATCAGCAGCTCGCGGCCATCGATGTCGGCAAGGCCGACTGCGCGGCCATCGCTTCGGGCATGACCAAGGAGCAGCTGTCCGAACAGCTTCCGGGTGGGGCGGCCGAGAAGGAGGAGGCCGTACTGTTCCTCGACGCGGCCACCGCGCCGGGGAGCCTGTGCGGCTGAGCTGAGCCGCGGACGTACCGAGCCTGCGGGCGCTGCCGGAAACGGCGGCGCCCGCAGGTTTTTTCGGGCCCGGGCGGGTCCAACCTGTACGTCGCGCTGGACCGGAACCGCGGCAATCTGGCACTCGCCCGGCATCGGCTCCGCGACATCGAGGAGAACCTCGAGGTCTGTGCCGTCGGAAAATTTCCGCGGCGGTGTCGTGATCGCGGCAGCCCGTTCGTGTAGAGGGTGAACCCGGCAACCTGGCCGGGCCGCAGCCAAGGAGCGAACATGGGCAGGATCACCGCGGTCGTCAACCTCACCCTCGACGGCGTCATGCAGGCGCCGGGCCGGGCCGACGAGGACACCCGGAACGGATTCACCGGCGGCGGCTGGGCACACCGGTACGCGGACCCGGTCCAGGGCCGCGTCATCGGTGCGCACACGGCCGCGCACAGCGACAGTGGCCTGCTGTTCGGCCGTCGCACCTATGAGGACTTCTTCGGATTCTGGCCGCATCAGACGGACAATCCGTTCACCGAGGTGCTGGACAAGGCGGAGAAGTTCGTCTGCTCCCGCACCCTCGCCGAACCGTTGCCGTGGCACAACTCGACCCTGCTGCCCGGCGACGGGATCGCGGCCGTGCGCGCGCTCTGCGCCGGGCGGCCGGACCTGGATCTGGTGGTCCTCGGCAGCGGCGAGTTGCTGCGCTCCCTCATGCGCGCGGGCATGATCGACGAGTACCTGCTCTCGATCCACCCGTTGACGGTCGGTCCCGGCGCGCGCCTGTTCGACAGCGTCGACGTGGGCCCGCTGCGGCTGACCGACAGCGTCACCACGACGACCGGTGTCCTCATGGCCACCTATCGTCCCGCCGGAGAGGAGTCGCGTTGACCGAGTACCTGCTCAGCGTCTACCAGCCCGACGACACCGCGCCGCCGGACAACCTCGACGAGATCATGAGCGAGCTGACGGCACTCGATGCGGAGATGCGGGAGTCCGGGGCGTGGGTGTTCGCGGCCGGGCTGCACGCGCCGAGTACCGCCACCGTGCTGCGCGCGCAGGGCTCGGAGGTACTCGTCACCGACGGGCCCTTTGCCGAAAGCAAGGAGCACATCGGCGGTTTCACCGTCATCCGCGCGGCCGACCTGGACGAGGCGCTGGACTGGGGTCGCCGCATGGCACGCGTCATCGGGCTGCCGATCGAGGTCCGGCCGATCCAGGACAGCTGACATGCCCTCCGGCACAGTCGATGTCGCGGCCGTCTTCGCCGAGCACTACGGCCGCTCGGTGGCTGCCCTGATCCGCGTCTTCGGCGATGTCGATATCGCCGAGGACGCGGTGCAGGACTCCTTCGCGACCGCCGTGCAGCGCTGGCCGCGCGATGGGCTGCCGCCGAGTCCACCCGGCTGGATCATCACCACGGCCCGTAATCGCGCGGTGGACCGGCTGCGCCGCGAGGCCGCCCGCGCGGACAAGTACGCCCAGGCCGCGCTGCTCCGGGCAGAGGGCGAACCGATCGAGGAGGACGCGGTGCGCGACGACCGGCTGCGCTTGATATTCACCTGCTGCCATCCCGCGCTGTCCCGCCAGGCTCAGGTGGCGCTGACCCTCCGCCTGCTGGGCGGGTTGTCCACGGCGGAGGTCGCCCGGGCCTTCCTGGTGCCGGAAACCACCATGGCGCAACGCCTCACCCGCGCGAAGGGCAAGATTCGCGATGCCCGGATCCCGTATCGGGTGCCGTCCGACTCCGAGCTGCCCGCCCGGCTCGACGCCGTGCTCGCGGTCGTCTACCTGATCTACACCGAGGGCCACACCGCCACCGCCGGCGCGCGCCTGACCCGCGCCGACCTGTGCGCCGAGGCCATCCGGCTGACCCGGGTGCTCGCGGAGCTCATGCCGGACGAACCCGAGGTTCACGGCCTGCTGGCGCTGTTGTTGCTCAGCGAATCACGCAGTGCCGCACGCACCTCCGGGACCGGCGAGCTCGTGCCGCTCCCCGAGCAGGATCGAAGTCTCTGGGACACAGCCCTGATCGCCGAGGGCCACGCTCTGGTCCGAGAATGCCTGCGGCGCAACCAGCCCGGCCCGTACCAGATCCAGGCCGCGATCAACGCCGTGCACACCGACGCCCGCACCGCCGCCGACACCGACTGGCCGCAGATCCTGCAGCTCTACGACCAGCTCCTCACCTTCACCCCGAGCCCGGTGGTGCGGCTCAACCGCGCGGTGGCCGTCGCCGAGGTTGCCGGACCCGTAGCCGCACTGGCCGAACTGGACCAGTTGGACCTCGATGACCAGCACCTCTTCCATGCCGTCCGCGCCGATCTCCTGCACCGCCTCGGCCGGAATGCCGAAGCCGCACAAGCGTACCGCGCCGCAATCGCCCACGCCCGCAACGACACCGAACGCGACTTCCTCATCGCCCGCGCCGAGGCGGCACGCCCTGTCTGACCCGCTCAGCGCTTGGTCAGTCGCTCGACCGAGTCGTCCGGCAGCCCGAACTGCATGTCCGTCTCCGCCTTCAACGCCTCGGCGCGTCCGAGTTCCCGCGAATTCGCGTAGAGCGACTTGTAGATTCGATTCGACCCGGCCGAGTTGGCGGTGATCTGCGCGGCCAGGTGCGCCACGAATTCGTCCAGCCCCTCATCGGGTACCGCGTGATTCACCAGGCCCATGTCCGCGGCCTCGACACCACTGAACCGCCGGGCGGTGAAACTGAGTTCCTTGGCCCGGGCCATGCCCACCCGCTCCGGCAGCCGCACCGACATGCCCCACAGCGGGGCCAGCCCCCACTGACTGTGGGTATCCCCGAATTGCGCGTTCTCCCCCGCGACCAGCAGGTCGCAGGCCAGGGCCAGTTCGAGTCCGCCGGTGAAGCAGTGCCCGCGGATCTTGCCGATCACCGGCGCCGGGAACGCCTCGAGCCGGGCAATGGTCTCCGCCTCATGGTAGCGGGACGCCAGCGCGTCACCGGCGGCGAGCGACTCCAGATCGTGTCCGGCGCAGAAGGATCGGCCCGCGCCGGTCAGGATCACGCACCGGACGTCCGCGCCGGCCAGCGCGTCCAGATGCGCCGCCAGCTCCTCGAACGAGGCCGCCGTCAGCGCGTTCAGCTTCTCGGGACGGTTCAGGGTCAGGGTGGCAATGCCATCCTGGACCGTCCGGAGCACGAGCTCAGCACTCATGAGAATTGCCTTTCCTCAACCAAATCCGGCCAACGCGGCGCACGCCACCGGCCGGATACCGAATTCGACTGTCTCAGTCCGTCGTCAGGGCTACGGCCGATGATCTCCTTCATGATCTCAGGCAGGCTCGCGCACTACCGATCGGAGATGGCTTTTCCTGCCGATGTGGCTCACTTGCATCCGTCCTGTGGGTGTCCGTCGCCGTCAACCGCTGACAGTGTTCTGCCAGCGACCGGATGCAGACTGCGAATTCACCTCTTCGAAAGGAATCACGTGGTGACACAGCAGGACCCGAAGATCCGGGCGATCAGCGACTTCTTCGAGGCGTATGCGCGCTACGACTTGGACGGCATGAAGGCGGTACTCACCGACGACATCGCATGGACTATTCCCGGGCACCACGCGCTCTCCGGAACCAAGCACGGACTCGACGAGGTCCTGGCCTTCTTCGCCCAGCTCGCCAAGGCGGGCATGAAGGCCGAGACGTTCTTCCTCGAAGCCAACGCCGAATACGTCGTCGATATCCATCGCGGCTACTCGACCGAGGGCGAGGGCCAGGTCGACACCCTGTGGGCGCTGGTGTGGCACTTCAACTCCGACGGCAAAGTGGACCGCGTCGACAACCTGACCCTCGACCAGCACCAGATGGACACCTACATCTGGAAGAACTTCTCCCTCGCACCCCTGCCCTCCCGCCTCGCGACCGACTGAGGTGCGGCGTTCTATCCGAGAACCATCGGGCACGAGCGCGCCCGTGTAGCAGGTACGGGCAGCGCTGCGGTGTGCGCTGGCATCCCATTCCGAGTGCCGCGATCGGTCGTGGACTGCAACGGCATGACGCACTCACCGCGGCCGGGTTCCTGGGCTTGCCTTAAGCACCGAACCAGGTGGTCAGGCACAGCCGAGCACGACCTCTGCCGTGGTCCCTGCGGACTCCGCGACCACGCCCATCGGTGAGGTCCCGGGCTTGCCGAGCGCCGCTGCCGCGTTGCGCCCCTGGGTGCGAGACCTGGTCGGCGGCGACCTCGACCAACTGGTCGGCAAGTGCTGGACCATCGAAAGGACACGCAGTCGTTGCCTCGGTGAACAGCGGGTCCCGGTTGGCTGCCGCGGCCGATGATGGGGGAAGTAAGAATCGCGTCAGGTGGTACATGAAGCCGCTGAAATGCCTTGCGGCAAAACGCCGCCGCGCTTTCATTGCGTCGGGCGACCAGTGGTTTCAGTAGGTTCCGGGCTTGCCGGCCGGGCAAATCGGGCGTCCTCGTCGCGCCTCGTCGCGCCTCGCCCGCGGAGGGCGTGGGTGGCGCTACGGTTTCCGCCATGATGCTGCTGCAGCCGCCCCCGATCGCGTCCGCGCAGGAGAAGGGGATGATCCTCGATGTGGCCGCTCTCGGCCGCCACGATCCCCTCGGTGCCGACATCCCGTACGTGCGCGCCACCGACGGCTGGATGTTCGAGCTCCCCGAAGAGTTGTGGGAGTGGGCGACGTTCGTCATCGGAGGCAATCTGCGCAACCTCCAGGCCGGATACCCGTCGGAGTTCCCGTGTCGGATCGAATTCGGGGTACGCGACGGCCGCATGTACGCCGAGATGCTGTAGCTCGCACAGGCCGGAAGACACGCTCATGTACCAGGCGACACGATTCTTACCGGCACCCCGGACCCCCAGGGTTTCCGCAACGTGGGCGAGGATAGGGCTGCGGTAGTCACAGGCACCGTGCCCGTGGGCTCTGCGAGCCGGTGCCGGCCGCAGTCCGAGGGTGCCACCGCGGCAGGGCACATGATGGTGGGTGTGTCCAGCTGAACGTGCAGACGGGCGATGAAGACGTCGATGCTGCCGTAGCGCGCGAGGACCTGCGCGAGCAGCTCGTGCGCGGTCGATCCCATCAGATCGGTCATTTCACCTCGTTAAGGTTCACCGACCGGTCGGGCCGGTTCTGTCCGGCATTCTGCACGACAATCTCGATCACGTAGCTAATTCCGAGATGTCGGTGACCACCCGTGCCCGGGCACTCTCGATTCGTGCCATCGGCGCGGCATTCGGGCCGCTCCCGCACAGGATCTCGATACGGTGCGGTGCGGGTGAGCCGATCGTGGGGCGCGGCAGGAATCAGGGTGCGGTTATCGCGCCGCATTCCTCACTTCGGATCACCCGGCCGGGGTCACAGTGGACGACTCCGGAATCGATGCCCGCTTCGCCGACTCCGAGCGGCGCATCGTGCTCGGCAGCCGGGTGGATCGGCCCGCAGACTCTTCCTATCCACCCGGCCCGAGCAGCAATGTGGATCGTCACGGCGGAAATGGTCGCTCGAGACGAAGTGCTGGAGTGCAGATGTTCATCAGCGGCCGGGTCAGCCGCCGCGGCGGTGAGGCTCACGTCGTCATCGGTGTACCGCGGCCGGTCGCCGGGTGCGCCCGCGGTGACAAGGTCTGCCATGCCGAAATCCGGCGGGCGGGCGCCGTCGTGCGACTGCACCCCCAGCCTGGGTCCACGCGGGTGGCACTCGACAACGCGCTGCGTGAGATCACCCGGCATCTGGGCATCGACCTGCCGGGGTTGCTCGCACACGTCGCGATCGGGCCCGCGGTGCACGAGCCCCGGCCTGGTACTGAATCAAGGGCACAATAGGCGGCATGAGCCTCGGATATGTGCCGGTGACCGTCGAATCCCCCTGCCGCACTTCACCGGAGACCGCCTTCGACATCATCGAGCCGATCGACCTGACCACCATCTTCACGGGAATGGGACCACTGCCCGGGGTCGGCGGTGTCCGCGACCAGTCCGGGCCATGGGACACCGTTGGCAACACTCGCATTCCGGTCCTGTCCGACGGCTCCACAGCCCGCGAACGCCTCATCGCCTACACCCGGCCCCACAGCTTCGCCTACGAAATAACCGATTTCACCGGCCCGCTGCGTCTTCTGGTCGAAAAGGTGCGTGGAGAGTGGACGTTCACCCCGAACGGTTCGGATTGCCTTGTCCGCTGGACTTATTCGTTCCATCCACGTCCAGGTCGGTACTGGTTGATCCGCCTTGCGGTCGCACCAGTTTGGCGTCGCTACGCCACCGCCACCCTCGTCCGCGCCGTCCGCGCCGCCGAAGCGGCACTGTGACCCCCGATTGCGGCTCCCGCCCCATCTGTCGAACAAGCCGTCCTCACCGGCTCACGAACGTCGGCAGCGCCACACCACGGGCCTCGTGACCACGGCGGCACCGGGTTGGGCGGCGTAGCCGCCCAACCCGTCATTGGGAATCACTCATCGCATCGATTTCATTTCGGCGCTGTTCGGAAAACGACATCCCACCACGGTGACAGGTAGGACCGACAGGAAGCTGCTCGGAAACGCTCGATGAGTCTCACCCCGCGACAACCACCAGCGCCCGCCGCGAAACTCGGGGCGAGCGCTGGTGGTTGTCGCGCCAACTACCGGTTGGTCAGAACATCGCCGGGAGATGGGAGGCGCCGCCAGAGCCTGCGGCGGCGCTGCCAGTCCCGGCAAGAGCGGCGATGATCAGGCCAATGATTGCCAACATGAAGGGTGTTCTCCGTTCGTGTCTACTCAGGTCTGACTAACTTATGACACATCAACTTAACCTGGTCAAGTGACCAGTTGTCAACCTCGCGGTTTGGTCGGGCGCTGGCCAGCGGATGGGAAGTCGGCGACTTCGAAATATGACAGCCACGCTCGGTGCCGTCGCTGTTCGCTGATGTTCCGTCTTTGCCAGTGTTCGAAGTCGTCTTCAGCACTGAGGTGCGAATTCGGTTCTGGCTGAAGGGACTTCGAGTATCGGTGTGTCTCGTACTCCGCTTGTGTAACGTGCTTTTTGCTCGCACTCGTCTTCAGTGGAGGGGTTCGCGGGATGGCCGGTGATGCGGTGGTGGAGCGGGATGTGTCGACCGCCGATGAGCCACGGTGGCGGTGCGGCGGGCGGAGGTGATCAGCCGTCTCGCGCAGTCGGATCGGCTGAGCGTGACCGACAGTGCCGGCGTGGATTCAGTGGCTCTACGAGCGCGACCCCCACACCGCGTGGGCGTCGTCGATGTCGACGCGCGCGGCGGCGTATCGGCCCGCGATGCCCATCCCGAACAACCCCGAACCCACGCAGACCACACCATCGGCAACCACACCATCGGGCAACCTCTACGACGGCTCAGCGGTGATCGTCATCATCTCCCGTGACGCTCGACGGCCGGTCGGTGCCGAGCTGGAACCGGCCGTGGGGTTGACGTCAGATCAGAACAGCGCTGACAGTCGTCACGCTCGACCCCGGTACAGTTATTTCTTGGCAACTGTTTCTCGGGTGTGAGGCTGTCAGGGAGTTTCTATGGTTCGGTCGCGGGCTGATGTTCACCAGAGCTCGGGTGAGCCTCCAGATCCGGACCTCGCTGCGGCTGCCACGATCGTTCAAGGCCTGGCCTCGTCCGCCACCTGCTCCGGCCGACCGCAGCCACCTGCGCTGTGCGCGGGCCCGCGCGGTCGATCATCACGTCGGTTGGTTCGCGTGTCGGTGCTGGGATCGTGGTGCGGGGCCGCGTGGGTGATGGTGCGTGGTTTTCTGGGCTGGGCCGTTGTCATCGTCGGGTGTTACTGGCTCGCCGAGTGCGCTGAGGTAGTTGGAGTTCCCGCCGCGGAGCTGGTGGTGCCGCTGGTCGCGGGCATTGTGCTGGCGATCACCGGGCTGGTGCGTTCGCCTTCCCCGGAGCGGGCCAGTCGGGCAGTTCAGGCCATGGTCGGTGTGGTGATGGGCAGCTACTTGCAGCTCGATGCGCTGCGATCGGTCGCAGGTGCGAGCCTGCCGTTGATCGTCGTGACGGTCGCGTCGATTCTCTGCTGTGGTCTGGCTGCACTGTGGCTTGCCCGAACTCCGAAGTTCCCGCTGGTCGATGCCGTTCTGGGAATGGTTCCCGGTGGGTCGGGCGGCATCATCGCCTGCGCTGACGACCTCGGGGCGGATTCCCGGCGGGTGGCTTTCGCGCAGTTCTTACGGGTGGGTGTGATCGCACTTTCTGCCCCGTTGATCGTCACCGCGGTGGGCAGCAGCGGCACTCGCTCCTCCTCGCCGCTGACATGGCCCACCTTCGACCTGTGGGTCGACCAACCTCAGGGCATCTCATCGGTCCTGGCACTGTGCGCGGTCTGTCTTCTGGGTGTCAGATTGGGGCAGCGGATCAAGCTGCCCGCACCGGTACTACTGGGCCCGATGGTATTGGCTGCTGTGGTAACCATGACCGGCACGTGGACAGGCCTCGCGCCGGCCGGACCGCTCAAGGACATCCTGTTCGCAGTTATCGGACTCGAGATCGGCCTGCGGTTCACCCGGCCCGCTATCGGTCAGGTAACAGCCGTGTTGCCGCGCCTGCTGGTCGCGATCACAGCGGTTTGCCTGCTCTGCGCTGGGATGGCCTGGGCCGCCGCGGCGATCAGCGGCCGCACGTTTGTGGAGGTTTATCTGGCGACCACGCCGGGTGGTATCAACGCCGTGTTGGCCACTGCCGTATCCAGCGGCAGCGACATCACGTTGATCTCGACCGTGCAAAGTCTGCGGCTGTTTCTCGTTCTGTTGGCGTTACCGCCACTCATTCGCTGGCTCGATACCCGCACCACCACACGAACACGGCCTCACCCGAACCCACAACCAGACGTGTCAGCTCGATCCCATCGTGTGGGAAGTGAGATCGACGCGATGAAACAGTAGTGGGGGCTGTGCCGGGCCTGCGGCGCGGTGGCGATCTTGTCCGGAACGAACCCCAGCCCCAGCAGCGTGCACAACGCGACCGTAAGACCGAGCTGATCCTCCGGTCCCCGCCCCCGCCCGGCGCGACGAACGCGATATCGGCCGGGGTCAGCGTAAAGAACCGGAACAGCTCCTCGCGGCTGATCTCCGGAAACTCCCGCAGACGCACCAACTCCTACTTATGTAGTAACGGTTACTCGAACTGACTTGGACGCCACGCCAACTCCACGGCCCTCGAGGCCTCGGACGAGGCAGTGCGCCGAGCAGTTGTGGTGATCGTTCGGCGGTTCGGCCGCGGTGACTCCTCGGTTTCTCCTGGGCGGTGACAGCCCTCAGACAAGGCCGTGAGTACCGGAGCCGAACCGGCCTGCTTGCCGTTGCGGTGACCTCTTGGCAGCCCGTGGGTTGAGAGTCCTCGAACAAGAGTGGGGGCACCTGCAGCGGAGCCTGACCTGCCGTGATCGACCCCTGACACACCTCTGGGCGGTGAGCCCTCGTGCAAGACCGCGGGTACACGGCAGCTGGTGCAGCCGGACCGGGCACTGACGCGTGTTGGTCCCGTCCGGCTGTGCGTGTCGAATCGAATTGCTCGTGGTTCGAGCCTGCTCTCACGATCAGACACCTCAGCTTTCGAGAGCCCCGAGTTCTTGGAAAGACCGGTGCCGTGCGGGTGCGCTGGGTCGCGAACAGCTCATCGGAGGCAAGCCCACAGAGGCTCGTAAGTAGGGCGCTGCGCGTTCTCGCCGAGGTCTTGGACCTGCGGATACACCCGATACGAGGGAGGCCGGTATGCACCGATAGTGCGGAATCGATTGGGCGGAAGGGCATCACGATATCGCGGTCATCGACCACGACGGAAAACTCGTGTCGAAGAAGAGAATCAGCGACGATCCCACGGGCTTCGCTGAGCTCACCGCCTTGCTGAGCGAGGCCGGCGACACCGCCGCGGACCCGATCGCAGTCGCGATCGAAACCCCGCGCGGCCTGATGGTCGCCGCACTGCGCGCCACCGGCCGACCGGTCTATGCCATCAACCCAATGGCCGTCGCCCGCTACCGCGAACGCCACTCCATGACCCGCGCCAAATCCGACCACGTCGACGCCATGACCCTGGCCAACATCATCCGCGTCGACCGCGAATACCACCGACGGCTGCCCGCCGACAGTGAACTTGTCCAGGCCATCGCGGTGCTGGCGCGGGCCCAACAGGACGCGGTCTGGCGACGCACCAAGGCCAGCAACGAGCTGCGCTCGCTGCTGCGCGAGTACTACCCGGCCTTCCTTGCCACCTTCGCGGGAAGGTCGGCCACCAACCTGGCTCGACCCGAAGCCCGCGTGATACTGGCCCTGGCACCGACTCCCGCCCACACCGCAAAGCTCACGAAGACTCGTGTCGCTGCCGCGCTGCGCCGCGCCGGACGCCAGCGCGGCGTCGACGACCTCGCCGTCGAGATCCTCACGAGCCTGCGCGCCCCGCAACTGCGTCAGCCCGCGCCGGTCGAGCAGGCGATGGGCCGCCAAGCCCTGGCCCTGCTGGCCGCCCTCGACGCCGCCTGCGCCGGCGCTGACGACCTGGAACAGGCCACCGCGGAGGAATTCCGCAAACACCCTGACTACGCGGTCGTCACCAGCTTTCCCGGTCTCGCCGACCTCACCGGCGCCCGGGTCCTCGCCGAGATCGGTGACGACCGCACACGATTCGCCAGCGACCGAGCGTTGAAGGCCTACGCCGGATCCGCACCCGTCACCCGAGCGTCGGGCAAGACAATCTCCATCACCCACCGGCGCATCAAGAACGACCGCCTGGCCGCCGCCGGATGGGTCTGGGCGTTCTCCGCCATGGCCAACCAAGGCCCCGCCCGCAACCACTACCTGCGCCGGCGGACACACGGCGACCGGCACGCGCCCGCGATGCGGCACCTGTTCAACAAGATGCTCGGCCAACTGCACCACTGCCTCCTATCCGGCCAATCATTCGATCCGGTCAAAGCTTTCGGTCCGTCCTTCGACACACCCCCGACACGCTCTGCGGCTTGACCCTTAAAACCATCGGAGGTCTCGTCTGCGAATACCTGCGTCGCCACGAAACCCGACCTCCAGCACCCCGACCAACCTCATCGGCCGCCCAGCACCTACCGCACCCGCCCACAGCCTGAACCGATCACGGCGATGCGGGTACGGCGGTGTTTCATGAGCCCCGACAGTAAGTGAAATGTTAGTACTTCGCATTGGTTCGAGTGCCCCCAACGCTGAGGGCGCGGCGTCGCAGCAGCGCATATCCGGCCAGCGAGCGGCCGTCCCTCGAAAACTCACACCGCCAGCCGCCATCAACCCATCACGTCGGTGATCCCCACGTCGACGACTCCTGCGCTTCGTGGTGACCACCCGAGCTACACCACGCCCCGGGACTTGACCGTGCCAACAACGGATACTTGCGTCGGGTATGGCCAGGCTGATTGAACGGCGCTGGGTCACCGCGATTGACCCGCTGGCAGCGGTTGACAGTGCGGTGTCAGCGCCGTCGGGCAGTATTCGCGGCCATGACGGAAATGACAGCGACGATGCGGGCCGCCTACGTACCGACCGGCCGATGCGATGCGGGAAGTGCGTAACCTGCCCAGGCCGCAACCGGGTCCCGCCGAGGTACTGATCCGGGTACGGGCCTCTGCTACATCGACACCTGGTCCACCACAGGGGTGTTTGGATGGAAGTCGGGGATGGCGTATCGATGCGAGGAGAAATATGAAGGCCAGACCAGTGCTGTTCGCCGCGTTCGCCACCGCCCTCGTGGCC
>NZ_JBSGCB010000012.1:0-213377 GCF_053601595.1 Nocardia sp. NPDC004711 | reverse complement strand
ATCCCGAAATCGGTCAACGCGGGCTCACCGTAATCGGTGAGCAGGATGTTTCCCGGCTTGATATCGCGGTGCAGCACCTGCGCTCGATGCGCGGTCTCCAGCGCCCCGGCGATCTTCACCCCCAGGTGCAGCACCTGCGCCAGCGACAACGGACCGTCGCGGCGCAGGCGCGCATCCAGGGACCCACGCGCGTGATAGGGCATGACCAGGTACGGGTGACCACTCGCGGTCTCACCGACCTCGAGCATGTCGACGATGTTCGGGTGCCCGGTCAACCGCCCCATCGCACGCTGCTCGCGAAAGAAACGCTCCCGATTCTCATCCAGCTCACCGGTCAGCACCTTCACCGCGACCGTGCGACCCGCAGCCGGCTGGCTACAGCGGTACACCTCCCCGAAACCGCCCCGCCCGATCTCCTCGGCCTCCTCGAAACCCGCAGCACGCAACTCCGTGACGACATCGACATCACGCTGCGTCATGAACAGATCTCTCTCGACCATCGGTCACTCGTGATCTCCCCACCGGGCACCAGCCACAATATCCCGACTGGTCTGTCCTCCGCACGCTGTTCGCCGTCTGGCGGAGGCGGCCTTCCTACCGTCGGCCGTCCCGGTGTGGCGGCCGACGGTTTCGGGGACCGTCGTGGGTTGTTACTTGCCGGGGTTGGTGGCCTGTGCGGGGTCTTTGCAGTAGGCGAGGTCGGGCGGGCAGGGAGCAAGGATCGTGGAGAAGTACTGGATCGCGGAGAACAGTGTGATGGGCCCGCCGGCGACGACGAGTCCGGCCATCGTTCCGACGGCGCCGAGGGTGGCGGCACCCAGGACGCAGCCCGCGATGGTGGCGCCGACGAAGGGAACGAGCAGTGCCATGACGGGACTGGTGAGCACGGCACCGGCGGCCGCACCGACCAGACACCCGACGCCCGCGCCGAGTACAGCGCCCAGGACCGCGCTGACGGCGGCTCCGATGGCTGCGCGCTGGGCGAACACGCCGAGGGCTTGGTTGTCACGGGGAGTGAACGATTCGGCGATCTGGGTGGCGGCCCGATCGGTGGTGATGGTCTGGTCGGGGGTGACGGCCTGCGCGGCCGGCACGGGTTGTCCGGCCGTCTTGTCGGGGGTGAGTGTTGCTGTGCCACCGTCGATTCGGGCGGCGATCGGGTAGGCGGTGTTGTCGATGCGGTAGGTGAGCGGGACCGCGGCGACCGGCCGGTCGGTGGGATCGGTGAGGACGAGTTGGTCTCCGGCGAGCTTCAAGGCTCCGCCGCTGATGGTCAGCAGCGCGGCATCGCCTTGACGCGTGACTTCGTAATGGACGTCGGCATTTTCGGCGTGGCCGGGTTGCGGGGCGGCGTTGGCGGTCGCGGCGGTCAGCGCGAGGGCGGTCGCGGCGAGCACGGCGGTGGTGGTTTTCCTCATCGGGTGTTTCCTTGATTCATCGGTGTACTTCCGTGGTGGAAGGCTTTGTGCGCGTGACCAGTCCGGTCAGCAGTGAGGTGGCCCGCGGCCATGGCCCGTAGCCGGCGGCGGAGTCGAGGTGCCCGACCGGACCGAGATCGACCGGCCTGCTTCCCCAGGCTTCGGCCATCCCGGTCACCCGCCGGACGTTGGCGAACGGGTCGTTGGTGCTGGCCGCCAGAGTGGTTTGGAACGGCAGGCGACCGCGCGGGATGGGGCACCAGCCATGTGCTGTGCCGATTCGCCGAATCCCCGGATCATCCGTGGGCGGGTTTTCGAAGTCCGGCGGTGTGACGAGCAACGCCGCACGGATCGGCCGGCTCGGCCGCTGCGCCCAGTGCACGACAGTGAGAACCCCGGCGCTGTGCGCGACCAGAACGAGGTCGTCCGGGATGGCCGACACCGTGGTCTCCAGGCTTGCCACCCAGGCGTCCCGATCCATGTGTGTGCCATCGGGAGGACGTGGGACGGTGTGCGTGCGGGTATCGGTGGCGGCCAGCCGGTGCAGCCAGTGGCCCGGGGGCGGGTCGTTGAGCCCCGGGACGATGACGACGGCGGGCTCGGGGGAGTAGTTCAAATCGATGCTCCGATAAGACTTTCAGGTGTTCGCGAGCGCGCAGCTCAGATCACGACCCCGCCGTTGGGGCTGATGATCTGCCCGGTGAGATAGTGGTTCTCGCTCGCGAGGTAGACGGCCAGCGAGGCGTATTCCTCGGGGGTGCCCAGTCTTCCGACAGGGATCATCTGGTAGAGGCTGTTCTTCTGTTCCTCGGTGGCCGTGGCGAGGTATGCCAGGAATGGTGGGGTGGCGACGCCACCGCAGGCGATGGCGTTGACCAGGACACCGGCTCCGGCGACATCGAGCGCGACGGTCTTGGTGAGGCTGGCGACCGCGGCCTTGGCGGCGGAGTAGCCGGGGCTGTGCGCGCTCGCCGCCGAGATCCCGGCGACGGAGCTGATATTGATGATCCGGCCGTAGCCCTGCGGCTCCATGTGCCGCAGGGCGGCGCGGGTGCACCAGAACACGCCGTGCACGTTGACGTCCCACCACCTCAGCCAGTCGTTATCGGTGAGACTTGTTGTGATGCCCAGGGATTGGCGCTCGATCGGGGTGGTCAGGTAGGCGTAGTGCCGGTTGCGGCGCGCTACATCGGCCGGTGAGTCCGGTACCAGGGCAGCGTTGTTGACCAGGATGTGAACCCCGCCGAAGCGGTCGGCGGCCTCGTCGACCATCGCGTCGACCGCTGCCCGGTCGGAAACGTCGACCTGAGCCGGCATGCAGCGGCGGCCGATCGCGAGGATCTCATCGGTGACGGTCGCGAGTGTGTCGGGCCGAATGTCGCAGGCGACGATATCGGCGCCTGCGTGCGCCATCGCGACCGCGATGGCGCGGCCCAGTCCCTGGCCCGCACCGGTGATGACGGCAGTTCTGCCGACTAGCTGCATGATGTTCTTCCTTTCGGTTACCGTCTCACGTCCGGGCGGTGATGATGTTGCGGCGCAAGCGGTTTCAGTGGTGGGCGCGGAGTTCGCGTTTGAGGATCTTGCCGGTCGAGGTCATCGGCAATGCGGACACGAGTTCGATGTGGCGGGGGTACTTGTAGGCGGCCATGCGCTGCTTGGCCCAGTCGATGAGCGACCGTTCGGACGGTGCCGTTCCGGGCGCGGCGATGATGTAGGCCTTGATCTCTTCGCCGTGGCGCGCGTGCGGGATCCCGACGACCGCGGCCAGCGACACCGCTTCGTGGGTCATCAGTGTTTCTTCGATCTCACGCGGATAGACGTTGAGTCCGCCGCGCACGATCATGTCCTTGGCACGGTCGACGATGTAGTAGTAGCCGTCGGCGTCGCAGCGGGCCAGATCGCCGGTGCGCAACCAGCCATCGTGCATGACTTCGCGCGTTGCGCCGGGTTTGCGGTGGTAGCCCTTCATCACGTTGTGGCCACGAATGGCGATCTCACCGACCGCGCGCTCGCCGGTGACCGTCTGCCAGTCGTCGTCGACCAGGCGCACCTCGACGCCCCATACCGGTCGCCCGATCGAGCCGGGGCGCGGCTCGTCGGCCAGGTCCGCGAACAATGCTAGCGGCGAGGTTTCCGACAGCCCGTAGCCTTCGGCGATGGTCACCCCGAACCGTTGCCGGAAGCGGGTGTGGATCTCGACGGGCAGCGCGGCCCCGCCGGAGATCGCCAGCCGCAGACTGTTGCCGACCGCGCCTACGTCATCGGTGCCGGTGGGGGCGTCGAGCAATGCCCAGTACATGGTCGGGACACCGGCGAACAGGGTGATGTGTTCGGCGCGCAGCAGCTCGAGTGTCGTCGTGGCGTCGAAGCGGGGTTGCAGGACGAGGGTTGCGGCGACGGAGAACCCGGCGTTCATGTTGACCGTCTGCCCGAAGGAGTGGAACAGCGGCAGCGTCACCAGATGCCGGTCGTGGATCCCGGGATCGCTGCTGAACTGCCGGTTGGCGGTGAAGGCGTTGAGCAACATATTGGCGTGGGTCAGCTCGGCGCCCTTGGGCGTTCCGGTGGTGCCGGAGGTATAGAGGATGACCGCCGTGTCGTCGGGATTCATGGCCCGCGTGCCGAATTCGCCGGGAAATTCCCGCAGCATGGTGGCCAGCTCGCCGGGCCCGCCGACCTCCCCGGGGGCTGGGGAATCGATGAGGAAGAAGTGGCGGCAACTGGGGGCCCGGTCGAATCCGGCACGACCGTACTCGCCCATCGCAAGCTCAGCGGTGTCCTCGAAGCAGAAGAACGCCTTAGCCTCGGAATCGTCGAGGTGGTACGCGATTTCGCGGTCCTTGAGCAGAATGTTGAGCGGTACGACCGTTGCTCCCGCTTTCAGGATGCCGTAGTAGATGATCGGGAACCACGCCAGATTCGGGCATGACAGCGCGACCTTGTCACCCCGCTGGATGTCGCGGGCGGCGAGCAGGTGGGCGATCCGGTTCGCGGCGACGTCGACCTGGGCATAGGTCAGTCTCTGATCGCCGGCGACGATGGCATCGTGCCCCGGATGACGGCGGGCTGTGTCTTCGAGCAGCACAGCGAGATTGAGCATGGGAAGACCTCACGGAATTGATGGGACCGGATCGGTTGCGGCCGAACGGCCGGACAGGGCGGCGTGGTCAGGCGGCCGGACGGCTCGTTTCCAATCGGGCGAGGCGGCGCAGTCCGGCCGGGTAGGCGTATCTGCCCACGGCCAGGGCGGCGATGGCGCCGATATAGGCGAGCGGAACCAGGCGCAGCGCGGCGGCGAGCCCGTAACGGTCGGCGAGGAGGCCCACGACCAGCGGCCCGAGGGCGAGCCCGAAGATGTTGTTGGCCAAGGTCACCGTGGCGAGCGCGGTCGCCCGCAGGCTGGCGTGGGTGAGGCTGGCGACCATCGAGGTCGTCGCTCCCGCCGATCCGGCGGCGGTCACTGCTCCCAGTGCCAGGATGGTCAGCTGGGCGGCACCGGTGCCGAGGCTGAACGCGATGGTGAGCAGGACCAGCGAGACCGCGCAGTAGACCAGTGCAGTGCTCCATTGACGTATCGGGTGCCGTCGGCCGACGCGGTCGGTGATGATGCCGCACATGATCATTCCGGTCCCGATGAGCAGCACATATCCCGAGGCCACAAGTCCGGCGCGGTCGGTGGGCATGGAATAGGAGCGGTTGAAGAAGCTCGGCAGCCAGGCCATCAGCACGGCCGCGACGAACAGTTGCAGACCGCCGCCGACGTAGGCGCACCACACCGACACCGAGGAGAACAGGCTCGAGAGCGGTGCCCGCACCGCGCCGCCGGTCGGCGTGGCGGCCGCTGCGCCGGTCGCCGGTGATTCGGCGAAAGTGTGTCGGCGCAAAGCGGATTCGGTGACCACCGTGCGGAACGCGCCGACCAGCAGCAGCCCGAGGCCGGCCATCAGGGCGAAGGTCCAGCGCCAGCCGATGTGCGAGGCGACGACACCGCCCAGCGCGACACCCAGGACCGACCCGAACGAGCCGCCCGCCAGGAACGCACCGCTCAGGGAGGCGCGCAGGTGCGGGGCGAACACCGCCAGCATCACCGCGGCGCCTACGCTGCCATAGGCGGCTTCGCCGACTCCGACCAGGAAACGCGCGCCCAGCATCTGCCCGTATCCGGTGGCGAGCGCGCACAGCAGAGTGGCCAGACTCCAGACCGTCGCCATGATCAGCATGCTGCGCACGCGTCCCCAGCGATCCGCCACCAGGGACAGGGGGAACGCCAGCAGCCCCACCATCAGGGCCACGATGCTGCTCAACGAGCCCAGCCGTGAATCCGACAGTCCCCATTCGTTTTTCAGTAGCGGGAACACCGCCGATAGCACCTGACGGGACATGTAGTCCGACAGCATCAATCCGAAGGTCAGTCCGAACACGACCCACGGGAAGCTCCGTGAGCGGACTCGCGATGGTCCGGCGGCCGTCGCCGACAAGTCGGTGGGGGTGGTGGAGATGTCCATGGCGCTTCCTCGAGCCTGGTGGAACCGACGGACCGGCGCGGCCGGATCCTGTCGACGAACAAATCTGCGTGGTGCGCCGGCCGCACCGAGTGCGACCGGCCCACTCACCTGCGAAAGATCAAGCGTGGTGCAGGAATCCGACCTGGCCGGGCTGCCGGTTGGGCGGGTATCCGATCTTGGCCAGCGCGTCGTCGGTGCCGGAGTAGATCTCGTCGAACAGGTAGATGTCGCGTGCCTCCTTGCAGGAGGCCACATCGCGGCCGAGTTCGTCGGCTATGCGGACCATCTGCTCGACCTGTTCGACCGAGGTGCGTCGTTCGCCCTTGCGGCCCCACAGGTTGTCCTCGATGCCGACTCGGACGTGCTGGCCCAGCGCGATCGCGATGGTGCACATCGGGGTGACATTGCGCATGATCGTTTCGATGGTCAGCACCGCGCCGTCCGGAGTGCGGCGGATGAACTCGAACAGGTCCGCCGGATGCAGGCCCGCCGCGCCGCCGCCGATCGCCACGTAATTCAGCACCAGCGGGCCGGTGTAGAGGCCACGGCGGATCAACCGCTCGACGGTCTCGAGCTGATGCACCGAGCCGAGCATGAAATGCGGCTGGATACCCGCCGCGGTCAGCCGCCGCAGATGCTCGATATAGAACTCCGGGCCCGCCTCGACGACCATGTCGCGATACGCCTTCTGCAGCACGGGATTCTGCAGCGAGGTGCCGGCGATGTCGTCATCGGTCAGCAGCTCCATGAGGTTCATCTGGCTCGTGTTGATGGCGATGGTGACCTGGTCGGGTTTCGGATCCAGCTCCGCCAGCAGGTGGCGGGTGTCGTAGTCCAGCCACTGCGCCTGGTCGCCGCCTTCCGGCGGCGCGAACGAAATCGAGCCGCCGACCTGGAGAATCATCTCCGGTACCGCTTCGCGCAGGCGGCCCAGCATCTCGTTGAACAGCTCGAGCCGCTTCGACCCGTGTCCATCGGCTTCCCGCACGTGGACGTGCAGCACCTGTGCGCCCGCGTTGTAGCAGTCCACCGCCTTCTGGATCTGCTCGTCCATCGTCACCGGGATGTCGTCGGAGTCTCCGGGCAGGAATTCCGGGCCGTACGGCGCTACCTGGATGACCAGTTTCTCCTGGTTCTCCGGTAGCAGCGAATCGTCGAGATAGTGCATGATCGTCCTTCCTGATTCTGGTGAGTTGCGCTTTGCCGCAGCGGATTCACCGCTGTTGCGCGCGGCGACGCTCGAAGGCGTCGAGTTCTTCGGCGAGCACGGGGACCCCGATGTTGCACGCGTGAATGCCCAGCACACTGGTCAGCTCGAGGACGGCGAGGATCTCCTCGCGGGACACGCCCAGCTCCAGGGCGGCGCGAATGTGGCGGCGCACGCCCGGCGAGTACATGTGGGTGCACGCGGCGTCGACCGCGATGCTCAGCAATTCCACGAACTGTGGGGACAGCACGCCACGGCGGACCGGCAGCGTACCCATGGACATGAATTGCTCGGTCCACTCCGGGTCCCAGTCGGACAATTTGTCCCACAACGGATTCCATGCTCCTTGTGCGCGCATGGCGTCGACGACGGGCGTGGGCACGGACGCGGGCTCGGTGGTCACGGGCAGCTCCTGTGATGCGGTGAACGTGATAGCCGTCACGCTATGTGTGCACGAGTCATCATGTTTGACTGAGCGGGACCGAAAGATTGACAATCTGGGACATCATGAAGGAGGGATGCCGATGGCTCCGATGATCCGAAGCGCCGTCCTGTCCGGCTATGTCGATTTGACCCTGTCCTTGGGGGTCGATCCGATGCTGATGTTGCGATCGGTGGGCATCGGCGCCGGGGCGGTCAGCGCCAGCGATACCTGGCTGCCCGCCGCCGCGGTGGATCTGCTGCTGGAACGCACTGCGCGCGAAGCGAACTGCGAGGAGTTCGGCCTACACCTGGCCGAGCGTCGCAGCTTGGCCAACCTCGGGCCGGTCGCGCTCGTCGCCCGCGAGGAACCCGACGTTCGCAGTGCCCTGCAGATCGCGCTCCGCTATATCTCCTTGCACAATGAGGCGCTGCGCACCAGCCTCACCCAGGCCGACAGTCTGACCACCATTCGCATCCAGGCCGCACCCGGCGCCTCGCTCGGCCGGCAGGCCACCGAGCTCGCCGTCGGTGCCACCTGCCGCATCCTGCGAGAACTCCTAGGTCAGGACTGGCATCCGTTGTCGGTCTGCTTCACCCACGGCGCACCCGAGCGGCGCGGCGATGCTCACCGGATCCTCGGGCCCGCAATCGAATTCGAGCAGAGCTTCAACGGCATCGTGTGCTACACCCGCGACCTCGACACCGCCAACCCGCTTGCCGACCCCCTGCTCCGCCCCTATGCCCGCGAATACCTGCGATCCCTGACCCCGGTCGGCGAATCCACCGCCGAGCAGGCACGCGCCATCATCGAAACCCTGCTGCCCACCCATCAGTGCTCGGCCGCCACCGTCGCCGCCCGCCTCGGCATCGACCGCCGGACTCTGCACCGATACCTGGCCCGCAGCGGAGAAACCTTCACCACCCTCCTCAACAGCACTCGCCTCGATCTCGCCCACCGCTACCTCACCCACCACGACCGCACCCTCACCGCCATCGCCACCGAACTCGGCTTCTCCGAACTGAGCGCCTTCTCCCGATGGTTCCGCCACCACACCGGCCAGAGCCCCACCCACATCCGCACACCCCGACTCCAGTAGGGCGCAGCTGCGGCCGCGGCTCACCGGAAGCTCCCGGCGGGCTCACAGGGTTCATTGGACTCCGGGGCGCTGAATGGTCAGCGTGACCACATCACTCCAGGACAACCCGCCAGTGGTTCCGCCGCCGCCCGCGGCGGCTGCACAGGAGGCCGGACGGTTCGGCGGTAAGACCGCCGAACGTGCCGGTCTGGCCGCGCTCCTAGTCGCGACGGCGGTGATGTATCTGTGGAACATCACCATCGATGGGATGGGCAATCAGTTCTACGCCGGGGCCGCGTGGGCCGGGTCGAAGAACTGGGAAGCGCTCCTGTTCGGTTCACTGGATCCCGCGAACTTCATCACCGTCGACAAGCCGCCGGTGTCGCAGTGGGTGATGGGGCTGTCGGGGCAGATCTTCGGGTTCTCCAGTGCCAGCATGCTGATTCCGCAAGCCCTGATGGCGGTGGCCGCGGTGGGGCTGCTGTACGGCGCGGTGCGGCGGCTGACGGGTAGCCATTACACCGGGCTGCTCGCCGGAGCCGCGCTGGCGTTGACGCCGGTCGCGGCGTTGATGTTCCGGTTCAACAACCCGGACGCGGTCATGGTGCTGCTGATGATGGCCGGCGCGTACGCCACGGTTCGCGCTCTCGAACGCGCCTCGACCAAGTGGATTCTGCTGGCCGGTGTGGCGCTGGGGTTCGCGTTCCTGGCGAAGATGCTCGAGGGCCTGATGGTGCTGCCCGCGCTGGGGCTGGTCTATCTCGTCGCCGCGCCGAATCCGATCCGCGCCCGCCTCGTGCAGCTGGTCGGGGCGCTCGTCGCGCTGGTGGTGTCGAGCGGATGGTACGTGCTGGTCACGCTGCTGTGGCCGGCGTCGAGCCACCCGTATCTGGCCGGGTCGACCGACAACAACTTCATGAATCTGGTGCTGGGCTACAACGGCTTCGCCCGCGTGCTCGGCCGCAACCACCGTGGTGCTCCGGGCGGCGGCGCGCCGCACGACCCGGCCACCGCGGCACCCGGCTTGACCACTGCGGCACCCGATCCGGCCGCCGCGGCGGACACGGCCGCGCAGGCCGGTCCGGGCGGACACGGCGGCGGTGGATTCGGCGGCTTCGGCGGGCAGGTCCGCGGCGTGGGACGCCTGTTCACCGGTGAATTCGGCTTCGAGATCGGCTGGTTGCTGCCGGCCGCGCTGCTGGCCATGGTGCTGGTGCTGGTCTCGCGGGGCCGGGCGCCGCGCACCGACCCGGTGCGGGCGGCCGCGATCCTGTTCGGGCTGTGGATCCTCATCGACGGCGGCGTGCTCAGCTACATGAGCGGCACCGTGCACCCGTACTACTGCCTGTCGATCGCACCGGCCGTGGCCGGCATGTTCGCGGTCGGCATCCACGAGATGTGGACCGGGCGGGACACCATCCTCGGTCGCTTCGGCCTGGCCGCGCTGGTGGCGACCACCGGCGTGTGGAGTTTCGTACTGCTGCACCGCAACAGCGGCTGGTACCCCGAACTGCGCTGGGCGGTTCTGGCACTGACCGTCGTGGCGACCGTGCTGCTCGTGCTGCCGTGGGTCCGGGACAACCGCCGTCTCGCCGCCGCGGCACTGGCGCTCGGCCTGTTCGCGAGCCTGTCCGGCGCGACCGCCTACTCGATCGCCACCATCGCCACCCCGCACGGTGGCGGCGGTCCGACCGTCGGCCCGGCGAGTGCCGCGGGCGGCCGGGGCGGCGGCTTCGGCGAGTCCCGGCCCAACCAGCAGCTGGCGGCCCTGCTGAAGACATCCGACTCGACGTGGGCGGCCGCGATCAACGGCTCCTCCGCCGCGGCGGGCCTGGAGTTGCAGACCGACAAGGCGGTCATGGCCATCGGCGGCTTCTCCGGCAGCGATCCGACCCCGACCCTGGCGGAGTTCCAAGCCGATGTGAAGGCCGGCAAGATCGGCTACTACATCGTGCAGAACAACAACGACCGTGGCGGCAACGGAAACGGCAACGGCGACAACGGAAACGGCAACCGCGATCCCGGCGCCCCCGCCGGTGCCGAGCACAACCGGCAGCAGGGCGGCGGCCAGAACCCCGCCGATCAGTCGGCCCGCCAAGGCGCCCAGCCCGAGCAGGGCGGCCCGGGCAACCAGGGTGGCTTCGGTCGCAACCAGCACACCGACATCACGGACTGGGTGACCGCAACCTTCACACCCCAGCAGATCGGCAACACCACGGTCTACAAGCTGACCGGCTACACCGGCTAGTCCACCGACCCGAAAGGCCGGGCGCGCAATGGAATCCCTTGCGCACCCGGCCTTTCGAGTCCCGGTCGGCCATGATGTCGAACGGCTCGCGGTGTGCCGCCCTCGGACCGGGCCTCAGCGCGCAATTACGCTGAGCGGCAGGCGACTTCGGGATCGGTGCTCACGCCGAGCGCAGCCGTTGGATGGCCGACGGCACTGCGCCCGACCACCATTGCGGATCGGCGGTGCCGTCGGTGGTGCGTCCGTCGCGGTGGACGTAGTGCCGCACATCGCGCCCCGGCGTCGTGAATTCGCCGGTCAGGGCTCGTTCCAGCCATTCGGCGCCGAATCGGAAGACCTCGGCCGCCACGCCTCCCAGTGGATGGAATTCGCCCTCGTAGACGCGAATCTCCTTGGGCGCGCGAACGAGTTCGTAATTGGCGAGCGCCTGTTCGAGTGGGGTCAGCTCGTCGAACTCGCCGATGCCGTACAGCACCGGGCACGCGATGTCACCGACCAGATCATCCAGCGGCATCCGGTCCCGTAATTCCCGGTCGAAGGCCGCTTCGTCGTCGTAGCCCGCCATATACATGTAGTTGTTCTTGAAGGTCGGCTGCGCCTGCTCGAAGATGGTCCGGAAATCGCCGGTCGGCGCCTCGAAGGCCGCCAACGCCGCCAGCCTCGGCTCCGTCGCGGCCGCACGCGATCCCCAGTACCCACTCATGCTGATGCCGAACATGCCGATGCGGAGCGGATCCACTTCCGGCAGTTCGCTCAGATAGTCGATGTAATGCCGCACGGCGCGCTCATAGTTGGTGAGATCGACGGTCAGGCCGTGCGCCCGGCTCTCGCCCTGCCCAGGACCCTCGATGGACAGCGCGACCACGCCCCGCGAGGTGTAGTACCGCTCGGCCGCGGCGATGTAGTCCTCCTTGATCATGTCCATGCCGGGGCCGAGAATCACCGCCGGAGCCCGATGCACCGGCCCCGCCGGCAGATGCAGCAGTGCGAAAATCTGCTTGCCCTCGAAGTCCAGCGCTACCCGCCGGACCAGTCCGCCGCGCAGTTCCCCCAGCCGTTCGACGCAATGGTTGGTGCGCTCGCGGAAGGCGAGTTTGCGTGGATCGGCCGCCTCGAAGATCGAGTACTGGGCCCGGCCCCACATCACGGCCGCCCGGGTATAGAGGTCGGCGGCGGTGCGCGCGAACCCGTTTCGCTCATGGTGGGCGGCGCGCTCCTCGGCCTGGGCGGCGATACTCACCCACGCCTTCGGCAGCATCGCCCCGCTCCGCACGAGTTCGAAGACCTTGTCGAAGTCGGTGTGGTCGTGACCGAGTTGCTCCATGGTGCCCTTCGCCTGTGGATGCAGGGCGTCGAATCCGCCCTGGGCGAGGGCGATGTCGAGGGCCCAGCTCTGGCCCAGGGATCGAGTGGTCATGGTGAGTGCTCCTATCGATAAGCTAAGTACTTATCTATTAAGTACTTAGACTAAGCTGCTGTCAACCCCGCACGATCCGCCGACAGGAGAACCCACCGTGACCGAAGACCTCGATGCGGACCGCGCGACAGCCCTCGATCTGCTGGCCCGGGCCGCCTACCGGCTCAGCGCGGCGGATTCCCGGCTCCGGGGGCGCGCGACCCGATCCCCCAAGGCGCTGTCGCTCACCCATGCGCGCGCCCTGCGCGCGCTGGCCGACCACGGGCCGCTCACGATCGGCCAACTCGCTGCCCTGGCCGAAACAACCGGCGCCGCAACCACTCAGCTGGTCAACGGCCTGGCCGCGGCGGGATATGTCACCAGGGAACGCCCACCCGGCGACAAACGCTCGGTGCTGGTCACGCTGACCGAGGCCGGGCGCACCCGGTGCCGCGAGCGCATGACGGCCATGACCGACGCCCTGCGAGACGAACTGGCCGATCAGGACATCGCCGCACTGAGATCCGCCACCGAGGTCCTCGACCGGCTCGTCGCGGTCTACGACCAGCTGTGACCACCGACCCGGAGCAGGCCGGCCGCACCTGTGCCCCGTAGCCGGTGGCCGACTCGTCCGAAACGGCCGCGCGGCGTGGCGTTTCGCCGACCCGATAGGCTCGAACCGTTCCTTGATCGGTCATAGCGAAGGAGACCAGGTGACCACGAACCGGATCCGGGTGGGTGTGCTCGGGGCGCGCGGCAAGGTCGGGCAGGCCATTTGTGCCGGGGTCGAGGCGGCCGCGGATCTGGAGCTGGTGGCGCAGGTCGACAAGGGTGACTCGCTGGAGGCGTTCACGGCCGCCGGAACCGAGGTCGTGGTCGACTTCACGCACCCGGACGTGGTGATGCCCAATCTGAAGTGGCTGGTGGAGAAAGGGATTCACGCCGTGGTCGGCACCACCGGCTTCGATGCCGAGCGGCTGGAGCAGGTGAAGGGCTGGCTGGCCGCCGAGCCGGAGGTCGGGGTGCTGATCGCGCCGAACTTCGCCATCGGCGCCGTGCTGAGCATGCGGTTCGCCGAGCAGGCCGCGCGCTTCTTCGACTCGGTGGAGGTCATCGAGCTGCACCACCCGAACAAGGCGGACGCGCCGTCGGGCACCGCCTTCCGGACCGCCGCGCTCATCGCCGCGGCCCGGGAGAAGGCGGGTGTGGGCCGCAGCCCCGACGCCACCAGCCAGGAGCTGGAGGGTGCGCGCGGCGCGGACGTGGACGGGGTGCGGGTGCACTCGGTGCGGCTGGCCGGACTGGTCGCGCACCAGGAGGTGCTGTTCGGCACGCAGGGGGAGACGCTGACCATCCGCCACGACTCGCTCGACCGCACCTCCTTCGTACCCGGTGTGCTGCTGGGCGTGCGCAAGACGCCGCTGCGCCCCGGTCTCACCGTGGGCATCGACCCGCTGCTCGACCTGTGAGCACGCCCGCCGCGAATCCCGCCGACGGCAACGGCCGCGAGGTCTTCAAGCGGGTCGGTTTCATCGCGGCCCTGGTGGTGGTGCTCGGGTTCTACTTCGTGCTGCTGGGCCGGATCGGGATCGACCTGATCGCCACCGGTAAGCCGGCCGCGGTGGGCCTGGGCATCGGCGTGTTCATCCTGCCGGTGCTGGGCGTGTGGATCGTGGCGACCAGTGTCCGCGCCGCCTTCGCTCACCAGCACCTGGCCCGCCGCATGCACGAGGAGGGCGGCGAGCTGGATGTCTCCGATCTGCCGCGCCGCCCGTCCGGACGCATCGAGAAGGCTGCTGCCGACGCGCTTTTCGAGCAGGTGAAGCAGGAATTCGAGGCGGACCCGCAGAACTGGCGCACCAACTACCGCGCCGCCCGCGCCTACGATTACGCCGGCGACCGCACCCGCGCACGCGAAATGATGAAGCGCGCAGTGGAATTGGAGCGTGGGGACCGGCCCGGGGCACGGTAGCCGCGATTTCGCAGGAAACCTGCCGGTAGGTTGCGACCGGGGTAAAGTCCGGCCGGTGAGGTTCAAGGTGGGTTATGCGCTGGCGATAGCCTGCGCGACGATGGGGTCGCCTGCGGTGGGGTCGGCGATGGCACGCGCGGACGACGCGCCGTCCTGCATCGAGTCGGAGAACGACTACAAACTGGAATGGCAGGTCAGCTGGTCGATCTACGAGGCCGAGCAGCAGAATCCGGCCGACGGCCGATCGGTGACCGAGGTGGATCTGCCGGTCACCATCGCCGCGCCGCTGGACAAGGTGTGGGACGTGTACACCGATGTCCGCAACGGTATCGGCCGCCACTCGTTCCTGAAGGACATCATCGTCCACCGCACCTGCGATGACGGTGACACGCAGATCGCGGATTTCACCGCGCTCGAGGACATTCCGATGGGCCCGGTCACCTTCCCCGGGCACACCCAGGCCGAGCAGCGCCTGCACCCGGACGAGCACTACTACACCACCGACAGCTGGGACGTCCCGAACGTGACCACCCACCAGCTGATCACCTTCGCCGACAACGGCGATGGCACGACCACCGTCAACGAGCATCTGACCTTCGTCGCCGATGCGGCCCTGATCGACTTCACGGCCGGCAACGGGGTGGCCGCGCACCAGGCGACGCAGGAGGGCATCAAGCGCGATATCGAAAGCGGCGCGCTCTGAGGCGGTTTCGCCCGACAGCAGCGAGCGGTGATATCGCCGGCACGCAAATACGGCCCGGAACCTGGTGGTTCCGGGCCGTATTCGTGGTGCCGCCGATGCGTCCGGCGGTACCCCACACCGGAAGGGAGATCCGGGCACCCGTGACGGGCGGGTCCCCGGTGGAGAGTCGGTGTGCGGTTCCGGCCGCACCGGCGTTCCCGGTACCGGGGTGATCGCGCAATCACCCCGGGCCGCAGTGGTTTTCGGGTTCTCCCGGGCGTCAGGACGCGGGATGCACCGTGCGCCAGTGCTCGGCGATGTCGATGCGCCGCGCCAGCCACACCTGCTCGTGTGACTGCACGTAATCCAGGAAGCGCTCCAGCGCCTTGGCCCGCGCCGGCTTGCCGATGATGCGGCAGTGCAGGCCGACCGACAGCATCTTCGGCGCACCGGCCGCGCCCTCGGCGTAGAGCACGTCGAAGGCGTCCTTCAGATAGGTGAAGAACTCCTCGCCGTTGGCGAATCCGGCGGGGGAGGAGAAGCGCATGTCATTGGATTCGAGCGTGTACGGCAGCACGAGGTGATCCTGGCCGGCGACCTTCACCCAGTAGGGGAGATCGTCGGCGTAGGAATCGGAGTCGTAGACGAAGCCGCCGTGCTCCACCACCAGCTCGCGGGTCTGCGGCGAATCGCGGCCGGTGTACCAGCCCTTGGGCGCCTCACCGAAGAGCTTGGTGATGATGCGCACCGCCTCTTCCAGGTGCGCGCGCTCGGTCTCGGCATCCACCATCTGGTAGGAGATCCAGCGCAGACCGTGCGAGCAGATGTCGTAGCCATTGCGTTTGAACGCCGCGACGGCCTCCGGATTGCGTTCCAGCGCCCGCGCCACCCCGAAGATGGTCAGCGGGATATCGCGGGATTCGAACAGCCGCAGCACCCGCCAGAGTCCGGCGCGGGAGCCGTACTCGTAGATGGTCTCCATCGACATGTGCCGGTTCGGGAACGCCGCTGCCGGAACGATATCCGACAGGAACGTCTCCGAGGCCTCGTCGCCGTCGAGGACATTGTTCTCGCCGCCCTCCTCGTAGTTGAGCACGAAGTTGACCGCGATGTTCGCCTCACCCGGCCACTGCGGGTGCGGCGGGTTGGGGCCGTAGCCCACCATGTCCCGCGGGTAGTTCAGATCGAAATCGCTCATGGCTGCATATCCTTTCGGCGCGCTCGGGGGCCCTCCGTGGTTACGCGAGCTTCCGCCTCCGGGCCCTGACCGATCACGCCAGGTCATTTTCCAGCTCGGCGCGCAGTCGCGCCCGAGCTTCGTCGGTCAGGGTGCCGAAGAGCCGCAGCCGGGCCAGGCCGCCGTCGGGGAAGGCGTCCAGGCGCACCTGCACGACCGCCGCCTCTGCGTCGATCAGGAAGCGGTGGCGGGTGTCGGGCTGCAGGCGGGTGCGGCCCAGCAGTTCGACCTCGGTGCCGTCGGCGCGAATGCCGGTGAGGGCGCCCGCGCCCGGGCTGTTGAACAGGAAGTACGAGGTGTCGATCTCGGCGGCGGTGATCACGCCCTCGGCGGCCAGCTGCACCAGCACCCAGTCGTTGGTGTTCTTGTCGCGGCGGCGCGCGGTCTCCCAGCCATCGCCCATGCTGCGGGCGCGGCCGGGCATGAGCACGTTCTGCGGGTGCGAGAAGAAGCGGTTGGAGCAGTCGGCGACCAGGCCGCCGTTCTCCACCGCGGCCAGGTCGAACGGGCCGGACTCCAGCCAGGCCAGGTCGGGCTTGGCGACGCCGTGCACGCGCAGGCGGGCGATGCCGCCGTCGGGGAACATGCGCAGCCGCACGTGGGTCCAGCGCTTGGGGGAGTCCACGGCGAACGGGTTCTGCGAATCGCCGGACACCTTGGCGCGCTCGACGATCGTGGTCCAGCCCTCGGCGGCGACCAGCTCGTCGACCGACGGATTGCCTTCCACCGCAATGGCTTCCACCGACACCTCGGGCGGGTAGTTGCCCTTGAACCAGGCGGTGTCCACCACGACGCCCTTGATCACGCCGGGCACGCCCAGGCGGACGATCGCGGTGTCGCAGTCGTCGCCGGCGGGGTGGTCGCCCTCGGCGCTGCGCCGGCGGCGGGTCTCCCAGCCGTCGTACACCTGGCCCTTGTGGCCGAAGGTGGCGGGGGAGTAAGTGGCCTGCTCGGGCCGGATCAGGTTCTCCTTCTCGGCGAAGGACTCGTCGTTCGCCCACAGCACGGCGCCACCCAGGGTGCGCACGGCCAGATCGGGAAGCAGCGTGAAATCAACGTCGCTCATAGCGCCGGAATCTTCCTCTCTCGCAATTGATGCAATACCTCGACAGTGGCTTTGGGGGCGATCGCGGTGACCTCGGCGGGTTCGAAGGCGCCGCACTCCAGTCCGCGCAGCACCACGGTCGCCAGCGCCTGCGCGGTGGCCGGTTCGTCCATCACCGCGCCGCCCTGGCGATCCAGGTAGCGGCCGATGCGCGGGGCGGCGATGCCCAGCCCCTCGCGGAAGAACGCGAAGGTGGCCAGCCAGCGGGTGACCAGGTGGCCCGCGCCCATGTCCCAGCCCTGGTAGTAGCCGCGCTCGAGCGAGCGGGTGACCAGGCGGAAGTGCCGCGACACCGCCGCGCGCACCTCCGCGTCGGTGCCGATCGGCAGCACCTGGGTGGAGCCGTCGCACACCCACACCCCGGTGGTGGCGGCCGCGGCCTGCATGACCGCCTTGGCGTGGTCGGCGACCGGGTGCTCCAGCGACTGGAACTTCGGGGCGATACCGCAGGCGGCGCTGTAATCGTAAGTACCGTAGTGCAATCCGGTGCAGCGTCCGGCCGAGCGCTGGATCAGCTGGGCGACCGGGGCGGTGCCGTCGGCGGCGATGATGGCCTGCGGGCTCTCGATCTGCAGCTCGAACCGCAGCGATCCGGCGGCCAGCCCGTGGGCCGATTCGATGGCGTCGCACAGCTGCACGGTGAGATCGGCCTGCTCGACATGGCGGATCTTCGGCACGGTGAACACGAAGCCCTCGGGCACGCCGCCCGCGCCCTCGAGGACCTTCTCCAGGGTGCGCACGGCGCGCGCCCACTCCAGGGTGGTGAGGCCCTTCATGCGGATACCGCGCGAGAATACTTCGGCCGGAAGGGCTTTCAGCACCGCGCCGGCGTGCAGGGCGTCGCGGTCCTCGACCTCGTCGCCGCGGGTGCCGTAGCCGTCCTCGAAGTCCAGCCGCAGGTCCTGGATGGGGCGCTCGCTCAGGGTGCGGAAAACCCGTGCGACGACATCCTCGCCGGCCAGCCCGACCAGCAGCTCCCGCTGGCTCTCGGCGAGTTCCAGTGCGGCCGTGCCCCATTGGGCCGGCAGGTCGATCGAGGAATCCGCGCCGGAGGCGTACGCGGTGTGCACCGGCTGGCCCGGGCGGTCGCCCGGATAGAGCCGCAGCAGCTCCGAATCCACAGCCTGCAAACGGGATTCGATCCCGTTCCATGTCTCCGGTGGCAGCGTCACGCCTGAGCCTCCTGTTCTTCGATGCCGAAATCGGCGAGCAATCCCACATACGTCTTCGGTAGTGGGGCCGCGAATTCCCCGCGGCCGGACTTACGCAACTTCATGGTGACCAGCGACTGCACGGTCAGCGTGGCGGCGGCGACGCCGTCCACCACGGGCACCCCGACCTCCTCGGTCAGGTACTCGCACAGGTCCGCCATCCCCGCGCAGCCGAGCACGATGGCGTCCGAGTTGTCCGCCAGCACGGCCTCGCGGCAGGCGTCGGCGATGATCTTGCGCGCCTCGGGATCCTCGAGTTCGAGCACCGGGATCTCGCAGGCGTGCACGTTCGCGCAGAACCGTTCCATCCCATAGCGTTCCGCCAGCTCCCAGGCCCGGCCGGCGGTGCGGCCGAGGGTGGTGACGACGCTGAATTTCCGGCCCAGATGGCTGGCCGCCTGCATGGCCGCCTCGGCGATGCCGATCACCGGGCCGCGCGCCAGCTCGCGTGCGGCGTCCAGGCCGGGATCGCCGAAACAGGCGATGACGTAGCCGTCCGCGCCCTCGGCCTCGCCGCGCGCGATCTCGGCCAGCAGGCCGGGCACGGCCAGCGCCTCGTCGTAGTGGCTCTCGATGGAGGCCGGGCCCATGTCCGGGTTGACGGCGTCGACCACCGTGCCGGGCGCGGCGACCAGGCGCGCGCTGTCCCCGATGAGCGCCGTCATCGCGGCGGTGGTGTTGGGATTGATGACCCGGATCCGCATGGATCCACGCTATCGAACAGAAATGGCTCCGGCGTTGCTTGAACCGTATATGTTCGAAAGCCCCAGGCTCAGGGGTTATATATCTTCTTCACCTGCGGGTTCGGCGAACAAACCGGTGTCGGTGGGCAGGTGCGAGAGGACGCCGTTCAAGCGTGCGTGATGCCCCTCGGTGGCAGTCAGCAATGCTTCAGCATCCCTCGCGAGGAAGGCCTGCAGCTGCTTGCTGTGGTCGGCGTGCAGCACCACGCGATCCATCGTCGACACATGCACCATGGGCTGCACGGGTTCGGTGATGTTCCAGGCGTATTCGAGCATGTGCACCACGCGCGGCATGCCCGACGGGCGCACCAGGGCCAGGTGGAAGTTGCGGGTCTCGCGGTGATAGGCCACCGCGTTCTCGGTGAGCACCGCCTGCTCGAGGCGGGCGTGGATCTCGCGGGCCAGCTGATGATCGGCCTCGGTGGCATTGTGCACGGCCGCGGCCAGCGCGGCGGACTCCAGGCGCTCGCGCACGATGTACAGCTCGCGCAGCTCGTCGGCGGTCAGCATGGTGACCTGGTACCCGAAGTTGGGCCGGTGCTCGACCAGGCCCTCACCGATCAGGGTCTGCAGCGACTCGCGCACCGGAATGGCGCTCACGGTGAATTCGCGTGCTATCTCGCCCAGCGGCAAACCGGTGCCGGGCGGCAGGTTTCCCTCCAGGATCAGCCGGCGCATTTCGCCGAGAATCTCCTGCTGGGAGTAGCCGCGGCGGGCGTCCAGCGGCGGGTTGAGCTGGGGCAAACGGGGTAGGCGGGGTCGAGAAGGCACGGCCCCAACCCTAGCCCTACGCGTAACCGGGTTCACAGCCGTCACCGGTTGTGAGCCATTTCGCGGCGGTTGCCCGGCCGGGTGTGGGTCAGCTCTCGTCGGTGTCGTAGCCCAGGGCCTTGAGTGAAAGCCGGTGCAGGGTATCCCTTTCCGCCGGGGTCAGGCGGGCGAGCAGCACATCGGTGGCGGCGGCGATCTTCGCATCGGTCTCCGCGCGGACCCGATTGCCGGCGGCGGTGATAGCCAGCCGGTATTTCCGGCGGTCGTGCGGATCGCGGGTGCGGGTGACCAGACCGGCCTTCTCGAGGCTGTCGATCAGCCGCACCACTTCGCTGCGGTCGATCTCCAGGACGTTGGCCATCTCCTGCTGGGAGATCTCACTGCTCTCGGCGAGGTAGGTGAGCACCCAGTGCTCGCGCAGGGGTGTCCCGAGGTGGGAGTGCATCGCCTTGTGCAGCTTGCCCAGTGCGTAGGTCGGGTGGCGCAGCAGGCTCGGGGGGTGGGCCTCGGCCGGGACGGAAGGTTCTTCGGGCACCCGCTGATTATATCTATTGTTGAGCTACTCAATCATTGGTACTCTCTGCAATTGAGTTGCTCATCAACTATTGAAGGAGAGGTCCGATGACGCAAATGCGTTCGGACACCAGGACATCCGGTGCCGGGGGAGCGCCCGCCCGAGCTCCCGTGCCCGCCGATTCCGGCAAGATCCCCGCGCATGTCTGGCGCACCGCCGGCGTGGTGGTGTTCGGCGCGGTCATGGGCATGCTGGACACCTCGCTGGTCAATATCGGGCTGCACACCATCGGCGCGGATCTGGGTGCGTCGCTGGCCACGATCCAGTGGGTGGCGAGCGGATACCTGCTGGCCCTCGGTGTTTCGCTCACCGTGTGCGGCTGGCTGGCGCGGCGGGTCGGCGTCACCCGGCTGTGGATGGGGGCGCTGGTCGCCTTCACCCTGACCTCGGCGGCGTGCGCCTTCGCGCCGACCGCGGGGTGGCTGATCGGAATGCGCGTCCTGCAAGGACTTGCGGCGGGACTCATGATCCCAGCCGGGCAGACCATCCTGGGTCAGGCGGCCGGGCCGCAGCGCATGGGCCGGGTCATGGGTGTGGTCGGCATCGCGGTGGTGGGCGCGCCCGCCATCGGGCCGACCATCGGCGGGCTCATGCTGGCGCACTGGAGCTGGGAGTGGTTGTTCCTCATCAACATTCCGTTCGGACTGGCCGGATTGGCGCTGGGGCTGCGGTATCTGCCACGGACCAGCGGGGTGGCGACACAGCCGCTCGACGTGACCGGGCTGGTGCTCGCGGGTGGCGGCGTATCCGCCGTGGTGTACGGGTTGTCCGAGGTCGGGACCACGGGGTCGGTCACCTCGCCGTCGGTGTGGCTGCCCGTCGTGCTCGGGCTCGCGGGCCTGGCCGGATTCATCACCCGTGCGCTGCGCGGTGAACGGCCGCTGCTGGACATCCGGATGTTCGGCAACCACGCTTTCCGGGCCGCCACCAGCGCCAGCTTCTTCGCGGGCGGCGCCATGTTCGGCGTGATGGTGTTGCTGCCCTTGTACTTCCAGGTGCTGCACGGCACCGGGCTCATTCGCACCGGCGTCGATCTGCTCAGCTACGGCCTGGGCGGCATCATCATGCTGCCGCTGGGCGGACGGCTGACCGACCGGTTCGGCGGCGGCCGGGTCGCGGTGCTCGGCAACCTCGCCATCGCCTGCGCCGTACTGCCGCTCGCGTTCCTGCCGGTCGGCGCGAACGAAATCCTCATCCAATTCCTGCTGTTCGCGGCGGGTATGGCCACCGGTGTCGGCGCCATGCCGCTGGTCTCGGCGGCGTATGCGGCGGTCCGGCACGAGCAGCTGCCCGACGCCACGGCCTTCGTGAACATCCTGCAGCGGGTGGGCGGCGCCGTCGCGGTGGCGCTGGTGGCGGTAATCCTCTCCCGGGCAACGTCATCCGGCTGGGCGCCGGTGTCCGCCTACCACCTCGCCTTCGGGGTCCTCGCCGCCCTCTCGGTGGCTGCGTCCGCGGCGTCGCTCGTCCTGTACCGGCTGCAGCGGCGGGTGAGAGCGGCTGCCGCCGAACCGGTTCCCGCGCGACAATGAACAGATGAACGAGCCGGAATCCCTCGCATCCCGCAGGAACCGCGTCGAGCGGTTCCTGCGGGATCGCGGCACACAGACCATCGATCATCCCGGCGGGACGCTGCTCGCCCACCTGGGCCGGGTCGCCGACACGCTCGCGGCGTGGGGACACGACGGCGACCTCCAGCTCGCCGGCCTGGCCCATGCCGTGTACGGCACCGACGGATTCGGTGTCTCGCTCGTCGAATTATCCGATCGCGCAACGGTTGTCGAGCTGGTCGGCGCCCGGGCCGAGGGATGGATCTATCAGTACGCCGCCTGTGATCGCGGAACGGTCTATCCCCGTATCGACGCGGATCCGGTGCGGTTCCGGGACCGCTTCACCGGCGGCGAATTCGAGCCCTCCGCGGCCGATTTCCGGGCCTTTCTGGAGCTGACGATCGCCAACGAGCTGGACGTGTTGGCGCAAAACGCCGAACTGGCAGCGAAATACAGCGCGGGGCTCTACGAGCTCTTCGCGCGCGTCCGCTCCCACCTCTCGCCGTCCGCCTGGTCCGCTTGCGAAGGTCAGCTGACCTCCTTCCCCGGCCGGGGCCGTCGCAACAGCTAGATTCGAGTTAATCGAGGCGGCTGTCATCGAACCCCGATCCGAAGGAGCGGCATGCGAGCAGCGATTGTCTTCCCGGTACTGGCTGCCCTGTTTCTGACCGCCTGCGGCGCCACCTCCGACACGACCACACGAGCGGTGGAATCTCCTGGGAAGCTGGTCTCACAGCGATCACTGGGCAATCTCGACCCCGCCCTGACGGCCGCGATGTCCTCGGCCACCTACATCCGCTATCAATCCACCTCCCCGACAGGGAAACCGATCGAGGTGTCGGGCGCGGTCTTCCTCCCCACCGGGGACGCCCCCGCCGGCGGCTGGCCCGTCATCGCCTTCGCCCACGGCACCTCCGGAGTCGTCAGCGCCTGCGCACCCACCAATTCGCCCACCCTCTTCGGCTCCGCCGCCACGGTGGCCGGACTCCTGGCCGGGCACCGCGCCGTGGTGATGACCAACTACCAGGGCCTCGACGGCCCGGGCAACGCCCCGTACCTGGACTCGCGATCCTCCGGCTACGACGTCCTCGACTCGATCCGCGCCGCCCACTCCACCGGCCTCCCGCTGTCCTCCGACACCGTGCTCCTCGGCGTCTCCCAGGGCGGCCGCGCCGCCGAATCGGCCGCCGAAACCGCGAAATCCTATGCGCCGGACCTGAACCTCCACGGCGTCGTCCTGCTGTCACCCGCCCTGCAACTCCAGCTCGTCGACACCGTCCGCACCGGCACCCTCAACGCCCCCGACCAATACCTGATCATCCCGTATCTCGTTGCCGCAGTACGCGACACCACCCCCGACTACCGCTACGACCAGGTCCTGCACGGCGACCTGCTCACCGCCGCACCGCATCTCGAATCCGCCTGCAGCGGCACCCTCACCCCCGCCGACATCGCCCTCGGCCAGGCCGCCACCCCCGCCGAGGCATCCTTCACCGACGACGCCGCGGCCCGCCCGTTCACCGACTTCCAATCCCGGACGAACCTCCCCCGATCCGCCACCCCACTGCCCATCTACATAGCCCGCGGCGACGCCGACAAACTGGTCGACACCGCCTGGTCCACCGCCGCGATCTCCACAATGTGCGCCCTGGGCACCCCGGTCCACGACCTCACCGTCCCCGGCGGCCACGACGCCCCCGCCACCGTCACACCCCAGTGGTCGTCCTGGATCGCAGACCTGTTCGCGAACAAGCCCTTTCAGTCCACCTGCCCGCACTGACCCGCCGATTTCGTCCCACGCCCCGAGCGTCAGGGAGCTCTCACTGCGGCTTCTCGCACAGATTCCCGCGCTCGGAGCTCCCCGATCTTGATCGGGGCTAGGAACCCGCCCAGCTCAGCAGCTTGTCGAGTGGCCAGGTGTTGATGATGCGGTCGGCGGGAACGCCGTTGTCGAGGGCGCGCTGGGCGCCGTAGCCGAGGAAGTCGAGTTGGCCGGGGGCGTGGGCGTCGGTGTCGATGGCGAAGTGGCAGCCCAGGTCGAGGGCCAGGTTCAGGAGGCGGGTGGGTGGGTCGCGGCGTTCGGGGCGGGAGTTGATCTCGACGGCCACGCCGTGGTCGCGGCAGGCGGAAAAGACCTGTTCGGCATCGAATTTCGATTCCGGGCGGGTGCCGCGGTTGCCTTCGACGAGGCGGCCGGTGCAGTGGCCGAGGACCGTGGCCCGACCTCCGGATACGGCCCGCACCATGCGGCGGGTCATGGCGGCGGCGTCCATCTTCAGCTTGGAATGGACGCTGGCGACCACGATGTCGAGGCGGTCGAGCAGTTCGGGTTCCTGATCGAGTGCGCCGTCGTCGAGGATGTCGACCTCGATGCCGGTGAGAATGCGCATGGGCGCGAACCGGTCGCGGAGCTCGTCGAGCACATCCAGTTGCTGCCGTAGCCGATCCGGTGAGAGTCCATTGGCGACGGTCAGGCGGGGTGAGTGGTCGGTGAGTGCGCAGTATTCGTGCCCCAGCGCTTGCACGGTGGCCATCATCTCCGTGATGGACGCCGATCCGTCCGACCAGTTCGAATGCACGTGCAGGTCGCCCTTCAGCGCGGCCCGCACCTCGCCGCCCCCGAGATCCTTTGCGGCGGTCCGCAATTGGATCAGCGTGTCCGGCTCCCGTCCGGCCCATGCCTGCGCGATCACCGCCGCCGTCTTCGGCCCGATCCCCGGCAGCGACTGCCAGTCACCGGTCCGCCCCAGCCGTTCCCGCTCGGCATCGTCGAGCCCCTCCATGATGTCGGCGGCATTGCGATAGGCCATCACCCGCCGGGAATCCTCCCGGTCCCGGTCCTTGAAGAACGCGATCATCCGCAACGCGACGACAGGATCCATGTCTTCAGTGTGCCCGCGGAACCCGGCGAAGTGGTTGCGGTTACGCGCGTGTGGTGCGGCGTAGCAGGACGGCTGAACCCGCCGCGACCACCAGACCGCCGACGATGAGGAAGCCGTCCGTCGAATCGCGCAGGGACCGTTGCTCGTTGAAGGTCCTGACCACCTGCCGCCCTTTGACGGTGTCGTGGCATTCCTGCCCGGGTTCGAGGGTGTGGCCGGAGCATTCCAGGGGCAGGAACAGCCGGACGATTCCGGCGATCAGCAGCACCAGGCCGACGGCGACCCCGATGGTGTGGGCGATTCTGAGTGAGCGCCGGGTGGGCGGCATGGCATTCCTCGAGCATGGGCACTGCGTTCCGCAGCGCGTGGATCAGGCTTCCGGAAGCGTAGAGGGCGTGGTCGCCAGGCGCAGCCAGGTGCCGGACAGCCACCGCTCGTAACCGTCCGGGTCCATGCCGAGGGTGCGGACCATGAGGTTGTAGGTGTCGGCCTGGCCGAGCGGGCCGACGGTGGCGATGATCCAGTCCAGATCGGCGTTCGGATGCAGCAGCCCGTCGGCGTGCATATGACGCCAGATGTCGGCTATGTGCTGCTGCGTGGCGGCGCGCCCGGCCTGGGCGGCCTCGGCGATCAGTGGTTCGCTGGCCTCGGCGGCGACCGCGGCGGCGATGACCGGGGCGGCGCGTTCCATGAGTTCGCGAGCGCCGCGCGCGTAGGCGGTGATCCGTTCGTCCAGGGTGGGCGCGGTGGCGGCCCGGATGTGCCAGTCGCGGTGTGCCACATCGATGTCCTGCATGTCGCCGACGATCGCCACGTCGATCGTCCGTTTGAGCAGTTCCGCCTTGGACCCGAAGCGCAGGTAGACGGTCCGCGAGCCCACCTCGGCGGCCTCGGCGACCGCGGCCAGGGAGGTCACCGCGTACCCGTCGGCTATGAACAGCCGGCGCGCCGCGTCGAGGATCTTCCGTTCGGTCTCGGCCTTGCGAGCGTCCCACAGCGGAGACGTCTTCTTGACACCGGGGCTCATTTGCTGCATCCTTACTGCATCACTGCAGTGATGCTGCATCATTACACTGATACTGCAAAGGATAGCAGCGATGATCCCCACGCTCGCCGGGGTGCATCACCTCAAACTCCCCGTGTCCGATCTGGCGCGGTCCATCGACTGGTACCGCACCCGCCTCGGCTACACCGTCGGCGTCGAATTCCGTGAGCAGGGCGACCTGAGGGGTGTCGCCCTGCATCACCCGGCCGGTGGCCCCATACTCGGTCTCCGGCTCGACCCCGAAAAGGCCGCCGCCGCAGCCGGATTCGACTACTTCTCGATCGGCGTACCCGACCGGGCCGCCATGCGGGCGCTGGCCGCGCATCTCACCGCCCTCGGCGAACCCCATGCCGGCGTCCATTTCGCCACCATCGGCTGGATCCTCCCCGAGCTGCGCGACCCCGACGGCCACGAAGTGCGCTTCTACTCCGTCGAATCCCACACCGAGCTCGGCGACGACCCGCTGGCCATCGACAATGCCCGCGAAACCGCGGAAGCTCTGGAGCGCAACGAGACTCGCTGACCACGGTCGATCATGCCCGCGGTTCTCCATCGACTGGGACGTGACGGTGCAGGAAGTCCAGCTGATCGGCGACCACGTGATCGAAGGCCGCGCCGCGGTAGATGTCGAAATGCCCGGCGGCGTAGGTGCGGACCTCACCGCGCGGCGCCCGGGCCGCGTAGCGCAGGGTGGCCTCGGCCGGTGCGACGGAATCGGTTTCGCACACCGCGAACAGGATCGGCACCTCGATGCGGTCGGTGAACCGGCCGGGCCGATCGGTCAGGATGTCGAAGACGACGCGGGCCGCGGCTTCATTGCGGAAGTCCGTGCCCGGCGGAACCAGTGCGAGATAACCGGATTCGGCGTCGGGCGCGGTCATCAGGGCGGTACCGTCCACGGGCCCGGCGGTCGTGATCATGTGCGGTGCGCGGCCGAACAGCGCACCGGCGATGTCACGGACACCGGCGAGGGTGGCCTTGACCGAGTTGACCGGCGGAATGGCCAGGGTGGAGGCGATGCCGTCGGTGAACGGGCACTGGGCGATGGCCGCGACCAGTCCGGCCGGGCGCCGGGCCGCGGTGTAGATGGCGTGCCCGCCGCCGAAAGAGGTGCCCCAGGCCACGATTCGCGCGCCGTCGACCTGCGGCAGCTGCCGGGCGAAGGCGATCGCGGCCGCCCAGTCGGCGCGCTGTCGGCGGGTCGACAGCAGATACCGCGGCATGCCCTCGCTGTCGCCGAAGTGGCGGTAGTCGAAGATCAGGCAGGCGTATCCGGCGGCGGTGAAACGTTCGGCGTAGGCGGCCAGGCCCATCGCGCGGATCGCGCCGAGCCCGTGCGCCATGACGATCACCGGCGGACGGCTCCCGGGCCGCTGGTCCGGCAGATAGAGGGTCGCCGCGCAGTGGTTCCCGTCCTCGGACGGGAACCACACCTCGTGTTCGCTTGCGCCCGTGGTGTTCTCGCGCATCACGCCACCGTCTCGCCGTCGCGGGCGCGGCGGGCGGCGACGCTCGCGGTCGGGCGATCGACCCGGGAGAGCCCACCCGGGCGTTGCGCGCCACGGCGTCGTTCCAGCCGCAGATCGCGCATGTAGTCGTCGAAGTCGACCTGGATGGTGTGGCGCTTGGAGGCCACGTAGCGACGCTGGATGCCGCGCCGGTGTGTGGTGATCTCCCGCTCCATCTCGGCCGGGCCGGGCAGGTGGTAGCGGCCCTGCAGGTGGTCGGCGATGAGGTGGGCCTGGCGTTCGGCGATCGGCATGATCGCACCCAGCGGCTGCACCAGCCCCACGAAGTACAGACCCGGCACCTCCGGATGGAAGACCCGGCGGTACAGGCGTATCCGATTGTCACCGGACGGGTCCAGGAAGCCGGGTTCGAAGAACGGGAAGCTGATCTTGTATCCGGTGCAGAACACCACCAGATCCGCGGTCACCCGGCGGCCGTCGGTGAACACCACCTCGTCGCCGTCGAAGCGATCGATGGTCGGCATCGGCGTGATCGCCCCGTGTGCGAGCCGATCCAGGATCCGGCTGGACATGGTCGGATGCGCCTGGGCGAACTTGTGATTCGGCGCGGGCAGCCCGTAGCGGGTCATCGGCCCGGTCGCCGCGGCCATCAGCTTGCGGGCCAGCGGCCAGCGCAGGAACGACGGGAACCATTCGGCCGCTCCGATCCGGTCATAGGGGCGGCCCCACACGTACTTCGGGATCACGTGCACCCCGCTGCGCGCCGAAAGATAGGTCTCCGCAGCGTGATACGAGGCATCGACCGCGATGTCCATCGCGGAGTTGCCCATGCCCAGCACCACGACCCGTTTGCCGGTCAGCTGCGCTTCCTCGATGTAGGCGTGCGAATGCATGATCGTGCCGCGGAATTCGCTGGCGCCGGGGAACATCGGCTCGGGCAGGCGGGGATCCCAGTGGTGGCCGTTGGCGACCAGCACCGCGTCGTAGCCGACGGTCTCGCCGCTCGACAGCGTCACGCGGAAGGTGCCGTCGGGCAGCGGCTGCACGCGGTCGACCCCGGTGCGGAACCGGATGCGGTCGCCGAACCCGAAATGGCGCACGTACGCATCGAAGTAGTCGGCGATCTGATCGTGACGGGCGAAGTCGGGCAGGTGCGCGGGCATGGGGAAGTCGCTGAACTCCATGCGCTGACGCGAGGTGTTGATGTGCAGCGACCGATACGCCGCCGACACCCCGTTGCTGTTGCCCCACACCCAGTTGCCGCCGACCCGGTCGGACAGCTCGTAGCAGTGCACGTCGATCCCGGTTTCGGTCAGCACCTTCACCGCCGCGATACCCGCGGAGCCCGCGCCGATGACGCAGACCCTCGGCTCGTCGGCGCGGGTTCCCGGCTCGTTGGACTTGGTGGACATGATTCGGACTCCTTTATGACCAGCGGTCATATGACCGCCGGTCACTGTAGGATCGAAACCGTCGCACAGTCAATAGCCCGCGGGCAGAGGAGATCGGTGATGCCGACAGGAACTTGGGACCGGCTTGCCGCGCCGCGCCGGGCCGCCGTGGTGGCCGCCGCCGAGGCCGAATTCGCCGCCCGCGGGTTCAGCGGCGGCAGCCTCAACACCATCTGCCGCGAGGCCGGCGTCTCCAAGGGCAGCCTGTTCCAGTACTTCGCCGACAAGGCCGACATGTACGTCTACCTGGCGGAACTGTCCAGCGAACGGATTCGCTCGACCATGGAGGCGACCGTGAGCGAACTCGACTGGGACAGTGACTTCTTCGGCTCCCTCGACGTCCTCCTCGAAGCCTGGATCCGCTACTTCTACGACCACCCGCTCGAGCGCGCGATGACCGCCGCCGCCAACCTCGAACCCGACCCCGTGGCCCGCACCGCCGTCCGGGAAGCCGTCAACCGCCATTACGTGGCAGTGCTGCAACCCCTCTTCGACGTGGCGACCGCGCGCGGCGCCCTCCGCCCCGGCACCGACACCCAGGCCCTGCTCGCCCTGCTGCTGGTCATGCTGCCCCACCTGGCCCTCGCTCCCCACGTCCCCGGCCTGGACCCGCTGCTCGGCCTGGCAGAGGGCGACGCCGGCCACGCCGTCGCCACCGCCCACCGCATGGTCACCACCGTGTTCGACCCCTACCGCGCCGGCAACTGACCCCGCGCCGGAAGGGATCTCGCCATCGCGCGCTCACCCGGCTGTCCCGCGGTGATCGGTAGGATCGGGTCATGACCGAGCGCAAATCGCCCGGGCTCTCCTTCGAATCGTGGATCGACAAGCAGGTCCGCGAGGCAACGGAGCGGGGTGAATTCGACAACCTGAAGGGCGCGGGCCAGCCCATCCCGCCCGGTGCGGCCGACGAAGACTGGTGGCTCCGCAACTATCTGAAGCGCGAGGGCCTGGGCGGAGACGCCCTCCTCCCCGAATCGATCATCCTCCGCCGGGAACGCGAACGAATCCAGGAAACCGTCCGGGACATGTTCTCCGAGCAGGATGTTCGCGCAACCGTGGCCTCCCTCAACGACCGCATAGTCCACTACCTCCGCATGCCCACCGGCCCCCACGTCCCGATCGGCCCCCTGAAGGTCGACGACGTCGTCGAAACCTGGCGCGCCGAACGCAAATCCGCCCGCCCACCCCGCGTTTCCGCCCCGCTCGAACCCATCGCTACCGAACGGTCTTGGTGGCGAGGACTTTTCAGGCGCTGAGTCGCCAGAACAGACTCCTGGACCTGGACATTCTCGGCCGACGTCCAAGCGACACAGGGTGGGCTCCGCCCCCATCGGCTGCACCATTGACGCCGACCGGACCTGAGCCTGGTGGGCGTTGTGACCGTAAGCGGGTGCCGTTGCCGCCGTGGGGATTCTGTGATGGGCGAAGGTGGGTGGCGGTTATTGGAGTTCGCGGCCGGAGTCGTGGCCTGCGATGGCGCTGCGGCGGAGGAATTCCGCGATGAGCTGGAGTTGCTCGGTTGTGTAGTCCGCGCAGATGTCGTCCAGTGAGCTGTTCATGCCCGACAGTAGGTGGTAGAGCTCGCCGAGGCGGTCGGGGAGGGTGCGGACCACGACCGAGCGCCGGTCGGTGGCGGCGCGTTCGCGGACGATCCAGCCGCCGCGCTCCAGCCGGTCGAGGATGCCGGTGAGGGTGGCGGGGTGCAGTCCTGCGGCGCGGGCCAGGGCGGTGGGGCTGATGGGGCCCTGACTGTTGATCACGTCGAGGCAGTCGACGTCGACGTCGCGCAGTTCCAGGCGTACCCCGACCTGACGGTTGAGCATGGCCAGGTTGCTGCGCAGCCCGCGCATCGCGCCCTTGATATCGCCTGCTGCGCGCCGCCGCAGCCGGGCTTCTTCGCGATCCGCCGCCGCACCCACCACGCCTCCCGTCGGCTCGTATGAGCTTCGTACTTTACGTCACCCGTAGTTGGCACTGGATGGGCCTCGACCTGCGATTGTGCTGACAAATGAGTGATCCAGCTCACCTTGTAGTACGAAACTCGTAGCATCTACCCTTTGAATTATATGAATTTCGTACAAAAGATTGGAGTTCACGATGATCGTCATCACCGGTGCGACGGGAGTCGTCGGCCGCGAAACCATCCAGCTCCTACTGGAATCCGGACAGCAGGTGACCGCCGTCAGCCGCAACCCGCAGCGGGCGGCGCTGCCCGCGGATGTGCGTGTGGTCGGCGGGGATCCCTCGGACCCGCGCTCGCTGGGTCCGGTGTGGGACGGCGCGGAAGCGGTGCTGATCAGCCCGCGTGCGGCCGGAGCGGCGGCCGGTGACCTGCTGGGCGCGGCCGCCGGAGTGGGCGTGCGCCGCGCCGTGGTCATCTCCGCGCTGACGGTGCAGTACCCGGCGGGAGAACCGCGCTTCGCCGACGGATTCCGGGCCGCGGAACAGGCCGCGCGGGACTCCGGCCTGGAGTGGACGGCCTTGCGCTGCGCGGACTTCGACGCCAATGCGCTGGCCTGGGCCCCGCAGCTGCGCGCCACCGGAACCGTCCGCGGTGCGTACGCCGCCGCGGCCACCTCGCCGATCCACCAGCGCGATATCGCCGCCGTGGCGGTTCGCGCGCTCACCGAATCCGGCCATGGCGGAAGCGCTTACGTCCTCACGGGCCCGGAGTCACTCGACCAACGTGACAAGGTGCGCATCCTGGGCAAGGCCCTCGGCACCGACCTGTCGTTCGCCGAAGTCGCGCCGGACCAGGTGCGGGCCGCGCTACTGGCCCAGGGCCTGCCCGAGGAGGTTCCGGACCGGCTGCTCGGCTCGCTCGCCGACTATGCCCGCACCCCTGGCCCGACCACCGGCACCGTCGCGGAATTGCTGGGCCGGCCCGCGCTCACCTTCGCGCAGTGGGCCGACGAGAACACCTCCGCATTCCAGAACTGAAGGGATCCACCGAATTCCGTAGGGGTACTCACGAGGTCGGGACGGCCAGCGGCAGGGCGGGCGGGAAGATCACCGGAACCGCGGCGGGTGCGCGGTGGAATGCGCTCGGCCGCCATTCGAGTTGGTCTGCGGGCATGGCCAATTCGATCTCGGGAAGCGCGTCCAGCAGTTGGTCCAGTGCCTCCTGCACGATGACCAGGGTCACGGATTGGGCTGGGCACGACCGTGATCCAGCGCCCCAAGCCAGATGCGAGCGGTTGCCGATGCGGTCGCCCGCCACCGCCGGATCGGAATTGCATCCGGTCGAGCTGATGATGACCGGGTGGTCGGCCGGCACCCACACATTCTCGACCAGCTGCGGCTGACGGGGATAGCGGGCACAGGAGTTGGCCAGCGGGGGATTGACGAACAGCACCTCGTCGATCGCGTCCCGCACGGTCAACGCACCGGCGAGCAGATCATCGTGGAACTGCTTGTCCGTCAACATCAACAGCACCGTATTGACGATCAGATTCCAGGTGGGCTCGCTGCCGCGGGCATAGAGGACCGCGAGCTGCGCCACGATCTCGGCGTCGTCGAGCCCGGCCGGGTGCGAGATGAGCCGCGAGATCACGTCCGTGCCGGGTTCGCGCCGCTTGGCGGAGACCGCCTCCAGCAGGTCTCCGGTCAGGCGCTGGTTGTAGCGGTCCGAGGTCTCCTCGTCGGGGGCGTCGCGCAGGACGGCCATCGCGTCGAACACCCGCTCGCCGACCTCCGGGGACAGGCCGAGCAGATTGTTGACCACCCGCACGGTCAGCGGCACCGCGAACTGGCCGAGCAGGTCGGCCTTTCCCGCACTGCAGAATTCGTTGATCAACGGCACCGCGGCGGCCTCGACCTCACGCCGCAAGGTGAAGAGATCGACGGCGCGCAGCGTCTCGAGGTAGGCGGGCCGATAGCGCGTGCGGTGCTCCTCCTCCGCGCCGGAACCGATCGTCCCCCACTCCATGATCGGCAGGACGGGACAGTTCTGGGGGAGGCTCGACTCCCAGGCTCTCGGATCGGCGGGAAAGCGGTCCGGATCACTCAAAATACGCAGTGCCGCACGGTATCCGATCACCAGCGTCGCCGAGACTCCGGCCGCCACTTCGACCGGGGCAAGGTGGCCGTGCTCGCGCCGCATCCGGTCGAACGCGGTGCGGGGATCGGCGGTGAACTCGGGCGAATACAGCCTCATGCGGCCTCGAACACGTCAGTTACCAAGGTGTAGCTCCCATGGACGGATGAAATGCGACCAGTTCCACGACCCTCGGTGCAACGATCACACAGGATCGAGAACGGTCGGTATTGCTGCTGGAATGCTGGTGGCGCGTATCCACTTGCCGGGCAATCGGATACATCGATGCCGTCTTCAGTTCGCCAGCAGCACTCCAGTTTCGAGTCAATGATCAGCGTTCACTGCCCGAACACGTCCATTCGTGAGATATGTTTCGCTGGAACGTGTTTCGGTGATGCGGGAATCTTACCGCAATCCTCGATGAAGGCGCAGCGAACTCTGAGGTCGACGGTTGCGTCCGTCATCGCCCACGGTCACGGCCGCTGCCGCGGCCAATTGCCGAGGCGCGGGAACATGGAGTCCGACACCGGCTCGGCCACAACGGCTCAGGCGTTCAGACCGATGTTGCAGCGCGTTCACCGCCATGTGAACTACAAACTCTCGCGGCCTCGACCGACGCGCGGATCGGGGCCGCCGCCGGACGGCCGAGGGCCCGGGCTGGGCGGCAAAGGAGGGTTAGGCTCGGGACGTGCCGACTCTGTTGATCATTCATCACACGCCGTCGCCGTTCATGCAGGAGATGTTCGAGGCGGTGGTGGCGGGCGCCACGGATCCCGAGATCGAAGGGGTCGACGTCGTACGGCGGGCCGCCCTGGGCGTGACGGCGAGTGATGTGCTCGCGGCGGACGGGTACCTGCTGGGGACGCCCGCGAATCTCGGCTATATGAGCGGAGCGCTCAAGCACGCATTCGACACCTTCTATTACCCGTGCCTGGATTCGACCCGGGGCCGGCCCTACGGGCTGTACATCCACGGGAATCAAGGGACCGAGGGGGCCGAACGGAGTGTCGAGAGCGCGACGACCGGACTCGGCTGGGAGAAAGCGGCCGCGCCGGTGATCGTGTTGGCGAAGCCGGAGAAGGCGGAGATCGAGCGCTGCTGGGAATTGGGGGCCACCATCGCCGCACAGCTGATGGGTTGAGCCCCCGATTTCTGGTGGCTGACATATTCGGCGGCTCGCCCGTCATACTCGTGGGGGCGTTCTCGGGGAACGTCACTTGGGAGTGTGGGAAGAGGTGACGGCCGCCGTGGAGGCGCAAGAGTCGGGGATACAACGCATCGGGCTGGTCGAGGACCATGAGTCGGTGGCGATCGGGTTGTCGGCCATGCTGGCCCCGGAAGCCGATCTGGAGTTGGTGATCACGGCGGGGACCGTGGCGGAATTGCTGTCGGCGGGGCCGCGATTGGATCTGGTGGTGCTGGATCTGCGGCTCGCGGACGGGTCCTCGCCCGATGACAATGTGCGGGCGCTGCGGGCGCGGGGGATCGAGGTGCTGGTGTTCACCGGGGCGGACAATCCGTTCCTGGTGCGGTCGGCCGCCCGGGCGGGCGTGCTGGGTGTGGTGCGCAAGTCCGAGGACATGCCGACCGTGGTCGCGGCGGTACGCCGGGCCGCGCACGGCGAACAGGTGGTGACCACCGACTGGGCCGCCGCCATCGACGGCGACCCGCAGCTGTCCGATGTCGGGCTGAGCCCGCGCCAGCAGCAGGTGCTGCAGCTGTACGCGTCGGGGGAGAAGGCCTCGCGGGTCGCCCGCATGACCGGCCTGTCGGAGCAGACCGTCAACGACTATCTGGGCCGCATCCGGCAGAAGTACGCCGACGCCGGCCGCCCGGCCCCCACCAAGACCGATCTGTACAAGCGGGCCGTCGAGGACGGGTGGCTGCCCGTTCCCGAGCGGAATCCGCGGACATGACGGCCTCGGGCACCCTGGAATCCCCGGCCGCACCCCGGCCGATGCCGTCCCTCGCGGCATTCACCCAGCGCCTGCGCGCCCGCCTCAGCATGCGGGAGGACCCGGCCACCGCCGCCTACGACCGCATCATGCGGCGGCTGGGCATCTCCATCGGCATCGCCGGCATCATCGTCGGCGGCGTCGAACTGCCGGAGGTGGCCGAACAGGGCCGCTACGCGCCGGGCTGGTGGACGGTGACCGCGGTGATGCTGGCCTTCGGCTGGTATCCGATCATCGCCGTGGTGTCGGCGGTGTCGGGTCCGCGGGCCATCCGCTTCGTCTGCGGCTGTGCGGCACTGAGTTTCCTGGGCGCCCTGGCCTCCATCCCGTTCGGGCTGGAAATTCACACCGTGGACGCCACCACGGTGTGGCCGTACCGGGTGACCGCGCTGGCGGTCACCGCGGCGGTGCTGGCCTGGTCCAGCCGAGTGACCGTGATCTATCTGCTGGCCGCCGCGACCTCGGCGGCGCTGGCCACCGTGTACACGCTCAGCTCGGTCACCCCGCAGCATGTGACCGAGAACTTCCTGCGCTCAGCGGGTTTGGCGGCCCTGTTCGTCTGGTGCGGCACCGCCGCCACCGGCGCCGCGGCCCGGGTCGACCGCGAATCCGCCATCACCAGCCGTCGCGCCGCCGCCCAGGCCGCCGCCCAGTCCCGCGACCGGGAGCGCGCTCGCTTCGCCGCCCTCATCCACGACGCCGTGCTCTCCACGCTGCTCGAGGCGTCCCGGGCCGGCACCAAATCCGATGTGCTGCAACGGCAGGCCGAACGCACCCTGGAGCAGCTCGACGCGTGCCGCGGCGCCCAGCGTGATCCCGATCTGCTCGACGCCCGCTCGGCGGTGCTGTTCCTGCGGGCCGCGGTGCAGGAGATCAATCCGAGCGTCCGTTTCGCCACCCGCACCTGGCCCGGCTACGACGATCTGCGCATGCCCGTGCACTCGGCCAGCACCATTGCCGCCGCGCTCACCGAGGCGGTGCGAAACAGCCTGCGGCACGCCGCCGTTCCGGGCCGGGAGGTGCGCCGCACCGTCACCGCCACGGTCAGCGCGGGCAGCATTCGCATCGTCTTCAGCGATGACGGCGCGGGTTTCGACCTGGCCGCCGTCTCCGCCGACCGCCTCGGCATCTCCATGAGCATCCTGGGTCGCATGCGCCAGCTGGCCGGCGGCTCGGCGTTCGTGGAATCCCAGCCGGGCGAGGGCACCACCGTGACACTGGTATGGGGTGGCGATGGCTCACGCTGACAGCTCCGGTATCGACCTGGAACCCCGGTTCGGGCTGCGCGATCTGCTCGGGTTGCGCGGCAGCACCGCCTGGCTGTTCCTGCTCATCCTCGAGGCCGTCATCGCGCTGTACATGATGCGCAATTTCGGCCAGTCGCCGCCGTGGGCGGCCTTCGCGAGTCTCGTGCTCATGCTCAGCGCGGGCGCGCTGGTCACCGCGATTCCGGTGGACCCGCTGCCGATCCCGGTGGCGTTGTACGCTGCGGCCGCACCGCCTGTCGCCACCGCCCTCACGGTCATGACCCCCACCCACGATCTGCCGAACGAGTCGGTGTGGTCGGCCTTCGCCTCGTCCTATGTCCTCGCGGTCCTGGTGCTGCGCGGGCGGATTCGCACCGCGTGGCTCGGCGTCATCGCCGTCGCGACGGTGCTGGTTACCCTCGGTCTGGGCTCGCATCTGCAACCCGGCACCCTGGTCGGCTCGCTGGTCCCGGTCGGCACCGTCACCGCCATCTCGGTGTTCACCGCGGTCATGCGCCCTATGCAGCGGTCACTGCGCATCCTGCGCGAGGACGCCATGATGCGGGCCGCGGCCGAGGCCACCATGGCCGCCGCGGACAGTGAGCGCACGCGTCAGCTCGCCCGTCTGGACCGGGTGGCCCGGCCGATCCTGGAACGCATCGCCGAGGGTGCGGAGCTGACCGCCGCCGAACGTGAGGAATGCCGGCTGCTGGAAGCCGAACTCCGCGACGGCCTGCGCGCACCGCAGCTGGTCACCGACGAGCTCAGCGGCGCGGCCCGCGGTGCGCGGGCGCGCGGCGTGGAGGTCGTGCTCCTCGACGATGGCGGTTTCGCAGGCGTCCCCGAATGGGTGCGCAAGCGCGTGATCGATGCTGCCACAAGGGAACTCGACGCCATCAACGCCGGCCGCATCACGGTCCGGGTGCTGCCGCTGGGCCGTCACGTATTGGCCACGGTGCTGGCGACGGCCCCCGACGAGGATCGCCGCACCGAGATCGACACCGACGGCAAGGTCACGACCATCACCGATTGATTGGTCACGGTGCGTCGCAGCGGCCGGGGCCACCCCGCTTCATCTGGTCGCGCAGCGCGGACTGCACGGTGGTCGACAGCCACGAGTTCAGCGACTGCCCGCTCTGCGCGGCCGCCTCCTCGGCACGGGCTTTGATCTGCTCCACCAGCCGCAGTGTCACCCGGCTGATATCACCGGTGACCTCGTCGAAGGTGGGGTGTTCCTCCTCGCCCGCGGTCTTGCGCACGTCGATGTGGGCATCGGTCCGGTCGACCGACACGTGCACCGTGCGGTCGGGGAGAGTCGTGCTCACCTCGGCGGCCAGTTCCGAGAGCGCGGCCAGCAGGACCAGCCGGGCGGAGTTCTCGGTGGCGGCGGCCAGGGCGGCGGCTGTAGCCTGGGTTTTCTCATCGCCGAGTGCCGCGGCGGCAATCAGGTTCTCGCGCAGCTGGGCGGTGTATTTGTTGAGATCCATGACACCAGTGTGACGTCGTCTCCGACGTCATTCAAGGAAACTTCTGACGCCAGAAGCGGTCGCTTGACGCGAATCGCCATCGCGCCGGGCGCGGTTCGGGTATAACGATGCAAATCCCGTTCCGGCGAGGCTGTAGCCTTCTGACTATGACGAACGGTGAATCGACGCGAACCGAGCTGCACGCGTCCGGCACAGTAGGTGTCGCGATGGTGACCCCCTTTACCGCCGAAGGCAAGCTCGACGTCGATGCCGGTGTCGCGCTGGCCGCCCGCCTGATCGACCGTGGCGTCGATCTGCTCGCCATCTCCGGCACCACCGGGGAATCGCCGACCACCACCGAGTCCGAGAAGTTCGATCTGCTGCATGCCGTCGTGGACGCCGTGGGCGACCGTGCCACCGTCATCGCGGGCGCCGGCACCTACGACACCGCGCACAGCATCGAACTGGCCCGCAACGCGCAGCGCGCGGGCGCGCACGGCCTGCTGGTCGTCACCCCGTACTACTCGCGTCCCAGCCAGGACGGCCTGTTCGCCCACTTCACCGCCGTCGCGGACGCGACCGACCTGCCGGTCACCCTCTACGACATTCCGCCGCGCTCAGTGATTCCCATTGCCACCGACACCATTCGCCGGCTCGCCGAGCACCCGCGCATCGTCGCGGTCAAGGACGCCAAGGGCGACCTGGGCGCCGGCGCCGAGCTGATCGCGGAGACCGGGCTCTCCTTCTACTCCGGCGACGATGTGCTCAACCTGCCGTGGCTGTCGGTCGGCGCGACCGGATTCATCAGCGTCATCGGCCATCTCGTGCCGGACCGCCTGCGCGCCTTGATCGACGCCTACCGCGCCGGCGACGTGCAGCGGGCCCGAGAGATCAATGTCAGCATGGCCCCGCTGAACCGGGCTATGGCCCGCCTCGGCGGCGTCGCCATGACCAAGGGTTCGCTGCGCCTGCTCGGCGTCGAGACCGGGGAACCACGGCTGCCACAACTCATGCCGACCCAGGATCAACTCGACGAACTCGCGGTGGACCTGCGCGCGGCCGGGGTGATTGCATGACCGGCCCCGCTCGTCGCCCCCGCCGTACCGCCAGCCGCGCCGCCGGTGCGCCCGCCCCGGCTGCGGAGACTCCCGTGCAGCCCGCGCCGGCTCCGGCCCAGGCCGAACCCGCCGCGCAGGCGAGCGCCGCTGCCGCGCCGCGGGAATCGGTGAAGGCCGCCGCCGCGCCGCAGGAATCGGTGAAGGCCGCCGCCCCGCGCACGGAATCGGCTGCGGCCGAACCGGTTCGGGAGCGTGGCGGCCGTGGCGGCCGCGGCGGTGACCGCACCCGACGCGGCGGCGGCCGGTCCCGGCAGGGCGGCCGCGATCGCGAGCCGGCCCCGGCCCCGCGCGACCCGCACGCGATGGGCACCCCTCCCAAAGCGCCCAAGGGCGGCCTGCGGGTGTTCGCGCTCGGCGGCATCGGTGAAATCGGCCGCAACATGACCGTTTTCGAGTACGACGGCAAGCTGCTGATCGTCGACTGCGGTGTGCTGTTCCCGGAGGATCAGCAGCCCGGCGTCGACCTGATCCTGCCCGACTTCGGTCCGATCGAGAACCGCATGGACGATATCGCCGCGGTCATCCTCACTCACGGTCACGAGGATCACATCGGCGCGGTGCCATTCCTGCTGCGCCTGCGGCGCGACATTCCGGTCATCGGTGCGAAGTTCACCCTCGCCCTGGTGGCGGCCAAGTGCCGCGAACATCGGTTGCAGCCCAACCTGATCGAGGTCACCGAGGGCGAGCGCACCCAGCACGGCGCGTTCGACTGCGAGTACTTCGCGGTCAACCACTCGATCCCGGACGCCATCGCGGTCGCCATCCGCACACCCGCGGGCATCGCGCTGCACACCGGTGACATCAAGCTCGATCAGCTGCCGCTCGACGGCCGCCTCACCGACCTGGCCGGGTTCTCCCGCCTGGGCGACGAGGGCGTCGACCTGTTCCTGGTCGACTCCACCAATGCCGAGGTGCCGGGCTTCGTGACGCCCGAGCGCGAGATCGGCCCGGTGCTCGACAACGTGATCGGCAAGGCCAAGGGCCGGGTCATCGTGGCCTCCTTCGCCTCTCACGTGCACCGCATCCAGCAGGTGGTGGACGTGGCGCAGCGCTACGACCGCCGGGTGTGCTTCGTGGGCCGGTCCATGGTCCGCAATATGCAGATCGCGCAGGACCTCGGCTACCTGGACATCCCGGACGGCCTGGTGGTCGACCTGGATCAGGCCGCCAACCTGCCGGTGCACAAGCTGGTGCTGATCTCCACCGGCTCGCAGGGTGAGCCGCTGTCGGCGCTGTCGCGCATGGCGCGCGGCGACCACCGCCAGATCAATATCCGCCCGGACGATCTGGTGGTGCTGGCCTCCTCGCTGATCCCCGGCAACGAGAACGCGGTCTTCGCGGTCGTGAACGGCCTGGCCCGCCTGGGCGCCACGGTCGTCACCCAGCAGAACGCGAAAGTCCATGTCTCCGGCCATGCTTCGGCGGGTGAGCTGCTCTACCTCTACAACGCGGTCCGCCCGACCAACGCCATGCCCGTGCACGGCGAGTGGCGGCACCTGCGCGCCAACGGCGCGCTCGCGGTGGCCACCGGCGTGCCCGAGGAGCGGGTCATCCTGGCCGAGAACGGCGTGGTGGTGGACCTGGTGGACGGCATCGCCACCATCTCCGGCCGCGTCCCGGTCGGCCAGGTCTACGTGGACGGCCTGTCGGTCGGCGACGTCGGCGAGTCCACCCTCTCCGACCGCCTGGTCCTGGGCGAGGGCGGCTTCATCTCCATCAACGTCGCCGTCGACTCGGCCACCGGAAAGGCCGTCAGCACACCAGAGGTCAGCGGCCGCGGCTTCTCCGACGACCCCGAGGCGCTCTCCGGCGCTCAGGAACTCGTCGAGAACGAACTGCACCGCCTGGCGGTCGAGGGTGTCACCGACACCCACCGAATCGCCCAGTCCATCCGCCGCGTGGTGGGCCGCTGGGTGGCCGAAGTCTACCGCCGCCGCCCCATGATCGTCCCCACGGTCATCGGCGTCTGACCCGGCACCCAACCGAAAACCCAACCGCCCGAGCAGTATTCCGCTGCTCGGGCGGTTTCGCTTGCCGCACGGCCGAATCCGCTGCGAACACAGCTCCGCCCCCGACGGTGCTGCTGTCGGGGGCGGCAAAACTGGGCGGGTCTCCCGCCCGGGGGTTCCTCGTCCGGAGACGGCACTCCGCCGGGGGCGGGAACTACACGAGTTTACTTATCCTGGCAGGCGGCCGAATCGAGCTTCGCGGCCTTGACGATGCTGCAGGCGTAGTTGTGGTCGATCTTCCAGTCGCTGCCGTCGGCGACGAAGGAGACCGTGGCGTTCTGGACCGGCTTGCCGTCGATGGTGACGTCGGCGTCGGCCTTGAGCTTGCCGTTCGCCGGGTCGCCGACGTTGGTGATCTTGATGGTGACGTTGTTGGCCTTGGCGGCGTCGACCAGCTTCTGGGCCAGCTGGGGGTCGAGGGCGGCGTCCTCGATCCAGTCGGTCTTGGTCTTGGAGTCGATGGACGGGTCGAACGCCTTGGTGACCTTGTCGTTCAGTTCCTGCACGCTCGGCTTGGGCAGATCCGCGACCGTGGTGGGGGCGGGGGCCGCGCCGGTGATCTTGCCATCGCCCTCGGTGCTGCCGTCGAACTTGCCGGCGGGGGCGGCCGCGGAGGTGGTGGACGCGGCCTTGGTGCTGTCATCGGACTTGCTGCAGGCGACCAGGCCGAAGGCCGAGGTGGCCAGCATCAGCGCGGCGGTCGCGCGAAAGATGGTGTGCTTCAACGAAATTCTCCCCGTTGTTGTGGAATGGCGCCGTCGGATCAGAGCTGGTAGCCGGTGGTGCAGTTCCAGTGAATGATGGTGGCGTCGCCGGAGTTCCGGCCCAGCGCCTGGCTCTTGGCCGCGCTGCGCGAGGAGGCCGCGCCGAAGGTGTAGTAGCCGTCGCGCGACGAGTAGGCGATCGCGCCGCAGCCGTTCGCGAAGCGCGCCACGATGTGGCAGTCGGCCTGGGGGCACGAGCTCATGGCGGCGTTCTGCGCCGAGGGGCTGTCGGAATAGTCGTAGGAGTAGCCGATATGACCCGTGGACGGCGACAGCGCGATGGCGCCGTAGTAGTAGTCCTGGTAGGCATTGGCCGGAGCCGCGGTCGCGGCCAGCAGGGAGCCGGCGGCCGCGACCATCACGGCTGCGCCGCTGACAATCTTCTTCAAAGTGTTGCCCTTCTTGTGCTTTCGAATCCACGACCCTATGGACCGAGGGATCAAGCTACCGATACGGAAAGGTTGCCGCCAACCCGGATCTGTGTTTTGTGCGGTGTCCTCGAGCGCGGCGTCGCCGCCGGCCGCACTGGCACAACCGGAAGCCGCGATCACGATCAACTGTCGTGCTTATGAAGGACCGGGTGGTTCCCTTAACGCCGTCGTGCGCATTCCGACATCCCCGACTAAGGTTCCCCTTATGACTTTGGCTCAACGGGAGCGCCAGGCCCTGGTTCAGGCGATGGCGGAAGCCGGCCCGGACGCGCCCACCCTGTGCGGTGACTGGACGGCCCGAGACCTGGCCGCGCACTTGGTCGTCCGGGAACGCCGCCCCGACGCCGCCCCCGGCATCCTGCTGAAGCCCTTCGCCTCCTATCTGGACAGCGTGCAGCGCAAGGTCACCCAGCGCCCGTTCGCCGACCTGCTCGACGAGGTGCGCAGCGGCCCGCCGTTGCTCCTGCGCCCGGTCGACTCGCTGATGAACACCACCGAGATGTTCGTCCACCACGAGGACGTCCGCCGCGCCGCGCCCGGCTGGGAGCCGCGCACGCTGCCCGCCGCCGATGAGAACCAGCTCTGGAAGGTGCTGACGGGCTTGGCGCGCATGGCATATCGCAAATCGCCGGTTACTGTCGCGCTCTCCACGCCCGACGGCCGCCGCACCGTCGCCCGCCAGGCCGGTGACCGCACCGTGGTGCTGGCCGGGCCGCCCTCGGAGCTGCTGCTGCATGCGTTCGGCCGCAATGCCGTCCGGCTCGAGGCCACCGGCGCTCCGGACGACGTGGCACTGGTGCACGCCCTCGACCGCAGCGTCTGACCCGTCCGCCGTCGCGACCGCCCGCCCGGCGGGAGTGGCAGCGCGCCCACCGGTCATGAAACGATCACGCGTCGAGCGGTAGCTTGCGTCCTCGGCAGCGGCCCGTGTGTGATGAGGTGGTAGGCAATGTCTTGGCAACTGGCGGTTCTCGGACCGGTCGAGTTGACGGCCGATGGCGTGCCGATTCCGCCCATGCCGCCCAAACAGCAGGCGGCGCTGGCCATGCTGGCGTGCGCGCGCGGGCGCACGGTCTCGGTCGAGGAACTGGTGGACGGCATCTGGGGTGCCGAGCGGCCGAGCTCGGCGGTGGGCGCGCTCCGGAATTACGCGTGGGCGCTGCGCAAGCATCTGGCCGTGCAGCAGTCCGTGTCGCTGTCGTCGGAAGCGCGCGGCTATCGCCTGGACGGGCCGCTGCACCTGGATGTCGACCGCATCGACCGGTTGCGTGGCGAGGCGGCCGAGGCGCGTGCCGCCGGCTGCCTGGAGACCGCCGACGTCGCGCTGCGTGACGCACTGGGCGCGTGGCGCGGTGATCCGCTGACCGGCGTGCCCGGGCCGTGGGCCGCGGCCGAACGTGCGCGGCTGCGGCGGCTGCATCGCGTCCTCACCGAGGATCTCCTCGAGCTCACCGTGCAACGCGGCGACTTCTCGCACGCCATGGCCGAATTGGCCGCGCTCATCACCGGTGATCCGCACAGCGAGCGGCTGCGCGGGCTCATGATGACGGCCCTCTACCGGGCGGGCCGCCGCACCGAGGCGCTCGAGGAATATCAGCGCATTCGCAGGCTGCTGGTGGCCGAGCAGGGCATCGAGCCGGGTCCGGCGCTGGCGGAGCTGCACCGTCAGATCCTGGCCGACGAGCTGCCCACCGTGGCAGCGGAGACCGCGCCGATCGCCGTCGTCGCGCCCAGGCCGGCCCAATTGCCGCCCGACACAGCCGATTTCACCGGCCGCCAGGATTTGGTGCGGGAGTTGTGCGCCGTGCTCGGCGCGACCCGGCCGATCGTGGCTATCTCCGGGATGGGCGGGGTCGGGAAGACGGCGCTGGCTCTGCATGTGGCACACCGCATCCGGGACCTGTACCCGGACGGCCAGCTGTACATGGATCTGTTCGGCGCGGGCGCGACGCCGGCCGAACCGGAGCACGTGCTGGGCGCGTTCCTGCGCGCACTGGGCGTGGCGCAGAAGGAGATTCCGGTCGGCGTCGCCGAGCGGGCCGCGCTGTTCCGGTCCGCCAGCAGCGACCGCCGCCTGCTGATCGTGCTCGACAATGCTTGCGACGCAGCGCAAGTCGCGCCGCTGCTGCCGGGGGACTCCGGCTGCGCGGTGCTGGTGACGGCGCGCCGCCCGCTCACCGCCCTCCCCGGTGTGCGCTCCGCGGCCCTGACGGTGCTCGAACCCGAGGAGGCCGTCACCCTGTTCACCCGCATCGTCGGCGCGGTGCGAGTGGCGGCCGAACCCGACGCGGTGCGCCGCATCGTGGAACTGTGCGGCCTGCTGCCCATGGCGGTGCGCATCGTGGCCGCGCGGGTGGCGGCCCGGCCGCAGTGGACCGTGGTCTCGGAGGCGGACCGGCTCGCGGCCGAACGCCATGACCTGGACCGCTTCCGGGCCGGGGACCTGGCGCTGACGGCCGCCTTCCACGCGGGCTACGAGCAACTGCCGCCGGACACGGCGCGCGCCTTCCGGCTGCTCGCCGTCGCGGATCTGCCCGAGCTCTCGCTGGCCGCCACCGCCGCGGTCCTCGATACCGTCGAATCGGTGGCCGAGGACCTGTGCGAGGAGCTGGTGGACCGCGGCATGCTGGAATCGGTCGGCCGGGGCCGCTACCACTATCACGATCTGATGCGCCTGTTCGCGCTCGGCCGTCCCGACCGCGAGCGCGAACTCGATGTCACCGCCCGCCTGCTCGACTACTACCTGGCCACCATGAAAACGGTGCTGCGCGTCCGGCATCCGGGCCTGCGGCTGCGTCTCGCGCCCACCGGGCACCCCGGCACCCGCCTCGACGATCTGGACTCGACCCGCGACTTCCTCACCATCGAGCGCCGCAATCTGGCCGCCGTCTACCGGCTGGCGGTCGCGGGGACACCCCGGCATCGGGTGCTGGCGGCGGATCTGGCGCTGACCGTCGCCGAGACGGGGCTGGCCTGTGACGCCACTGTCGACCTGGTCAAGGTTCTCGAAGAGCTGGTGCAGGCCATCACCTCCGACGGTGACATCGTGGCCGCCCGCCGGGCCCGGCTGACGCTGGTCTTCGCGCTGGCCGCAGAACTGGAAGAGCCGCACGCGGCGGCCGTGCACGTGCGTGGGCTGCTCGCCGACGACGATCCGGATATCGATCCCTGGACCTCCGGCGCGATTCAGGGCTTCGCGGGCGTGCTCGCTCTGCACGACGGCGACCCGGCCCGCGCCACAACGCATTTCGCGACCGCCCTCACCTACTACCGACGCGCCGACAGCTCCGAGTGTGTCCGCGTCGCGTATTCGCTGCTCGCCCGGGCCTATTCGGCGGCCGGCCGCAACCGCGACTCCCTGGCCGCCGCGGCCCGGGCGGTGGTCGGCGACAACGAGTCCGGGGTGCGCCGCAATGTGGTGTGGGGCCTGACCGAGGCCGCTTGGATTCTCAGCAGCGAGGGCGATGCCGACCGCGGCGCCCGCCTTTTCGATGCCGCCCTGGTCACCGCCCGCCGCTTCGGCAACACCCGCTTCGAATCGGTGATCCACGCCCGCGCCGCGCGCGCCGACCTGGCCGCCGGCCGCTACGCCCAGGCCGCCGACCACGCCGAACGCGCCGAGGCCACCCGGATCTCGGCCGGCGGTGCCGCCCACACCCACAATCTCCTGGTCCGCTACACGGCTCTGCGCCGCCTGGGCCGCACCCTCGACGCCGCCGAGTGCTACCGCACCGCCAGCACCCAGATCCCCGATTTCGACGCCGCCCTCACCACCTGGACCGCCCTCCCCGCGACTCGCTGATCCAGCCCCGCTGCAGGCCGTGGCGGTTTTCCGACGCGCGAATGGGCCGGTACAGCCCGGGCGCGGCGTGGTGTGACGGGTGGTTTCGGGCCGCTTCGAGGCGGGTAATCCCGCCGTCGGCGTGGGTTTTTGGTTGTGAGCGCCACAGTTTCTGATTCGGGTGGGCCGGGTGTTGCGGATGGTCCGGGTGGTGCTGTTGCGGCTAGCCTGGGACGCATGGCAGGTAAGGCCCGCACCGGAACGTCACGTTCGCGAGCGGCGGCTACGCGGGGGCAGGCTCCTGCACAGGCCCGCGCTCGCAGCCCACGCACCCCCGCGAAGGGGCGCGGGGGAGCGGGACGGAAGGCGCCGGCCCGGCGGCCCGCTCCGCGGCGCGGGTCGAATACCGCACCGCTGGCGGTGGTTCGGCGGGGCGTCACCAGCGGCTGGACCATGATGGCGCGGGGGCTGGGCGCGACGACGCGGGCGGTCAGCCGGGCCGGGGAGATCGAGCACGGGCATCGGCGCGACGGGATCGCGCTGGGGCTGGTGGCTTTCGCCTTCGTGATCGCGGCGGCCGTGTGGATGTCGGCGGGCGGTCCGGTCGGGCACTGGGTCGATGCCGTGGTGCGCGCGGTGGCCGGATCCGCCTCGGCGGCACTGCCGTTCGTGGCGGTGGCCATCGCGGTGATTCTGATGCGGACCGAGCCGCAGCCGGAGATCCGGCCCCGGCTGGTGCTGGGCGGTCTGCTGGCCGGGCTGCCGGTGCTGGGTCTGTGGCATCTGGCGGCGGGTTCGCCGTCCGACGCGCACGGTCGCGCGCACGCCGCCGGATTCGTCGGCTACGTGGTGGGTGGTCCGCTGGGTCAGGGGCTGAGCGCCTTCTTGGCGGTGCCATTGCTCATGCTGGCCATCGGTTTCGGGCTGCTGCTGATCACCGGCACCCAGGTGCGGGATGTGCCCGCCCGGCTGCGGGAGATCTTCGGCACCGGCGCGGGCGGCGACGAATACGAGAGCTACTCCGAGGAACGCGGCCTCTACGACCCCGACAGCTATGACGTCGACGGCTTCCCGATGCACCGGCCCGAGGTGCGCAAGCGCCGCGGCCGTACGCCGTCGGAGAACTATCCGACCGACGAGTTCTCAGGTTCCGACGCGGTCACCGAGATCATCGGCGAGCCGCCGCTGCAGGACGCCAAGGACATCGCCGCGCCGGAGGAGAAGCCGAAGCCCAAGCCGCGCAAGGCCATCGCGAAGGTCGTCGATCAGACCCCGCCGCCGCCGGAGCCGCAGCAGCTGGAGTTCGTCACCGACCGTGAGGTGGACGGCGATTACACGCTGCCGTCGCTGTCGCTGCTCACCGACGGCGAGCCGCCGAAGAAGCGCAGTGCGGCCAACGAATCCATGATCGAGGCCATCACCGAGGTGCTGGTGCAGTTCAAGATCGACGCCGCGGTCACCGGTTTCGTGCGCGGCCCGACGGTCACCCGCTACGAGGTGGAGCTGGGCCCCGGCGTGAAGGTCGAGAAGATCACCGCCCTGGCCCGCAATATCGCGTACGCGGTGGCGACCGAGAATGTCCGTCTGCTGGCGCCGATTCCGGGCAAGTCGGCCGTCGGCATCGAGGTGCCGAACGCGGACCGCGAACTGGTGCGCCTGGCCGACGTGCTGAAGGCCACGAGCACCCGCAACGACCATCATCCGCTGGTGATCGGTCTGGGCAAGAACATCGAGGGCGAGTTCGTCGCGGCCAATCTGGCCAAGATGCCGCATCTGCTGGTGGCCGGTTCGACCGGTTCGGGTAAGTCGAGCTTCGTCAACTCCATGCTGGTCTCGCTGCTGTGCCGGGCCACCCCCGATGAGGTCCGCATGATCCTCATCGACCCCAAGATGGTGGAACTGACGCCCTACGAGGGCATTCCACACCTGATCACCCCCATCATCACCCAGCCCAAGAAGGCCGCGGCGGCGCTGGCCTGGCTGGTGGAGGAGATGGAGCAGCGGTATCAGGACATGCAGGCCAACAAGGTCCGCCATATCGACGACTTCAACCGGAAGGTGAAGTCCGGCCAGATCACCGCGCCGCTGGGCAGCGAAAGGGTCTACCGCCCTTACCCGTACATCCTGGCCATCGTGGACGAGCTCGCCGACCTCATGATGACCGCGCCGCGTGACGTCGAGGACGCCATCGTCCGCATCACCCAGAAGGCCCGTGCCGCAGGCATTCACCTGGTGCTGGCCACCCAGCGGCCCTCGGTGGACGTGGTCACCGGTCTGATCAAGACGAATGTCCCGTCCCGCCTGGCCTTCGCGACCTCGTCACTGACCGACTCGCGCGTCATCCTGGACCAGCCGGGCGCGGAGAAGCTCATCGGCATGGGCGACGGCCTGTTCCTGCCCATGGGCGCAAGCAAACCGACCCGTCTGCAGGGCGCCTTCATCTCCGACGAGGAGATCGCCGCCGTCGTCGACTTCGCCAAGACCCAGGCCGAACCCGACTACCAGGAGGGCGTCACCGCCGCCAAGGCCGGCGAGAAGAAGGACGTCGACCCCGACATCGGCGACGACCTCGACCTCCTCCTGCAGGCCATCGAACTGGTCGTCACCTCCCAATTCGGTTCCACCTCCATGCTGCAACGCAAACTCCGCGTCGGCTTCGCCAAGGCCGGCCGCCTCATGGACCTGATGGAAACCCGTGGCGTCGTAGGCCCGTCGGAAGGCTCCAAGGCCCGAGACGTCCTCATCAAACCCGACGAACTCGACGGCCTCCTCTGGACCATCCGAGGCGGCGACGGCGCGCCGCCCGCCTCGGATGACGCTGAGCCCGAGGGCCTTTAGCCGTTCAGTCCTCGCCGGGAACATTTGTTCAATCCACCGACACACCTCGGCCGGGATAGTGCACGTATGACTGTTTCCGGCAACAATTTACGCGCAGCCGCCGAGCTGATTCGGCCACTGCCGCTCATTACGGCACCCCCGCTCGGCCTTCATTGCGAAACACGCACGGTGGGAAGGGAAGACAGATGACCCGAGCCGAACTGACGGGCGTGCCCGAGACGGCGTTGTGGACGCTGCGCAACCGGGCCGAGGAGGCGCTACGCGCGGATTCCGGCTACGCCGACGACGAGGCGGTGCGGCTCTACCGTGCACTGGCCGGGGAGGACTTCGAGCGATTCGGGCCACCCAGCCAGGTCCACTCGTTGCGCGCGATGGTGATCGACGAGATCATCGCCGACTTCCTCGCCACCCACCCCGGTGGGCCGGTGGTCGCACTCGGCGAGGGGCTGCAGACAACGTACTGGCGTCTGGGCGAACCCGCGGCCGCCTGGTTCTCCCTCGACCTGCCGGAAATGGTTGCCGCCCAGCAGCGACTGCTACCTCCGGCCCCGGGGATCACCCGCCTGGCACGCTCGGTGCTCGACCGGTCCTGGCTCGACGAAGTGCCGTCCGGCCCCGCGGTGGTCACCGCCGAAGGCCTGTTCATGTACCTCCCGCCCGCCGAGGTCCACCTGCTGATCGCGGACCTGGCCGCACACTTCCCCGGCGGCATACTCCTCTACGACTCCATCCCACGCGTATTCAGCGCGCTGACGACGAAGGGCAGGGTGCGCCTAAGCAACCGCTATACCGCCCCACCGATGCCGTCCAGCCAGTCCCTCCGTCAGGCGCGCCGGCTGCCCACTCGAATTCCGGGAGTCGTTGCGTCCGAGGACCTCATCCCGCCGCCCGGCCGGGGCCGATGGGCCTCCCCACTGCTGCGCCGGGTCGCGAGTGCCCCGGTCATGCGCGCGCTGCGCCCCTCACTCACCCTGCTCCGATTTTCGGAGTGAGCTTTCGACGGCCTGCAGCACAAGTAGCCGCACAGGGTGCTGTACTTCCCGCGCAACAGTCAAACCTGTCACGCACACTGCGCCCCGGATCCGGTTGCCCGGACCGGACCTCGCGAACCGGCCGATCCGTCCGGCCTGCGGCACGGTGCGGCGGAATCACCGTGCCGGACATGGTTGTTCGATGCGAGGTAGGGTGGCGGCGGATTCGATCGCGCCTTGGGGAGGGGCAGTGATGGGTGGAGTGCGTTCGGCACGGTGGTTGCTACGGACGGCCGCCGCGGCCGCCTGCGGAGTGATGGCCACCGGGATCGCGCCGGTGGCGGCCGCCGATCCGGGCAGCGAATTGCTGTGGGGGCCTTGCCCGGCCGAGGCGAAGGCGGGCGATGCCGAGTGCGCCGGCCTGTCGGTGCCGATGGATTACGCAGTGCCGGACGGCCGGCGCATCGACATCACGATCAGCCGGATTCCGGCGAGCGATCCGGTGCACAAGCGCGGGGTGCTGTTCGCCGGCCAGGGCGGGCCGGGTGCGGACGCGCTGGGTTTCTGGGCGCCCCGGAACGTGACAGTGCCCGACCTGCATCGGGAGTTCGATGAGATCGCGGTGCAGCCGCGCGGGCTGCGGTGGGCGACGCCACTGCAGTGCAGGACGACCACCATGGTCGTCATTCCGGTGACCGACCGATCCGCGTGCGAGAGCGCCGATCCAGGCTATCCGCGCACCATCACCACCGAAACCTTGGCGCGCGACCTGGATTCGGCGCGGCGGGCCCTGGGCGCCGACCGGATCGATTTCTACGGCGGCTCGTACGGCACATTCCTGGGCGCCGCGTACGCCACCGTGTTCGCCCCGCATGTCGATCACCTGGTGGTGGACGGAAATGTGAACCCGCTGTGGGATTGGCGGGAGCAATTCGCGCAGGGCTGGCGGGCCAGGGAGGCGGGCTTCACCGAACTGTTCGATTGGATCGCCGGCAACGACTCCGTCTACGGCCTGGGCGCCACACGCAATGCCGTTGCCGCCGAATGGGTCCGGCAGGTCGACGCGCAGGGCGGCGGCTGGCTGGCCCGCCTCGATCCGGCGCTCGGCGGTGCGGGCGGTGCGCTCACCGTCCCGGGCCGGACGCCCGCTGCGGACGAGGTCTCCGGGCGCATCGCGAATCTGGTGCAGACCGTGCGGCATCCGAGCGGCACGACCAGTCCGACCTATGCCGCCGCCTCGATCGCGGTGTACTCGCGCAACCTGTGGCCGGATCTCGCCGAGGGGATGCGCCGGTACCGCGCCGACCCGCAACACACCGAATTCCTCACCTATCTGACCAATCGGACCGCCTTGGATCCGACCGGCCAGTGGATGTACGACGCGATCACCTGCAACGAGGACACCGGAACCCCGGACCCGGCCGCGGTCCCGGCCGCGATCGGTGACTTCGTCTCCGGCGCGAGCATTTTCGCCTTCTTCTCCCGCCTGCAGGCTTCCGGCGCGTTCTGCGGAGCCTGGCCCGCCTCGTCCGACCGCATCCGTGTCGACGGCACCGGCCTGGCGACCCGTCCGCTGGTGCTGCAGAGCACCCGCGACACCGCCACCCCCGCCGCGGGCGGTCCGGCCATGGCCGCCGCCCTGAACGGCACCCTGGTCTGGGTGGATGGCACCGACCACGGCTCGTTCGGTCGCGGCAATTCGCCCGTCGACGCGACGGTCGTGCGCTATCTCGAATCGGGCGATGTCACTCTCACGGCGGCTGCGGCCGCGGCCATCACCACACCCAACCCGCCCGCCGAGCTGCCGGGCTGATCTCACCGGCGGCCAAAATAGAACGTGTTCTATATTCGAGGGTAACCGTTCCGGCGAGCCCTCGGGAGTTCACTTCATGTACCAGTGGTCCGACGAAGACCTGATGTTCCGCGATGCCCTGCGCGGATTCATCGACAAGGAGATCAAGCCCAACGTCGAGCAGCTGGAAAGTGGTGCGCTGCCGCCCTTCGACACCATTCGCAAGCTGTACGCGACCTTCGGACTGGACGAGTTGGCTCGCGAAGGGCTGGAGAAGGCCTTCGCGCGGGAAGAGGGTGGCGCCGAGAACAAGCCGGGCAAGTCCGGCGGTGGGTTCAGCGGATCCGGCAGCATGGGCGTGATCCTGAACAGTGAGCTGGCCGGCATCAGCCTGGGCCTGGTGGCCTCGATGGGCGTGAGCCTCGGCCTCACCGTCGGCACCATTCGCAGCCGCGGCACCCTGGCACAGAAGAAGCGCTGGCTGCCCGAGCTGGTCACCTTCGAGAAGGTCGGCGCCTGGGCCATCACCGAACCCGATTCGGGCTCGGACGCTTTCGGCGGCATGAAGTCCTACGTCCGCCGCGACGGCGAGGACTACATCCTCAACGGCCGGAAGACCTTCATCACCAACGGCCCGTACGCGGACGTCACCGTCGTCTACGCCAAGCTCGACGAGGAGGACGGCACCGACCGTCGCGACCGCAAGGTGCTCACCTTCGTGCTCGACAAGGGCATGCCGGGCTTCACCCAGAGCGCCGCCTTCAAGAAGATGGGCATGAACTCCTCGCCCACCGGCGAACTGTTCTTCGACAATGTCCGCATCACCCCCGACCGGCTGCTCGGCGAAACCGAGAATCCGGCCAAGGGCGACGGAAAGGATAGTGCCAAGGAGTCTTTCGCCGCCGAGCGCATCGGCATCGCCTCGCTGGCGTTGGGCATCATCAACGAATGCCACCGGCTCAGCGTCGATTACGCCAAGTCGCGCAAGCTGTGGGGCAAGGAGATCGCCCAGTTCCAGCTCATCCAGCTCAAGCTGGCCGAGATGGAGATCGCGCGAATCAATGTGCAGAACATGGTGTTCAACGCCATCGAGCGCACCGCTGCGGGCGAGAAGGTCTCCCTCGCCGAGGCCTCGGCCATGAAGCTGTACTCCTCGCGCGCGGCCACCGAGGTCGCCATGGAGGCCGTGCAGCTCTTCGGCGGCAACGGCTACATGGCCGAGTACAAGGTGGAGCAGCTCGCCCGCGACGCCAAGTCGCTCATGATCTACGCGGGCAGCAACGAAATTCAGGTCACCCACATCGCCAAGGGCCTGCTCGGCGGGTAACCCCGCGCTCAGGACAGCGGGCCCACCACGGATTCGGCGCCGGCCAGCAACTCGCCCGAGGCCGCCAGCTGCACGACCGCTTCGATCTCCGGTGCCAGGTAGCGGTCGGCGCCCGGTCCCTCGACCACCGCACGAATCCGGTCGCGGACCGCGGCGGTCGCGGGGGACGGTTCCAGCGGAGCCCGCAGATCCAGGGCACGGGCCGCGGTGAGGGCCTCGATGGCCAGCACCCGGGTCAGGCCGTCGATGGCGCGACGCAGCTTGCGAGCCGCGGACCAGCCCATCGACACGTGGTCCTCCTGCATCGCCGAGGAGGGGATCGAGTCCACGCTCGCGGGCGCGGCCAGGCGCTTGAGCTCGGAGACGATCGCGGCCTGGGTGTACTGGGCGATCATGTGGCCGCTGTCGACGCCGGGATCGTCGGCCAGGAACGGCGGCAGGCCGTGGTTGCGGGCCCGGTCCAGGAAGCGGTCGGTGCGGCGCTCGCTGATGCTGGCCACATCGGCGACGACGATGGCCAGGAAGTCCAGCACGTAGGCCACGGGCGCGCCGTGGAAGTTGCCGTTGGACTCCACCCGGCCGTCGAGGGTGACCACCGGATTGTCCACGGCACTGGACAATTCGTAGGACGCGATCCGTTCGGCGTGCGCGAGGGTGTCGCGCGCGCCGCCCGCGACCTGCGGGGCACAGCGCAGCGAGTAGGCGTCCTGCACCACCGTGCAGTCGGGGGTCGCGTGGCTGGCCACGATGCCCGAACCCTGCAGCAGCCGAACCATATTCGAGGCGGCGAGCGCCTGACCCGGCTGCGGGCGCAGGGCCTGCAGGTCGGCGGCGAACACCTTGTCGGTGCCGAGCAGGCCCTCGACGCTCATCGACGCGGTCACGTCGGCCAGGCGGAAGAGCCGGCGCAGGTCGTGGCAGGCCAGCACGAGCATGCCGAGCATGCCGTCGGTGCCGTTGATCAGCGCCAGGCCCTCCTTCTCCGCGAACACCACCGGCTCGAGGCCGGCCGCGGCCAGCGCCTGCGCGGCCGGCATGAGCGTGCCGTCCGCATCGCGGACCATGCCCTCACCCATCACCGCGAGGGCGACGTGCGACAGGGGAGCCAGGTCGCCGGAACAACCGAGGCTGCCGTACTCGTGCACGACCGGCGTGATCCCCGCCGACAGCAGCGCGGCGTACGCCCGGGCGACTTCCACGCGCACGCCGGTCCGGCCGGTCGCCAGCGTGGACAGCCGCAGCAGCATGAGGGCACGGATCACCTCACGCTCGACCTCGGGCCCCGAACCGGCCGCGTGCGAGCGAACCAGGCTGCGTTGCAACTGAGTTCGCAGTTCCAGCGGAATGTGCCGGGTGGCCAGGGCGCCGAAACCGGTCGATACGCCATAGACCGGCTTCGGTTCGGCCGCCAGCGCCTCGATCCGTGTGCGGCTCGCCGCGATCACGGTGAGCGCGTCCTCCGACAGCCGCACGGTGGCATTGCCACGGGCGACCCGGACCACGTCCTCGGAGGTGAGGGCGCCGACGCCGACGACGACTTCGGTGTCGGATGCCGCCGCGGCGTGCTGCTCGGAAAGTCTGAGGGTGTTCGCGTTCATCGTGTTGTTGTCCAATCCAATCTGCGGTCAGGGAAGAGTTCTGCGCTCAGGAAGAGCTGTGCGGTCAGGGAAGAGCGATTTCGGGCGCCGGGTCCGTGAGGGTCACCGGTGCGGGTTGCGTTGCGGGCCGGACCCACAGCCGGTAGGCCGCGGCGAGCAGGACCAGCCACACGGCTCCGACGACGAGCGCCACCCGGGTGTCGGCGTCGAAGGCGAGCAGCACGATCACGAAGGCCAGGCCCGCGATGGCGAAGATCGGCAGGTACGGCCACAGCGGCACCGGGAACTTCAGCGCGGCAGCCTCTTCCGCGCTCATCTGCCGGCGCGAGCGGAAGTGGGACACCAGGATCATCAGCCAGACGAAGACCGTGGCGAAGGTGGCGATGGAGGCGATGACCACGAAGACCCGGTCCGGGATCAGGTAGTTGAGCATCACGCCGACCAGCAGGGCCGACACCATGATCACGACCGTCATCCACGGCACGCCGTTGCGGGAGACCCGCCGCATCACGGCCGGGGCCTGCCCGCGCAGGGCCATGCCGTACATCATCCGGCCCGCGCCGAAGATATTGCTGTTGATGGCCGACAGCGCGGCCGTGATCACCACGACGTTCAGCACGGTCGCCGCGGACCCCAGGCCCAGGCTCTTGAAGATCTGCACGAACGGGCTGCCCTCGTCGCCGATCTGGTTCCACGGCGTGACCGCCATGATCACGGTCAGGGTCAGGACGTAGAACAGCATGATCCGTGCGGGGACGGTGTTGATCGCCCGCGGAATCGTCCGCTCGGGATTCTCCGCCTCGCCCGCGGTGACGCCGATGATCTCCGAACCGCCGAACGCGAACATGACGATCGCGAAGCACGCGAGGAAGCCGCCCACGCCGTTGGCGAAGAATCCGCCTTCGGCGTGCAGGTTGGACAGGCCGGTGCTGGTGTCATGGATGCCGAATCCCCAGATCAGCACGGCGGTTCCGCCCGCGATCATGGCGATGATCGCGACCACCTTGATCAGGCTGAACCAGAACTCGAGCTCGCCGAACACCTTGACGTTGAGCAGGTTGATCGCGCCGATGAAGAAGACGATCGCCAGCACCCAGATCCACCGGGGGACATCCGGGAACCAGAACCCCATGTAGACACCGAAGGCGGTGGTGTCGGCCAGCAGCACGATGACCATCTCGAAGATGTAGGTCCAGCCGGTCATGAACCCGGCCAGGGGACCGATGTGCTGGCTGGCGTACTCACCGAACGACCCGGACACCGGGTTGCGGACCGCCATTTCGCCCAGCGCCCGCAGCACGATGAAGATGATGGCGCCGCCGATCAGGTAGGCCAGCAGCACCGAAGGGCCGGCCTGTTTGATCGCCTCGGCCGACCCGTAGAAGAGGCCGGTGCCGATGGCCGAACCGAGTGCGATGAATCGGATGTGGCGGGCGGTCAGACCCCGGGTCAGGGTCGAGGAGATGTCTTTCACGGATCGGACTCCCTGGTGTTGTTCATAACGCAGCCCGACAGGGATTGTGAGTGCGTTCACATATGTATAGGGCTGTCTATACAACTGTGTCAAGAGTGGGTAGTTACACAACGGCAACTAATCTAGTTGGCCGTCGCGCCGAGTCACGATCCGGTGGATCAGCCGAGCGGCGGTGCGCGCGGTCCGGTGGTCGATATCGAGCTCCGGATTCAGCTCCGCCACATCCAGCAGCGCCAGCTTGCCGCTGCCCGCAACCAGGTCACACACCCGCTCGATCACATCGAGCGGCACGCCGTACGCGGCCGGAGCGCTGACGCCCGGCGCGACCGGTGCAGGGAGCACATCCAGGTCAATGGTCAGATACACGACATCGACGGTGCCCAGGAACTCCTCGACGAAGCCCCGCACCCCGGGCGAATCCGCGACGGTGCAGTCCTCGTCGAGCCGATAGCGCACTCCCAGCGTCGCGGCCGTGTCGAACAGTGCCACGGTGTTGCTCGGCTGCGAGATGCCGAGCACCGCATAGTTGAGCACCCGCCCGGCTGCCGCCTCATCCTCGGCCATCTGCCGGAACGGGGTTCCGGAACTGGGCGTCGGGTCGGCACGCAGATCGAAATGGGCATCGAGGTTGAGCACGCCCAGTCGTGCACCGGCCGCGACCGCGGCCCCGGCGGCGATGCCGAGATAGCTGGCGTAGGCCACCTCGTGCCCACCGCCGAGCACCGTCACGAAATGCCCGCCGTCGAGCAATTCGGTGACCACCGCGCCCAGCCGTCGCTGACCGGATTCGAGATCCCCGTCCTCGACCGCTACGTCACCGGCGTCCATGACGCGTGCCGGGCGGGGTAGCGCCATGGACGACAGTGCCTGCCGCAGGGCGGCCGGGCCGGCGGCAGCTCCGGTCCGCCCCTTGTTGCGGCGGACCCCCTCATCGCTGCGGAATCCGGCCAGAACGCTTGCCCCGGGCGGGGTTTCGGGGGTGAACGGGGATATCGCGCTGTGCCAGCGCAGATGTGCCGGGCCCGGGCCGTCGTCGCGGCCGGACCAGGGGGCGGGCGGATGATCGACAGCGGTCACAGCCGGTGCCCGTCCTTCCAGATCTCGCGCACCAGCGCCACTCCCGGCCGGTATGCCAGGTACAGGTGCGAGGGTGCGTCCAGTGCGATCAGATCGGCCCGTGCGCCGACCCGGATGTGCCCGATGTCGTTGCGCCGCAACGCCGCCGCGCCACCCGCGGTCGCGGCCCACACGGCTTCGTCCGGGCTCATGTGCATTTCGCGCACGGCCAGTGCGATGCAGAACGGAATGCTCGTGGTGTAGCAGGTGCCCGGATTGCAGTCAGCGGCCAGGGCGACGGTCACGCCCGCGTCGATCAGCGCCCGCGCGTCGGGATATTTGTTGCGCGTGGAGAAGTCGGCTCCCGGCAGCAGGGTGGCGACCGTGCTGCTCGCCGCCAGCGCCTCGATGTCCTCGTCGGTGGTGTAGGTGACGTGATCGACCGAGGCCGCGCCCAGCTCGGCCGCCAGCTGCACGCCGGCGCCGTAGCTGAGCTGGTTGCCGTGCACCCGCGGCGTGAGCCCGGCCGCGATACCGGCCTCGAGCACGGCACGCGACTGGTCGGCGTCGAAGGCGCCCTCCTCGCAGAAGACATCGATCCAGCCGGCGTGCGAGGCGCACGCGGGAATCATCTCGTCGATGACCAGCCGTACGTAATCGTCGGTGCGACCGGCGAATTCCGGCGGCGTGACATGCGCCGCCAGCAGGGTCGTCTCCGCCGTGTGCCGGGCGGCGATCTCGAGGCTCCGCAACTCGTCGGCAACGGTCTGCCCGTAGCCCGACTTCGTTTCGATCGTGGTGGTTCCGTTCCGCAGGGCCTCGGCGACCAGGCGGGCGACATTGGCGCTCAGCGCCGTGTCGGTGGCCGCCCGGGTCGCGGCGATGGTCGTCCGGATGCCGCCCGCGCTGTAGGGCGCGCCCGTCATGCGGGCCGCGAATTCCTCCGACCGCTCACCGCCGAACACCAGATGCGCATGGCTGTCGACGAATCCGGGCAGGGCGGCACGACCTTCCAGATCGACCCGGGTGCCGGCGCTGCCCTCGGGCAGGCGCGTCCGCGGGCCGGCCCACTGGATCAGGCCGTCGCCGAGCACCACCGCGGCATCCCGGATCACGCCGAGCGGGCCCGCGCCGATCTCGGGATCATTGGTCACCAGGGCGCCGATATTGTCGATGACCGTCCACTGCCCGGATTCGTTGTGCATGTGAGTTCAGTTCTCCTGCATCGGGATTCGGACGCCGCGCGTGGCGGCGACATCGGCCGCGTGCTGGTAGCCGGCGTCGACGTGGCGGATCACGCCCATGGCGGGATCGTTGGACAGCACCCGTTCGAGCTTGCGGGCGGCCAGTTCGGTGCCGTCGGCGATGCACACCTGCCCGGCGTGGATGGAACGGCCCATGCCCACTCCGCCGCCGTGGTGGATCGACACCCATGATGCCCCGGAAGCGGTGTTGACCAGGGCATTGAGCAGCGGCCAGTCGGCGATGGCGTCGGAGCCGTCGGCCATGGCCTCGGTCTCGCGATAGGGGGAGGCGACGGAACCGGAGTCCAGGTGGTCACGGCCGATGGCGACCGGCGCGGACAGTTCTCCGGAGGCGACCATCTCGTTGAACTTGAGTCCCGCCCGGTGGCGTTCGCCGTAGCCGAGCCAGCAGATGCGGGCGGGCAGGCCCTCGAAGTGGACCTTCTCCCCGGCCATGGTGATCCACCGCTTCAGGTGCTCGTTCTCCGGGAACAGCTCGAGGATGGCCTGGTCGGTGGCGGCGATGTCCTTCGGGTCGCCGGACAGGGCCGCCCAGCGGAACGGGCCCAGGCCCTCTTCGAACAGCGGCCGGATGTAGGCGGGCACGAATCCCGGGAATTCGAAGGCCCGCTCGTAGCCGCCCTTGCGGGCCTCGTCGCGGATCGAGTTGCCGTAGTCGAACACCTCGGCGCCGGCGTCCTGGAAGCCGACCATGGCCTCGACGTGGGCGGCCATGGACTTGCGGGCCTCGGTGGTGAACCAGGCGGGGTCCTCGGCGGCGCGGCGGTGCCAGTCGGCCACGTCGACGCCGATCGGCAGGTAGGACAGCGGGTCGTGGGCCGAGGTCTGGTCGGTCACGATGTCGATCGGCGCGCCCATGGCGAGCAGGCGCGGGAAGATCTCCGCGGCATTGCCGACCACGCCGATGGACAGCGGTTGCCGCGCGTCGCGCTGCTGGACGGCCAGTTCCAGTGCGGCTTCGAGGCTTTCGGCCTTGGTGTCGAGGTAGCCGTGCGCGATGCGGCGATCGATGCGGGTGACGTCGACGTCGACGCACAGCGCCACGCCGTCGTTCATGGTCACCGCGAGCGGCTGCGCGCCGCCCATGCCGCCGACGCCGGCGGTCAGGGTGATGGTGCCCGCGAGGGTGCCGCCGAAACGCTTGCGCGCCACCGCGCCGAAGGTCTCGTAGGTGCCCTGGAGGATGCCCTGGCTGCCGATGTAGATCCACGAGCCCGCGGTCATCTGGCCGTACATCATGAGGCCCTCGGCCTCCAGCTTGCGGAACTGCTCCCAGTTGGCCCAGTCGCCGACGAGGTTGGAGTTGGCCAGCAGGACGCGCGGCGCCCATTCGCTGGTGCGCATCACGCCGACCGGCTTGCCGGACTGAACCAGCAGCGTCTCATCGTCTTTCAGGGTGGTCAGCGTGCGCACGATGGCGTCGTAGGCATCCCAGCTGCGGGCGGCGCGGCCGGTGCCGCCGTAGACGACCAGATCGTCGGGTCGCTCGGCGACCTCGGGGTCGAGGTTGTTCATCAGCATGCGCAGGGCGCCCTCCTGCTGCCAGCCGAGGCAGTTCAGTTCGGTGCCGCGCGGCGCACGGACCGGGCGGGGGCCGGACGTGGGGTTGGTGGTCATCGGGACTCCTGTGTATGGGCTGATCGTGACGCCCATAACACCCCGGATTCGACGCCTGGAACAGCGTCGGCGCGAGAGATTCTCGGATCCGAGACACCTGACCGCTGCGGGGCGGCCCCGGCGCGCCGATACACTTGGGCCCGAACCGGCGGGTGTCCACCGATGGGCAGGATGTGGAACAGGTGACGAATGTGGCGATGGACGAGGTGGATATCGCGTCGCTGTATCGGGCTCGCGGCCGTGGAGCAGCCCCGGCGTATCAGCGCGTCAAGGATCTGATCACCGAGCAGATCGTCTCGGGGCGCTGGCGGGAGGGCGAGCTGCTGCCGTCGGAGAATCAGCTGGTCGGTGCGCTGGGACTGTCGCGCATGACGATCAATCGCGCGCTGCGGGAGCTGAGCGCCGACGGTCTGGTGGTCCGGCTGACCGGTGTCGGCACCTTCGTGGCCGAGCGGAAGGTCAGTTCGGCGCTGGTCGAGGTGCGCAATATCGCCGACGAGATCGGGGACCGGGGCCACCGGCATCGGGCCGAGGTGGTGGCGCTGGAGCAGCGACCGGCGGATTCGGTGATCGCGCAGGATCTCGGCGTCGCCGAGGGCAGCCCCGTATTCCATTCGAAGCTGGTGCATTTCGAGGATGGACTGCCGATCCAGCTGGAGGATCGCTTCGTGAATCCCGAGTTCGCGCCGCGCTATCTGGAACAGGATTTCACGACCACGACACCCAACACCTACCTGGTGTCGGTGGCTCCGCTCGGTCGTGGCGAGCATGTGGTGGAGGCGGTGCTGCCGACCCCCGACGAGTGCGCCCTGCTCGGGCTCGCCGAGTCGGAGCCGTGTCTGCTGATCCGCCGTCGTACGTGGTCGGAGGATCGGCTGGTCAGTTCGGCGCGGTTGCTGCATCCCGGTTCCCGCTACCGGCTCGCGGGAACCTTCGACGCGCAGACTTCCTGACGGGTTACCCGGTGCGGACCAGGCCGCGGATCTGACGCACCGCCACGGACATGGCGGCCACATCGGCGGCCGGGCTCTCGAGGATTTCGGTGAGGGTGGAGCTGGTCCGGTGGATGCGGGTGGCGTTGCGGCTCGCCCACCGGGCGATGGTGTCGGCGGGCGGCTCGGCCGGATCGGGCCGGTCCGCCAGCAGCGCCAGGCACAGCAGGCGCAGGGATCCGTACAGGTCGTCGCGCAGGGCCAGGCGGGCCATCGAACCCCAGCGGTCCTCGGTGGACAGTCGCGAAACCGATTGCAGCAGGCGCACTGTGCCCAGATGCTGGCTCAGCGCGTAGTACAGCCCGGCCACGTCGGCCACCTCGTGACCGCCCGCGTCGGCGACCTCGATGATGTCGAGCAAACCGAACTGGTCGAGCAGCAGGTGCACCCGGGTGGCCAGCTCGTGCGGCACCCCGGCGTCGATCGAGTCGGCGATGCGGCCGTGCAGGTCCGCCAGTTCACGGTCGCGCAGCCATTCCGGGACCAGATGGGCGTGTGCCGCCAGGCGCGGGGCGAATCTGGCTGTCTCGCTGGCGATGTCGAGTGGCTGCGGGCGGTTGGCCAGCAGCCAGCGCACCGCCCGGTCGAGCACCCGCTGCGTGGTGCGGACGAGCCCGTTGGTCACCGCCGCCGGCAGTCCGCTGGCGGCGATGTCGTCCCAGAGGCGGTGCAGTCCGAAGACACGGGTGGCGACGAGATAGGCGCGCACCACGTCCGGCCCGCCCGCCGCGGAGTCTTCGGCCAGCCGGAAGACGACACTGATTCCGCCGTGGTCGATCACGTCGTTGGCGAGCTGCGTCGCCACGATCTCGCGGTGCAGCGGGTGCTCGGACACGCTGTCGCCGAAACGTTCTCGCAGTGAGGCGGGGAAGTAGGCGAGCAGATGATCGTGCATCGCGGGGTCGTCGGGCAGGTCCCCGGCGAGCAGTTCGTCCTTGATCGCGAGTTTGGCGTGCGCCAGCAGGGTCGCCAGTTCCGGGGAGGTCAGACCGCGGCCGCTGTCGGCGCGCCGGGTGAGCTCGTTCTCGTCGGGCAGTGCCTCCAGGGCCCGGACCAGTCCGCGCCGGGTCTCCAGCTGCGCGATCATGCGGGCGTGCACACCGAGGCGGGCGGCCGCGTCGGCCCGGCTCACGCCCAGGACCCGGTTCTGGGAACGGTTGTCCCGCAGGACGATCCGGCCGACCTCGGCGGTCATGTCGGCCAGCAGCCCGTCGCGCTCGGCCGGGTCCACCCGGCCCGCCGACATCATGCCGTCCAGCAGAATCTTGATGTTCACTTCGTGGTCGGAGCAGTCGACCCCGGCCGAGTTGTCCAGCGCGTCGGTGTTGATTCTGCCTCCGCCGCAGGCGTATTCGATCCGGCCGCGCGCGGTGAATCCGAGGTTGCCGCCCTCGCCGACCACGGTGGCCCGCACGTCGGCGGCGTTCACCCGCACGCCGTCATTGGCCTTGTCGCCGACGTCGGCGTGTGATTCGGTTGCGGCCTTGACGTAGGTACCCACCCCGCCGTTCCACAGCAGGTCGACGGGTGCGCGCAGGATCGCGCGGATGACCTCGTTCGGAGGCGCCGCCGTGACCGACTCCGGAAGCCCCAGGGCGGCACGGACTTCGGGACTGAGGGGCACCGATTTTGCCGATCGCGGCCACACCCCGCCGCCGGCGCTGATGAGGGTGGGATCGTAGTCCGCCCAGGACGAGCGGGGCAGTTCGAACAGTCGCCGGCGTTCGGCGTAGGAGACCGCTGCCCGCGGCTGCGGGTCGAGGAAGATGTGCCGGTGGTCGAACGCGGCGACCAGCCTGATGTGCTCGCTGAGCAGCATGCCGTTGCCGAAGACGTCGCCGCTCATATCGCCGATCCCGGCCACCGTGAAGTCGGCGGTGCCGGTGTCGCGGCCCATTTCGTGGAAGTGGCGTTCGACGCTCTCCCACGCGCCGCGGGCGGTGATGCCCATCGCCTTGTGGTCGTAGCCGACCGATCCGCCCGAGGCGAACGCGTCGCCGAGCCAGAAGCCGTAGCCGGCCGCGACATCGTTGGCGATATCGGAGAAGGTCGCGGTGCCCTTGTCCGCGGCCACCACCAGGTAGGTGTCGTCGCCGTCGTGGCGGACGACGTCACGGGCCGGGAGCACGGCGCCCGTGGCCGCGTCGATATTGTCGGTGACGTCGAGCAGGCCCGCGATGAACTGCCGGTAGCAGGCGATGCCCTCGGCCAGGTGGGCGGCGCGGTCGGCCGCGTCGTCGCCGGTGGGCCGCGGGGGTTGTCTGACGACGAATCCGCCCTTGGCGCCGACCGGCACGATGACGGCGTTCTTCACCGCCTGTGCCTTGACCAGTCCGAGGACCTCGGTGCGCAGGTCCTCCTTGCGGTCCGACCAGCGCAGGCCGCCGCGCGCCACCGCGCCGAACCGCAGATGCACGCCCTCGACCCGGGGCGAGTAGACGAAGATCTCGAATCGTGGCCTGGGATGGGGGAGTTCGTCGATTCGCTGCGGGTCCAGCTTGATCGACAGTGCTGTCGCATTGCTGTCGCGCACGAAGTAGTTGGTGCGCAGCGTGTTTCGCACCAGTGTGGTGAGGGCGCGCAGAATGCGGTCCGCTTCGAGCCCGACGACCCGGCCGATGGCGTCGTCGAGCCGGTCGGTCACATCGGCCTCGGCGGATGCGGAGTGCCCGTCCGGCGCGAACCGCGCGTGGAACAGGTGCGTCAGCAGCCGCGCGGATTCGGGATGTGCGGCCAGGACTTCCGCGATCCGTTCCGGGCTGTACGGGAATCCGCCCTGTCGCAGGTACTTCGCGTACGCCCGCAGTACCGACACCGGACGCCAGGCCAATCCCGCGCCCAGCACCAGGCGGTTGAAGGTGTCGCTCTCGGCGTCGCCCCGCCAGGCGGCGGCGAAGGCTTCGGTGAAGCGGGCGTGCGTGCCGTCGTCGGGTGCCGGTTCGTTGTCGAAGGCCAGGCCGAAGTCGTATATCCAGCATTGGTTTCCGGCCGAATCGTCGACCGGGTAGGTGCGTTCGTCCAGGACTTCCACGCCGAGGGACTGGATGACCGGCAGGATGCGGCTGAGCGAGACGGCCGCGCCGGCGATGTAGAGCGTGAGCCGCAACCGCCCGCGCGCCCGTCCGGTGGGTGGGTGCAGGGCCACGTCGCACGAGTCGGGGTGCAGCGTTTCGATCCGGGCGATGTCGGCGGCGGCCCGGGCGGGGTCGAAATCGTGTTTGTACCACTCGGGCAGGGACCGGGAGTACGCCTTCGCCAGGGTGTGGTCTGCCATGCGTGCGTAGAGGTCGTCGTCCCAGTCCTGCGTCATTGTCGGAAATCTCCCCGTTGCGGCGGTTGTATATACAGCAACATACAACTGTTGTGAGGGGCCTCACAAGCAGGGGTGCCGAGTCACCGCGCTACCGGTGCCTGCCCCGCGATTCGCGAGGTCAGGCGCTCCGCACCCCACCGCAGGGCCTGGCCCACCACCTCCGGCTCGGGATAGGACAGCGTGCGCCACGTGGTGCTGAGGGCCGCGACCGGACGGCTGTTGTGGTCGAACGCCGCCGTGCCGACCGACCGCAGGCCCGCCGTCACCAGTTCCACCTCCTCGGCCCAGCCGCGGGCGCGGATCTGTTCCAGGTCCCGGCGCAGCTCGGTCAAGGTCCGGGGTCCGCGCCCGGTGCGGGTGATGAAGTCGGAACGCTTGGCGTACAAGGCTTTTACCTGGGCATCGGGCAGCGAGGCGAGAATCGCCCGCCCGTTCGCGGTCAGATGCGACGGCAGCCGAACCCCGATATCGGTGATCAGCGAGACCTCGGCGGCCGGACCGGAGCCGGGGCGTTCCTTGAGCAGGTAGACGGTCTCGTTGCCGTGCAGGATGCCCAGATGCACGGCCTGCCCGAGCTGTCTGGCCAGCTGGTGCAGAATCGGCTGAGCCAGCCGTTCCAGCGGTTCGTGGCGCAGGTAGGCCGAACCGATCTCGAAGGATGTCACGCCCAGCCCGTAGGCCTGTTCGCCCGGCACGTACACCACGAATCCGCGGTCCACCAGCACCGACAGGATGTGGTAGACCGACGAGCGCGGCAGCCCCAGATCGCGGGCGAGCGCCGCGGCCCGGACCGGGCCCGGACCCTGGGCCAATCGGACGAGGATGTCGAGCGCCCGGCCGACCGCCGGCGACGTGGTCGAAACCGAAGATTGGGCCATGCCCCGGATTCTGCCAGCGCCGCCGAATCGGCAGTGGCGACGGCGAAGTGGGTCTCGGGCAATCCGCTTCGATCGCAACAGTGAAGCGCTATCGTTTCTCATTGCTCACGCTGTCGTGAGCGATACGTGAGGAGCACAACCATGAAGAATTCCCGCCGAGCCGGAATCGGCGCGACGGCGTTCGGCGCCGCGGCCGCCGTCGCCGCCCTGACCGCCCCCGATGCGAGCGCGCTGGTCACCGGAATCACGGTCAGCGGCAGCCAGGTCTGCGTCAACCAGGCCACCACCGTCACCGTCGCCGTCACCGCGACCTCGTTCCTGTTCGACGTGTCGCTGACCGACAACGACACCCAGGTCGGCAACTCCAAGGTCTCCAACAGCCAGGCCACCTTCAGCTGGACGCCCACCACCACCGGTTCCCACACGCTCAAGGCGACGCAGGAGGTGGTCAGCACCAAGACCACCACCGTGAACGTCGTCGATTGCACCCCGTCGGGTGGCGGCTCCGGCTCCTCCGCGTCCAACCCCCTCGCGGGACTCCTCAGCAGCCTCTCGGCCCAGTGAGCCGATAGCGCGAGCCAGTCGAAAGCCGCTGCCGGCCAGTGGCTTTCGCCTCCCGACCCGATCTCAGATTCCGTTGAGCCGGGCCAGGATGTCGAACGCGCGTTCCGTGGTCTGTCGCTCCAGCTCGATCTCCGCGGCCGTCGCCGTCGTCAGTGCCGGATTCGCGAGGGCGAGCCCGTTGGCGAAGATCGTCACATTGGCCGCGAGGTCGGCGGCGACCAGCAGCGGCTTGGTGGCGACGCCCTGGCCGAGCACCTGATCGAGTCCTTCGCCGAAGAAGTAGAACCGCCACAGCGGGCCCATGTTCGCGTGGTAGATCCGGTCGGTCCGCTCGGTGATGACATCGCCGGTCTGGGCGATGCTGGCCACGATCTTGAAGTAGTCACCGGCGTCGGCCGGTGTCGATCCGGCCTCGGCGACCGCCCGCGGCAGATCGACGATCAGATGCGCGTTGTAGCCGGCGAGCGCGACCCGGCCGGCCGAGGCCGCGCAGTCCGCGGCGAGCGCGAAGTAGTTGGCCCAGTGCGGTTCCGGCGTGCCGCCGCCGAACTCGGCATGCACATTGTCGAGGAACCGGCGCAGCAGATCGAAGCTGATCCGGTGCGCGTACTCCGAGTCGGCGAACGCCTGCGGATCGCGCTGCAGGGGCAGCACGGCCTGCTGCTCGACGACGTCCAGACCGGTGGCGAAGCTGCCCCGGCGGTCCGCGTGCTGCTCGAGGATCTGGGTGATCAGGTGGTCGCGGGACACGGCGTCCTCGAGCCGTGCGAGTTCGTCGTCGCCGGTGAGCGTGCCGGTGTCGGCGAGCCGGGCGATCTCGTCGTTCTCGGCGGCGGACAGGGTGGTCGCGCATTCCGGTGTCGACGGTGGTGCGGCGAGTGCGGTCGCGGGCGCGACCACTGCGGTGGCGGAAACGGACAGTGCGGCAACGAAATGCCAAAATGCATCGGGCACGATGGGGTTCTTAGCAGGGGCGGCCGCGAGCGCCCGGCGGACACGCCGAGCAGGCGCCGGAAAGTTGACGGGATACATTTGCGCGGTCCGGATTCCTCTGTGAAAGGGTTACCGCCATGCCGATCGCTGCTGACAAGGTTGTCTCCATCGAATACACGCTGAAGGCCGATGACGGCGAGGTGCTGGACACTTCCGTCGGCGAGGCGCCGCTGGTGTACCTGCACGGCGCGGACAACATCGTGCCGGGCCTGGAGCAGGCCCTCGAGGGCAAGAGCACCGGCGACGAGCTGGTCGTCGTGGTGGAGCCCGAGGACGCCTACGGTGAGTACCTGGCCGAACTGGTCAGCGCCGTGCCCCGCGACATGTTCGAGGGCGTGGACGAGCTCGAGCCCGGAATGGAGTTCCACGCCGAGGCGCCGGACGGCGATTCGCAGATCGTCGTCGTCCGCCAGGTCGAGGGCGACGAGGTGACCATCGACGCCAACCATCCGCTGGCCGGTCAGCGCTTGCACTTCACCGTCAAGGTCGTCGACATCCGCGACGCCAGCGAGGACGAGCTCGCCCACGGCCACCCGCACGGCGAGGACGACCACGACCACTGAGGTAGGCGCGCTGTCTGCCACGGTCACCCCGCGGTGTCCGCCGGCAGTCACGAACCTGCCGCCGTGCCAGGGCCTCGTCCGAAAGCCGGCTGGATGGATCGGTCCGCGCTATCCGGAGCGGGTGTGGCGGGCGACGGTGTTCAGGTGGCGGAGGGCTTGGCTGTAAGAGGCGACGAGGGAGGTCTCGGCGTAGGGGATGGCGAGTTCGGCGCAGCAGGCTCGGACCAGGGGTTGGGCGCTGCGGAGGGCGGGTCGGGGCATGGAGGGGAAGAGGTGGTGTTCGATCTGGTAGTTGAGTCCGCCCAGCGCGAGATCGATCAGGGGCCCGCCGCGCACGTTCCGGGAGGTCAGGACTTGCCGGCGGAGGAAGTCGGTGTTGTCGCCCGCGGGGAGAACGGTCATGCCTTTGTGATTGGGCGCGAAGGTGCAGCCCATGTAGAAGCCGAACAGGCCCTGCTGGACAGCGATGAAGACCAGCGCCTTGACCGGTGACAGCGTCAGGAAGACCGCGGTCGGGTAGGCGATCGCGTGTGCGGAGAGCAACGCGCCCTCCCGGATACGGTGTGGGATGGGCCATTTCAACACGGCGCGCACGCTCGAGTTGTGCAGGCTGCCCGCCTCGAGGAACAGCATCGGGAAGAAGAGCCAGGCCTGGTAGCGGAAGACGAAGCGCCGCCAGCCTTTTCCGGTGACCGCTCGTTCGCCGGAATGGGCCAGGATTCCCGCGACGTCGGGGTCCGCGCCCTCGGTGTTGGGGTGCGCATGATGGCGGTTGTGATTGCTGGTCCACCAGCCGATGCTCACCCCGGTGGCGAGATTGCCGACGATGAGCCCGTACAGATGGTTGGCCCGGCGGGTTCGGAAGATCTGTTTGTGCCCGGCATCATGTCCGAGGAACGCGAGCTGCGCGAATACAGCGGCCAGGAAGACCGCGGTGCCCAGCTGCCACCACGAATCGCCGATCACCCACATTGCCGCCCATCCGGCCGCGAAAGCCGTTGCGGTGAACGCGGTTTTCCACCCGTAATACCGCATTCGCCGGTCGAGCAGACCCGCCTGCCGTACCTGCCGCAACAGGGCCGCGTACTCACTACCACGCGTCGGCGCGGATTCGGCCCTCACCGGTGGCGGGATCTTCTGCACCGCCGGCCGGTGTCGTACCGTGTCGATTACCAAGGGTTTTGCACATCCTGCTGTCGTGGTGTCCAGCGATCGCTCCGCGAGCGGGCGCCGCACGGGATTCCGAATTCGGCCCCGGGCCGCGCACGGCACCGCCAGCGGGCCCGCGCACCCGCCACCAGCGTGTCGCGCCGCGGTCACCATCAGGTGAACGAACATACGAAGCACCGACACATCTGCATGACGATTTCGCGACCGTTCACGATCCAGCGACCGAACGCCGACCGTCCGCTGACCGGACTCAGCCGGCTGCGCCCAGGTGCCGGACGCAGGGCTTGGGCGCGGTGAACGGCGACCATTCGGGGTCGGCGCCGGGGGCGCCGGTGCGCACGAAGCTCAGCCATGCGGCACGCGTCTGCCGTCCGATGGTGTCGAGCTCGCGTCGATCCGCTCCGGCGAGCATCGGCGCGTCGGCCCAGGCGGCGTCGCTGCCGAGGATGAACGGCAGTTCGATGCAATGTGTGGCACCGAAGCCGGAATCCGGTGCGCGGTAGTCGAATCGGTACATCCATACGCGGGCACCGGCTTTGCTCAGTCGGCGCGCCAAGCGGCGGCTCGGGATTTCGAACATCAGGGCGCTGATCGTCTGTTCGATCGCATCGGCCAGCGCCGGGCCGATGGCGGGAATCGCACGTAGTCGCAGCATCCATGGGACCTGCCGATGGAAGGCGGTCATCTCCTGTGCTGTGGTGCCGATGATCACGTCCAGATCCTGTGCACGGGAGTCGATCTCGGCGTTCCACTGCGCCTGGGTGGGCATGACGCCGACGCCGGGAACGGTCATGTGACCCGAGGCGGGGATCAGTTTCAGCCTGCCCCCGGACTCGGCAATGAGCGTGCCCTGTGCGCCGAGAATCGAGGCGATCGATGCCTGACGCGGGTCGCTACCGAGATGGTTCACGAAACGCCGGCCGCCGCGGCTCGCCATGCGGGCGTTGCCGATCCCGACCGTGCCGGTCGGGTCGCTCTGAATGATGGCTCGGTGGAAAAGCCCACGGGTCTGGGGCATTCCGAGCAGGCAACGCACACTGTGGGCCCCGGCGGACTGACCCGCGATCGTCACCGCACCCGGATCGCCTCCGAAGGCCGCGATGTTCTCGTGAACCCATTGCAATGCGGCGAGCTGGTCGGCGGGAGCGAAATTCCCGTCCGATACCCCGGCCGTACGCAGGTACCCGAGCGTTCCGATGCGATAGGTGACCCCCACGACCACGACATCGCCCTCGCTGGCGAGCCGATACCCGCCGTACCAGCGCAAATTGCCTGCCCCGGTGACGAACCCGCCGCCGTGGAACCACACCAGAACCGGTCGCAGCGAGTGGTCCACCGCCGGAGTGGTGATCGTCAGGTTCAGGCAGTTCTCGGATTGTTCATGATCCTCCTGCACGCCCATCACCGCCTCCAGCCGCGACGGCAACTGCGGACAGATCGGCCCGTCCCGGGTGGCGTCCCGTCCCCCGCGCCACGGCTGAACCGGTCCAGGCGCACAGAACCGATCGGCTTCCGCATACGGCACACCCCGGAACACGACGACACCCTCTTCGACCGCCCCGCGCAGCACACCGTTCTTCGTGTCCGTCGTTGTGATCATCGGTGAACTCCAATCTGCCGGTGCCGCCGATGAAAACAATCGCAGACCCAACCCCGGTGCTGGCCGGTTACTCCTACGCCGGCGCGATGATCACCGTCGACGGTGTGGCCGACACCGTGATCGGTCTGGTCTACGACTCCGGTTACGCGATCGAGGAAGGGGAAATCCTCGGACAGTTGACTCGGTCGCGGCGCCGCCGGGTTCGTCCACCAGTGCTCGAATGTAAGTCACAGGGCCCCAAGGCTTCTCGCTAGTTCTTCGCCGAGTGGATAGAGCTTCTCCGGAGGGAGGAGGCGCTTGGCGCGGTCGGCCCGCCCCTCGCGCAGATGTGCGGAGATCCGGTGCGCGAGGGGAGTGCAATCGCGTATCTCTACGGTCCAGTCGCTGACGTAGCGTTCGACGATGTTTCGAGACAAGCCGACCTGAATGCTGCGGTGGTCGAGCTTCGCCCCCTGGATCGAGTATTCCGGATCCCATTGGACATGGACGAGCGCGTGCTTGAACATCGCCCGCCACGCTGTGGCATCAGCGTAGACACGCCGCTCGGGACTGGTGAGGACTGCGTGAGTGAGGGCCTCTTCCCATCCCGCCCGGGTGATCCGGACGGCGAGAATGCGTTCCTGACCGGGCTTGCGGGCCCAGTTGCTGCGCTGCATGAGCCAGCGGAAAGACGGCTTGATCCACGTCATGCGATTGAGTGAGAAGGGCTCGACCAAGCGTTGCGCTGCGACAGCGGCGGAGGCGATGGCCTCGTTGAAGGCCTGGTAGACGACGATCGTGTCGCGGTCGAAGTCTGCGCGGATCTCGTACTGATTCATAACGAACGCAGGGTATGGCCGTGCACGCCGTGGTTGCCACTGCTTTACCCGCAGAGCTGGTGTTCGTGACGCGGCGCGTTGACGCCGCGCCGCATCTGCCGAGCGCGATCGTCAGTGTTCGTCGTAGTGCCCGTTGTGGGGTGCGTGCCGGTGCCCATCGTGGATGTAGTCGACGTGGTCGCCATGGGGCACGGCGGTGTGGCCGCAGTCCTCGCCGTGGACGTGATCGTGGCTTTCGTGCGCGGTGTGCGCGGTCGGTTCGCACTCGTCGTAGTGATCGCCGTGTGCGCGGTGCAGGTGACCGTCGTGTACGTAGTCGGTGTGGTCGTTGTGTGGAACAGCTACATGTCCGCAACCTTCGCCGTGATGGTGGTCGTGCTCGGCGTGCGTCGCATGCTCGGGTGTGGTCATGATCCTCGTTCCTTTCTCGTGCCTCTCTTCGTGCGCTTCCCCGCCGCTGTCATTTTCACATCATAATGTGCGCATCCTTTTGTGTATGTGCTGATAGGTAGCTATTTCTCAGGTGGCCGGATGTGCTCGGCAGCTTGCCGGTTCGCACAGATGACCGGTTCGGATTCGGCATGGAAAAGGGGCGGAATGGCTGTCACGTTGCTGGTAACGATTTCGGATTTCACGATCTCGTGAAGGTTGCAAGATGGCTGGTCTGGTTTTCAGCAAACGCGCTGTGCCGTCACCGCTGTTCGAGGCTTGACGGTGGTGAGGAGGGCGCTGGCGGTGAGTGCGAAGGCCGCGGCGAGTGAGATGACGGTGATGGTCGCGTGGAGGAGGGCCAGGGCCGAGGCGGTGAGGACGGCGGTGAAGGCGGGGCGGATGATCGCGGCGGGGGAGCGGGAGGAGAGGAGGGCGCCGAGTATCACGCCCGGGATCGCGCCCAGGACAAGGGATCCGGTGAGGGCGAGGCGGACATCGCCGAACAGCAGGTGCCCGAGGGTGGCGGCGGCGACGAGGGGGATGGCCTGCACGATGTCGGTGCCCACCAGCTGGTTGGGGCGCAGGGTGGGGTAGACGATCACCAGTGCGGCCATCATGACCGCGCCCGCGCCGACGGAGGTGAGTCCGACGAGCAGGCCGCCGAGGACTCCGATCAGGACGGTCGGGACGGGACGGATCGTCAGCGGCGGGTCATCGGTGGCGAGCGGGCTCTGCCGTCCGCGTTCGATCGCCTGGCGTACGAGGGTGAAGACGACGGACAGGGTCAGTCCGACCCCGATGGCGAATTTCAGATTGTTCTGGACGGCCGCGGCGTGGCCGAGCACACCGACCAGGACCGCGCCGAGGAAGGCCGACGGGACCGATCCGAGGGCGAGCAGCCCGGCCAGCCGCCAGTGAACTGTTCTGCGGCGCAGGTGAACCGGGACCGCGAACGGTTTCATGATGAGCGAGGCGAACAGGTCGTTGGAGATGGCGGCCAGGGGTGGGATGCCGAAGCCGAGGACGAGCACCGAGGTCAGCAGGGCGCCGCCGCCCATGCCGGTGAGGCCGACGAAGAACCCGATGACGAGCCCGACGGCGCCCAGGGTGGGGGAATGCATGTGTGTGTGCCTTCTGAGGATGACGCGCGGCCGGTCTCGGCGCGCGGTGCGGAGAATCGGGCAGGAGTGCCGGAGGGCTCACACGATGCGGTGGTGATGCGCATCAGGTCGATGTGCAGGCGGCGGATCAGCCTGATGCGGGCGGGAATCGCCATGGGGTTCAGAGGTTTTCGGTGCGCGTGAGGAACAGCGGACTGGTCCACGCCTGGTGGCCGTCGAATTGGCGGGCACGAAGGTAGACGGCACTGTCGCGCGGCGGCACCGCGAGAGTAACGGCGCCGCGCACGCTGACCGGGAGCCCGGCCGGGTCGGCGATGCGTTCGATCCGGAGCCGGAGATCGAGCCCGCCCATGGCGAGTTCCCGGTGGCCCGACCGGATCAGCTCGGCACCGGTCACCTCGAGCGTGCCGCGCCGATCGTCCTCGCGCACGGTCGTCTCCAGCTCGAAGCGGGCGGTGGCAAGCGCTCCGAGGGTCAGGACCACGCCGATATCCGCGCCGTAAGTTTTTGTGTGCCAAGTGATCTCGTCACCGGTTGCAACGATCTGCTGCTCGGGATGCAGGGCCGCCCAGGTCTCGGCGGTCACGACGTCGGTGCCGGTGATCCGCATTCGTCCGGTCCAGCTCGCCCAGCGATACCGATCGCGATGGCGGGCCCCGCCCCAGCGCACGCGAACGAGCGTGTCCGACAAGCCGGTTTCGGCGTGCAGGTCGCGCCGCCAGACCTCGCCGGTGGTGTCGAAGAGCCGTATCTCCTCCCACCCGGTGGTGCCGTACACGGCGTACTCGGCATCGAGTTCTGTTGCGGCGGAGACGATATCGTCACCCATCCACCGATCGCCGGAGCGCAGCAGGGCGACGGCGCGGGCGCCGGTGGTGGCCCAGGTGCGCCGGGCGCGCAGGGTCCGTCCGACCTCGGCGGCGGTCAGTTCGGGTGCGAGCACGCCGGTCAGGCCGCCGGCCGCCCCGAAGATATTGGCGCCGGGCGCACCGCTGCCGGGCCGTCCGCGGTGCTCGTCGCTGGCGGCGCTGACGCCCAGGCGCAGCCCGCGGGCGAGGGCGTCCTCGAGGAACCAGGGGCTCGAGCCCCAGGTGGAGTGGACCTCGATCAGCCGCTCCAATTCCGGGTGATGCCAGTCGAGGACGGCGCGCCGACCGCCGACGTGCGGGATGAGCAGGTAGGAGTCGGGGTCCTTGTCGTAGGCCGCGTACAGCTCGGTGATGGGCCAGGTTTCGGGCACGGGCGTGGTGCTCGACATGTTCGCGTGCCAGCTGAGCGAGCGGGCGAGAGTGGTTTCCTCGCCGAGGAATACGACATTGTGGTCGCCGCCGACGCCCGCGGTGCCGCACCATTCCACACCCGGATAGCAGACGAACCGGCCGTCCTCCCCGGCCCGGCGGCAGGCGGCGACCACCTCGTCCCAGGTTTCGTCGGTGATCTGGAAGTCGTTGGCGGTGTAGCCGAGCACATCCAGCGCGCCGATCTCGCGTCCGTAGGCGAGATTCCATGCGGTGTCCTGGGTTCCGACGGTGTCGTCGGAGTGCACGTGCAGGTCGGCGAAGAACGCGCGCGGTGCCGGCAGGTCGGCGATGGCATCGAGGTGGCAGCGCGCGGATGCGACTGCGCCGCCGTCGAATTCGGCCGTCACCAGGATCTCGTTGATGTCGCCGACCGGCGGCACGGTGAGGGTGGCGCGCGCCCAGCCCGTCGCAGGCGTGGTCGCGGTCGCGACGGTGCGGTCCGCGCGGGTGGCGCGCAGCCGGACGGGCAGGTCACGGCAGGCGTTGCCCCAGCGGTCCTGCAGATGCGCGTGCAGGTCGACCGCCCCGGCATCGGCGCGCACCAGCCGGGGGCCGTGCACGACCAGGCGTTCGGGCGGGCCGGGCACGACAGCGAGACGGCAGGCGCCGGCGTGTGCCATGCGGGAGGTGCCGAGCGGATCCACGAACAGATGGAAGGCGAAGGCATCCTCCACGAAGGTCTGCACCCGGGTACCGGGACCACCGAAACGCCGGTCTCCGAGCCGGATTTCGATCACGTCACCGGGCCGCAGGTACCCGTCCACCACATGGACGAGGACGGATTTCTGGAAGGGGCGCTCGCCGCCCTTCACGTCGTAGCGCACGTCCAGGCGTTGTGCGGTGGCAGCGCTGTCCGGTGACGCGCCGCCGATCAGTGAGCGGTGTATCAGCCGCGCGCTGGCATAGTCGCGTCCGGCGGGGTCACCGACCTGGAGGTCCCAGTCCGAGTAGTACCGGAAGCAGAGCTTGAGCCATCCGCTGTCGGCGATCCCGGAGCTGCCGACGGTGTAGGTCAGCACCAGTTCCTCCGTCGCGCCCGCGGTCAGGGTGTGGGCCGAGCAGGTCAGCGTTCCCAGGAACGGCAGGGCCGTGATCTCGCCGGTAATGCGCTCGCGCACAGCGGGATCCGAGCAATCGTTGACTCGCGGGCCGCCGTGCGGGCGCAGCGGCACCGGGGCCGTCGGGGAGAGTCGGAGATCGGGGTGCGTGGGCATGCCGATGATTCTGGGCCGCCCGAACTATCCAGTCCAAGGTATAAATATGATCGTATTCATCATCGAGAGTGATTGATCGGATGAACCTTCAGCAGTTGCGCTATGTGGTCGCCGTGGCCGAGCTCGGCAGTTTCACCAAGGCGGCCGCCGATCTGTTCGTCGTGCAGTCGGCGCTGAGCCAGCAGGTGCGCAAACTCGAGGACGAACTCGGGGTGCGGCTGTTCGCGCGCACCACCCGGTCGGTCGTCCCGACCCCGGAGGGGGAGGCGCTGCTCCCGCAGATCCGGCAGGTGCTCGCCGGAGTGGACCGGCTCCTCATCGACGCGCAAGCGCTGCACGGCGCCGTGCGCGGCCGGTTGACCGTGGGGCTGATGGAGGTGCCGCCGGAGCTGCTGGACGTCGCCGCGCTCATGGCGGCCTTCCATGCCCGCTATCCGGAAGTGAGCGTGACACTGCGCAGCGGCGGCAGCGACCTGCTGGTCGGTGCGGTGCGCGACCGGAAACTCGATGTCGCGATCGTGGGACTGGCCGTCGAATCGGCCATGGCGCACGTGGAATTCACCCCGCTGCTGAGCGAGCCGTTGGTCGCGGTGCTGCCGGTCGATCATCCGGCGTCGGCGGGCGCGTCGGTTTCCGTGCACGACCTGGCGGCCTGCCCGTTCATCGACTTCCCGCCCGGCTACGGCCTGCGCCACGAGACCGACTGCGGATTCACCAGTGTGACAAGGCATGTCGCGTTCGAGGTGACCCGAGTCGAGCAGGTGGCCCAGTTCGTCCGTCAGGGTCTGGGCGTGGCGTTGCTGCCGGAGTCCGTCGCCCGGTCGCATGCCGACCGGGACGCGAGCCTGGTGCTGCGGCAAGTATCCGACGCCGCACTGCGGCGGCAGGTCAACCTGGTGACGCCCCGAGCCCCGGTCTCGGCCGCCTGCCAGGCGTTCGTCCGGTGCGTGAACGAATTCGTGCTCAGCGCCGTGCACTCGCGGTGATGCCCGGACACCAACCGGGCCAACTCCGCCTATCCGTGCTCCGAAACGAGTTCCTGGGCGGCCGCTTTCGAGTACTTTCGCAACATGTTCCAGTTTCGTCGGTGACTCGCGGCGAGACCTGTGCGGACAGAAGGGCTGGTCATGGCGGCGACGGACTACATCATCATCGGTTCCGGGAGCGCCGGGGCCATTATTGCCCGCAGGCTGGCCGATACCGGCGCCGCTGTCACGCTGCTCGAGGCGGGCGGTCGTGACAACAGCCGGCTGGTGCGCAAGCCCGGCATGATCGGCCCGATGCACAGCGTGCCGCAGCTGAAGAAGCGGATCGACTGGGGCCACTACACCGTCGAGCAGAAGCATGCCCTGGGCCGAACCATCCCGCAGACGCACGGCAGGGTGGTCGGCGGTTCGAGCTCGGTCAACGGCATGGTGTTCGTGCGCGGCAACCGGCGGAACTTCGACGACTGGGCCGGCGAGAGCAACAGCGGCTGGTCGTATGAGGACGTGCTGCCGAGCTTCAAGAAATTCGAGTCGTTCGAGGACGGCGCCAGCGAGTTCCGCGGTGGCGCAGGTCCGATCAAGGTGATCCGGGCGCGCGATCTGACGCCCGCGTCGGAGTCGTTCATGGAGGCGCTGGCCGAAACCACCGATCTGCCGCGCAACCCCGACTACAACGGCGCCGAGCAGGAAGGCGTCTCGATCTTCCAGCAGAGCAACAGCAACGGGTTGCGCTACAGCACCTCGGTCGGTTATCTCGACGATCGCCCGAAAAACCTCACCGTGCTGCCGAATACGCACGTGACGCGCATTGTGATCGAGAACGGCCGGGCGACCGGTGTGGAATACCGGACCGAGCAGGGCAATGTAGTACTGCGTGCCGAGCGCGAGATCATCGTCAGCGCAGGCGCATTCGGCTCCCCGCAGCTGCTCATGCTCTCGGGCATCGGACCGGCCGACCATCTCCGCGCCTTCGGCATCGACGTCGTCGCCGACCTCCCGGTGGGCGACAACCTGCACGACCACCTGTTCGTGCCGATGACCTTCGCCATGCCGACCGCCGTGCGCCGTTCGTCCGCGGGTTATTTCGCCTGGGCGTTTCTGCGGGAGTCGTTGCGCAACAACAGCACCTGGCTGTCGCGCAGCGTGTTCGAAGTCGTCGCCTTCCTGCGTACCCCGCATGCGGCCGGGGCGCCCGATCTGCAACTGCACGTGCTGCCGTGGAGCTATCCCGGCCCCAATCAGGATGCCCCGATCCGCCACACCCCCGATCCGCGCCGGTCACTGACCGTCCTGGTGACGATGATCTACCCGCAGAGCCGGGGCACGCTGCGCCTGACCTCGGCCGACCCCGCCGCGGCGCCCGCCATCGACCCCAACTATCTCGCCGAGCAGCGCGACGTGGACACACTCGTGTACGGCATGGAGCTGACCCGAGAGGTCATGGCCGCGAAGTCGATCATCGGCGCGGTGGACACCGAGATCTCTCCGGGCCCGCAATACCCCGCCCGCCCCGAGCTGGCCGCCGAAGTCCCCAACCGCGCAACCACCGTCTACCACCCCGTCGGCACCTGCCGCATGGGTGTAGACGACCGCGCAGTCGTAGACCCGACGCTCCGGGTGCGCGGAGTAGACGGACTGCGCGTCGCCGACGCCTCGATCATGCCGAGCATCGTCGGCGGCAACACCAACGCGTCCACCATGATGATCGGCGAACACGCCGCCTCGATCATCCTGGCCTGAGCCCGTGTGGAATTCAGCGGATCTGTGTGGCTTGTGACCACACCACCTGCCACCGGCCGTCGAGGAATTCGTAGTTGTCGGTGTGGTTCCCTCTACTGTCGATGGCTACCCGGACAGTTTGCCGCTGACGGTCATCGCCGAGGTCGCGGGGACCTCGGGCGCTACCAGGGCAAAGTTCCGGAGGCATCGAAATAGCCTCCGGTGGGGCCATTTTGGGGAACGCGGGCCATCCGTACGATGATCTCGGCACCCTCTTCGACGGTCTGGTTGCCTGCGTGGGCGTTGAGGTCGGTCGCGGTGTATCCGGGCTCCACCGCGTTGATCCGAATATCGGGGAATGCTTTCGCGTATTGCACGGTGATTCTGTTCAGTGCGGTCTTCGATGCGGGATAGGACAGTCCGGGATAGGCGTAGGTATGGGTGCCCGGGGTGGTGCCGCGTGCCATCGAGGCCAGGGAACTGCTGACATTGACGATGACCGGTGCGGTGGATTGCCGTAGTAGCGGCAGGAACGCGTGCACGACGCGCACGACACCGAAAACATTGGTGTCGAATACCGTTCGCATCATGTCGGCTGTGACCTCGGCCAGGTCGACCGCGCCATTGCCCTCGATATCGATGCCCGCGTTGTTGACCAGGACGTCGAGTCCGCCGTCCGCCTCGATGATCTTCGCGGCCGCGGCGGCGGACGCGTCGTCGGTGACATCCAGCTGGACGGAGCGTGCCCCGATTTCCGCCGCGGCGAGCCGCCCACGTTCGGCGTCGCGGCTGCCGACATACACCGTGTGGCCCGCCGCGACGAGCCGACGGGCGGTTTCGAAACCCAGCCCCTTGTTGGCGCCGGTAATGAGTGTTGTTGTCATGTCTTCAGATTCGCGCCGCCCGGCGGCATCAGCCAGTCGCCTGATCTTCCTGGGACTGTCGATACCAGGCTGGGACGGTCGATTCCGCGCAATCCGCCGACGGTGAGCGGATCGGCGAACGGGCAGAATGAATCCCATGGCGACAGCGGAATTCGGAGTAGCGGTGCGGCGCTGGCGCGATCAGGTATCGCCCGACGCCGTAGGGCTGTCGGCGAATGGCGCGCGCCGTGCGCCGGGCCTGCGCCGTGAGGAACTGGCGCTGCTGGCCGGTATCTCCGTCGACTACGTCACCCGGCTCGAACAGGGCCGGGCATCCAACCCCTCGCCCCAGGTGGTCGAGGCGCTGGCGCGGGCCTTGCGCTTGTCGGCCGACGAGCGTGCGCATCTGTATCGGCTGGCCGGACTGGTACTGCCCGAGCCCGGAACCGTCCCGACCGCTATCCCGCCCGCGGTACAGCGCATGCTGGATCGGCTGGTCGGCATCCCGGTCGCCGTCTTCGACGCGTCCTGGACACTGTTGCAAGCGAATCCGGCATGCGCGGCGCTGCTGGGCGATTCCACGACCTGGCGGGGCAACGAACGCAACCGGGTGTGGCGGCATTTCATCGGCCCCGGCTCCCTCGGCCGCTACGCACCGGACACCCTCGAATCCCTCGAAACCGCACTGGTATCCGACCTGCGCGCCGCCGAGGCCCGCTACCCCGCCGACCAGCGCCTGCGCCACCTCATCGCCGACCTGCGCACCCACAGCCCCCGCTTCGCCGCACGGTGGGAGTCCGGCGCCGTCGCCGGCTACGACATCACGGTCAAGACCATCGACCACCCGACCGCGGGCGCCCTGACCCTGGACTGCGCCGTCCTCACGGTGGCGGGCTGCGACCTGCGAATCATGATCGACACCGCCGAGCCCGGCAGCGCGGACGCCGAACGCCTTTCCCTGCTCACCGCCCTCGGAACCGCAACCGCCATCGGCTGATCATTCGGGCCGGACGGCGTCGGACTACGTCACCCGAACTCGGCCTGACCGACAGTAATTACGTCATCCGACGCTCGCCGCGGCATTCCCGCGAAACCTATCTTCCTCGACGCGGACCTTCGCGCCCGCGATTCACGGCTCGCGAAGAGGAAGGGGTCCCACCGATGACAGCCACATCCCAGTACGCCGTCGCCGACGGCCCGGTGGCCGAGGTCGGCGCCACACCCGCACAGGTCTCGCCGGCCTGGCCGCTGCATCGATCGCCGGGTGACGACTACGTCATGGTCGGCGTCAGCCGACAGATGTGGCGGTGGGGGAGCGGAAACCAGAGTGGAAGCCGCACAACGTGCTTCACCTCGAAAGGACAATGACATGGTCGACATTCGACACCTCCGGATGCGGCGCGCGGGCCGGGCGATCGCGGCGGTCACGGCGGCGGTCGCGGCCGGTAGCCTCGCCGTCGCGTGCACCGCGAGCACCACCACCCATGCCGGACCGACCGAGGACGCGCCGAAGCCGACCATCGTGCTGGTGCACGGCGCGTTCGCGGACGGATCGAGCTGGAACGATGTCATCGACCAACTCCGCAAGGACCACTATCCGGTTGTCGCGGCAGCCGATCCGCTGCGCGGGCCCGCCGCCGACGCCACCACGCTGCGGGGGCTGGTCAGCCACATCAACGGACCCGTCGTGCTGGTCGGGCACTCCTACGGCGGATCGGTCATCAGCGCCGCCGCGGCCGGCAGCGATCAGGTCAAGGCCCTGGTGTACGTGGCGGCGTTCCTGCCCGCACCCGGCGAGACCGCGCTGGAGCTGACCAACAAGTTCCCCGGGTCCACCCTGCCCGGCACGCTGGACCCGGTCCCGTTCACCAATCCCGACGGCAGCAGCGGCACCGACCTGTACATCCAGCAGGCCAAGTTCCACGACCAGTTCGCCGCCGACGTCCCCGCCGACCGCGCCGCCCTGGCCGCCGCCGCCCAGCGCCCGATCCTGCAGGCCGCGCTCGAGGAGAAGGCCACCGTCGCCGCCTGGACCGACAAGCCCAGCTGGGACGTGATCACCACCCAGGACCTCAACATCCCCGTTGCGGCACAACGGTTCATGGCCGAGCGGGCGCACGCACAGGTCACCGAGATCGCGGCCTCGCACTCGGTGGCCGTCTCGCACCCCGATCGGGTGGCCGAGGTGATCGAGCGGGCCGCCAAGCATTCCGCCCACTGACAATCGCGAAAGACATTCGAGGAGAACACGAATCATGGATATGAAACTGGAAGTCGTCGTCCTGCCCGTCGCCGACGTCGATCGCGCCAAGGTCTTCTACACCGAGCGCCTCGGCTTCCGTCTCGACGCCGATTTCCCCGTGGACGACGGTTATCGCGTCGTGCAGGTCACCCCGCCCGGCTCGGAGTGCTCGATCATCTTCGGCACCGGCGTCACCGGGGCCGCGCCCGGATCCCTGCGGGGTCTGCATCTGATCGTCACCGATATCGAGAAGGCCGTCGCGGAGTTGACCGGACGCGGGATCGCGGTGGACGGACCGTTCCGCGATGCCACCGGCGTGTTCCACCATGCCGGAACCGAAAGGCGGGTCCCCGGAGCGGATCCGCAGCGCCGCAGTTACGGATCGTTCGCCGCTTTCACCGATCCGGACGGCAACGACTGGTTCCTGCAGGAAATCACGCAGCGCGCACCCGGCCGCTGACTCGGCCATCGAAGGGAACCTCATGTCCGACAAGGAAGTTCGTACCTACGACGTCGTGGTCGTCGGGGCCGGGCCGGTCGGTGAGAATGTCGCCGACCGCACCCGCGCCGCCGGGTTGAGCACCGTGATCGTCGAATCCGAACTGGTGGGCGGCGAATGCTCGTACTGGGCATGCGAACCCAGCAAGGCGCTGCTGCGTCCCGCGCTGCTCTACCGCGAGGCCGCCCGCTTCCCCGGTGTCGGGGAGGCGGTCACCGGACCCCTAGACACGGCCGCGGTGCTGAAGCATCGTGACCGGATGGTGGCCGACTGGGACGACCGGGACCAGCTCGACTGGCTCGCCTCGGTCGATGTCGAACTCATCCGTGGCCACGGCCGGCTCGCGGGACCCCGGCGCGTGACGGTCGAGACGCCGGAGGGCGAGACCGTGCGGCTCGCCGCCCGTTATGCGGTGGCCGTGTGCACCGGCACGTCGGCCGCTCTGCCGCCACTGCCCGGCCTGGATGCCGTGCGGCCGTGGACGAGTCGCGAAGCCACCAGCGCCCGGGCGGTACCGGACCGGCTCGCGATTCTGGGAGCCGGAGTCGTCGCCACCGAGATGGCCGCCGCCTGGCAGGCATTGGGCGCGCGGGTCACCCTCATCGCCCGCGAATCCCGGCTGCTGGGCCGTGTCGAAGCCTTCGCCGCGGACCTGGTCGCCGAGCAGCTCCGGGACGCCGGAGTGGACCTGCGGTTCGGTACCACCATCACCGCCGCCGAGCGCGCGGGCGGACCCGACGACAGCATCCACCTCACCCTCGCCGACGGCACCCGGCTGGTCGCCGATGAACTCTTGCTCGCGACCGGACGCGCACCCCGGACCGACGACCTCGGCCTCGACACGATCGGCCTGACGCCCGGCCAGTGGCTCACCACCGACGACGCCTTCACCGTGACCGCGGTCGACGGGGAGTGGCTGTACGCGGTCGGGGACGTGAATCACCGTGCGCTGCTGACCCATCAGGGCAAGTACCAGGCCCGCATCGCCGGGACGGTCATCGCCGCCCGCGCGCGCGGGCTGGCACTGGACACCGGACGCTGGGGTCGCCACGCGGGAACCGCCGACCTCGAGGCGGTGCCGCAGGTCGTGTTCACCGACCCGGAGATCGCGGCGGTGGGTCTCACCACCGACGACGCCGCGCGCGCCGGGCGCGGCGTGGACGTCGTCGACTACGACATCGGCCGGGTCGCCGGGGCGATCCAGCACGATCCCGGCTATCGGGGCCGGGCCCGAGTCCTGATCGACCCGGACCGCCGGGTCATCGTGGGCGCGACCTTCGCCGGACCGGGCGTCGCCGAACTGCTGCACTCGGCCACCATCGCCATCGCCGGCGAGGTCCCCCTCGACCGCCTCTGGCATGCGGTGCCGTCCTTTCCCACCATCAGTGAAGTCTGGCTCCGGCTGCTGGAAACCTATCGCGACCAACAGCATTCGCCGACCGCAGGAGAAACCAGATGATCACCTACGATCGGCTCTACGTCGGCGGTTCGTGGACCGAACCCAGCGAACCGGCACTGCTGGAGATCCTCTCGCCGCACGATCGATCGGTCATCGGCTGGGCGGCGCAGGCGCAACCCGCCGATGTGGACCGCGCGGTGGCGGCGGCGCACGCGGCCTTCGAGGGCCGCGTCTGGCGTGATACCCCGCCCACCGAGCGAATCGCGGCGCTGCGACGGTTCAACAAGCTGCGCGAGGAGCAGGCCGACCGGATCGCCGAGCTCATCACCGACGAAAACGGTTCCGCCGCATGGTTCACCAAGGCCGGCCAGGCCGGTCTGACCCGGCAGGCGAATGCCTACCTCGCGGCCGCCGAGAATCTCGACTGGGAGCACACGCTCACCCCGTCGGACCCGGATACCGGTGTGCGCAGTTTGGTCCGGCGCGAACCGGTCGGCGTGGTGGCGGCGGTGATCCCGTGGAATTCGCCTTTCTCCTCGGCGACGTCGAAGATCCTGCCCGCCCTGCTCGCCGGAAATTCGGTGGTGTTGAAGGTGTCTCCGGAGAATTCGCTGAGCATGGGTCTGCTGGCCGAGCTGGTGGATCGAATCGGCCTGCCGGAGGGCGTGATCAGCGTGCTGCCCGCGGATCGGGAAACGAGCGAGTACCTGATCTCCCATCCGCGCGTGGACAAGATCGCGTTCACCGGCTCGACCGGGGCCGGTCGCCGGATCGCGTCCATCGCTGGCACCCAGCTCAAACGGGTGAGTCTCGAACTGGGCGGCAAATCGCCGGCGGTGATCCTGCCCGATGCGGATCTGACGGCGGTGATGAACGGCCTGAAATTCGGCTCGCTCTCGAACAATGGAGAGTCCTGTATCGCCCAGACGCGGATCCTCGCCCCGCGCTCCCGCTACGAGGAGGTGGTCGCGGCGCTGGCGGCGCTGGTCGAGTCCTTGCCGGTCGGTGATCCGCGCGACCCGGAAACCTTCATCGGGCCCATGGTGCGCGGCGATCAGCAACAGCGGGTCCGCGATTACATCGAGGCCGGTATCGCCGAAGGCGCGCGCCTGGTGTGTGGCGGTCCGCAGGTCCCGCCCGGACTGCGGGACGGCTTCTATGTCACCCCAACTGTTTTCGCCGACGTCACCCCGGACATGCGCATCGCCCGTGCGGAAATCTTCGGCCGGTCCTGGTCGTGCTCGCCTACGACGACATCGACGACGCGGTGCGCATCGCCAACGACTCCGACTACGGACTCTCCGGTGGCGTCTGGTCGGCGGACGAGGCCGCCGCGCTGGCCGTTGCCCGCCGCATCCGGACCGGCACGGTCACCATCAACGGTGCGCCGATCGGATTCGACGGCCCCTTCGGCGGATTCAAGACCAGCGGCATCGGCCGCGAGTACGGCGCGGTCGGTTTGGGCCAGTACACCGAGTATCAGACGATCACCGTCTGACACCCTGGTAAGGCGGTGCGTGCGATCGAGTCCGGCGAGACCGGACAGCGAACCGCCGGGCCCAGCGGCAGCTGCCGGGCCCGGCGGTGCACGGGTTGTTCAGAGGTGGTCGGCGTCGATGATCGCCTGCGCGAACGGATGTGGCGCCTCCTGCGGGACGTTGTGCCCGATGCCGTCGAGGACACGGTGCTCATGTTTACCGGTGTACTTGGCGGCGTAGGGCTTTCCGTCCTTGGCGGTTCCGTCGAAGTCGCTGCCGATGGTGATCGCGGGCACGGTGATGGCGGGTCCGGTGGCGAGCTGCTGTTCGTAGGCGTCGTATTGCGGCTCGCCCGGGGCCAGGCTCAAGCGCCACCGATAATTGGTGATGACGATGTCGACATGGTCGGGATTGTCGAAGGCGGCCGCGGTGCGGTCGTAGGTCGCGTCGTCGAAATTCCATGCCGGGGACGCGCGCTTCCAGATCAGCTTGTTGAAGTCGTGCCGATTGCGGGTGTAGCCGAGGCGACCGCGTTCGGTGGCGAAGTAGTACTGGTACCACCAGCCGAGTTCGGCCTCCGGCGGCAGTGGCTGCTGCTGTGCCGCCTGCTGCGTGACGATGTACCCGCTCACCGCGACCATCGCCTTGACGCGCTGCGGCCACAGCGCGGCGATGATGTCGACCGTGCGTGCGCCCCAATCGAATCCACCGAGCACGGCCCGGTCGATGTGCAGCGCGTCCATGAAGTCGACGATGTCGCGCGCGATCGCCGACTGCTGGCCGTTGCGGACGGTCTGCGCGGACAAGAAGGTGGTCGGGCCGTAGCCGCGCAGGAATGGGACGAGGACCCGGTACCCGGCCGCCGCCAGCAGCGGCCCGACATCGGCGTAGCTGTAGGCGTCGTAGGGCCAGCCGTGCAAGAGGATCACGGGCTGCCCGGTGCTGGGCCCGAATTCCGCGTAGCCGACGCTGAGGACACCGGCGTCGATCTGCTTGATCGGTCCCAGTGTCGTATTCGCGCCCGAGCCCTTCCGCAGGTCCGCGCCGACCGGAGTCGTGGTCGCCGGCGCGGTCGCGGAATCCGTGGCGCAGGCGCTCAGCGAGGCCGCGGCCAGGCTTGCCGCGCCCGCTGCGAGCGCACCACCGAAAAATCGTCTGCTGATGTTCATGTCATCAGACGCTAGGAACCGGGCGACCGGAGTCGCGAGCGTCGGATGACGTACTCGGTGTCGGTTGGGCTACCGCGCCGGCTCGTCCTCGGTCGACAGCAGCGCCGCGAGGTCACCGCGCGAACTGATCCCGAGCTTCGGGAAGATGCGGTGCAGGTGCGTGCTGACGGTCCGGTGCGACAGGTACAGCCGCTGCCCGATCTCCCGATTGGTCAGCCCCTGCGCCGCCAGCTGCGCGATGCTCAGCTCGTGCGGGGTGAGCCGCTCGCGGGCATCCGGATCGCGGTTCGGGCTCGATTCGCCCGCACTGCGCAGTTCCAGGCGGGCCCGCTCGCTCCACGCCGTGAAGCCCAGCGCATCGAAAGTCTCTCGGGCCGTGCGCAAATGGGTGCGGGACTCCACCACCCGGCGCTGCCGCCGCAGCCACTCGCCATAGGCGAGATGCAGGCGGCCGCGTTCGGCGGGCCACCCGGTGAGATCCGCCTCCAGCGCGGCGGTGAACAGCTTGCCGGCCGAGTCACCGGCGAGCACCGCTCGGGCATACCGCATTCCGATGTGCAGGGCGGGCGACGACGTGGACTCCGCCACCGGTTCCAGGCCGCGCAACAGTTCCGCCGCCGCGTCGGTCTGCCCTGCGCGGACCGCGGCCTCGGCGAGTTCGGTGAGGAAACACGCGCGCAGCGCCGGCGAATACGACGGGTCGCGCGGATCGTGGATGCGGGCCAGATCGGTGAAGGCGTCGTCGAATCGGCCCTCACCGAGCGCGATCAGCCCCCGGGTGAGCTGCACGGTGGCCAGCACGGGCCGCGCACCGGCGGCCAGTCCGGTCCGTTCGGCGTCCGCCGTGAGCTCGGCGGCCTGCAAGTAGTCGCCACGCAGAGCCGCGATTTCGGCCTGTACCGCGATGACCACCGCATGCATGAACGGCGCCGCGGTCTCGCGGGCGAAGGCCGCGGCCTCGGCCGCGATGGGCGCGGCGGCGGCGAGGTCACCGAGCCGGGCCAGGCTCCAGGCCTGGATCGCGAGGGCCCGGGTCAGCAGCCCCAGCCGTCCGGCGGAACGGAATCCGGGTGCGGCGGCGCCGGCGAACTGCGCCGCGAGGTCGAAGGCGCCGACCTGGTATGCCGCGCTGCTGAGAAAGTGATCGACCTCCGGATCGCGGCCCGTGGTCGCGGCCAGCGCCCGCAGGTGGCGCAGCACCTGTTCGCCGCGTTCGAACGGGGCCACGATCGAGTCGATCGCCAGCTTGCGCGGGTCACCGTCGGGAATGCCGAAGGTGTCGGCGACCGCGAGGACCGCGCGCCGGGTCTCCGGCCCGGGTTCGGACCAGAAGCACCGCATGGCCGCACCCCACATGATCCGCAGCGCGGGATCCGGATACCCTTCGGCGGCGACGGAGGCCGCGAGCGCGGCCAGTTCGCCGATGCGCGACGGACTTTCGCGCATGCCGTCCTCGAATCCGCTCAGCAGCCACTTCGCGGTGGCCTCCTGCGCGGGGGTGAGGGGGAGGGTGCGCGCGGCGTCGACCAGTCGGTCGGCCGTGTCGCGGTGACCGGAGTCGACGGCCAGTTCGGCCGCACGCAACAGGCGATCCGCGCGCCGGCCCGGGGTGGCGCTGAGCGCGGCGGCCCGCTCCAGCGCCGCGACCGCACCGCCGCGGTGCCGGGACCGTTCGGCGACATCCTCGAGCGCCGCGGCCACCTCCTCGTCGGCTCCGGCGGTACCCGCCGCCCGATGCCACACCTGGCGATCCGGAGACGCGGTGAGCAGGTCGGCGAGCGCCAGATGCGCGCGGCGGCGCTCCTCGGCCGTCGCGGCCGCCACGAGAGCCGAGCGGACCAGTGGATGGCGGAAAGTCACTGTGCCGGAACCGATATCGATCAACCGGGCCGCCACGGCGGGGGCGAGAATGTCAGCCCCGACCTCGGACCCCAGGAGAATCCCTGCGGCAGCGAGTGTTTCGGCGACCGAATCGCCGTCGTCGAGCGCCGCGACCAGCAATGCCGACCGGGTGCGCTCGGGCAACGCAGCACTGCGCGCCGAGAACGCTCGTTCGAGGCGTTCGGTCAACGGGAGGGTCGGCACCGGTTCGGCGAGATCCCCGACGGCCGTGGGCAGTTCGGTCAGGGCGAGCGGATTGCCGTGCGCCTCGGCGAGCACCCGGCGGCGGACCTGGGCGGACAGCTCCGGCGCGGTGCTGTCGAGCACGGCGTTCGCGTCCGCATCGGACAGCGGGCCGAGCCGCATGGCGGTCAGCTCGGCGTCGCGCAGCGGCGAGTTCGTGCCGTCGCGCACGGTGGCGACCAGGGCGACGGGCTCGGAGTCGATACGGCGTGCGACGAAGGCGAGGACCTCGGCGCTGGCGGGATCGAGCCAGTGCACGTCCTCGGCGACGACCAGCAGCGGCTGTTCGGCCGCCAGATCGGCCAGCAGTGTCAGGGCGGCGAGCCCCACCAGGTGGGGGCTGGGCTCGCCCACGGCATCCGACATGCCCAGGGCGGTTGTCAGCGACTCGAACTGGCGCGCCGGCAGGGCATCGAACGCGCGGCGCAGCGGGTACAGCAGCCGCTGCAGCCCGGCGTAGTCGAGGCCGTGTTCGGCTTCCGCACCCGCGGTCCGCAGCACCCGCAGCCCCGTGGCGGCCGCGATGGCGACCGTCTCCTCGACGAGCGACGACTTGCCGATTCCGGGTTCCCCTTCGATCAGGATGCCGCTCTGGTCGCCGGGGCCGTCCACGAGTGCGGCCAGGGCTTTCAGCTCGGTGTCTCGTCCGACCATCGGCATGGGTGGTGCTCTCCTCCTGGACCCGTGACGACGTACGGGACCGGTCGCGACCTTACCGAAACAGGATTACGTCACCTCAACGTCAACTGACAGATTCGGCCGCCTGCCCGCGGCGGCGAAGGTATTTCCATGGCTACGGTACGTTTTCATCTCCTGTCCACACTGACTCCCGCCGAGGTCGTGCGGGTGCTCACCGACTTCGGCCCCACCCGCACCGAGGCGTGGCCGAGCATCGACGCCGAGCATTTCGTCGTCCACGACCGCGGCGAGACCTGGGCCGAGGTCACCGAAGGCACGGCCGGCGCCTGGGAACGCGCCCGCTACCAGTGGGATCCGGACGGCGACACCGTCACCATCACCACCCTGGATTCCAAGCTCTTCGGCGCGGGCGGGGGCTGGGTCTTCCGGGCCACGCCGGAAGCGGGCGGCACCCGGGTCGATGTCGAACTGACCCGGACTCCGCAGGCCTTCAAGGGCAAGCTGCTGGCGGCACTGCTGCCGCTGGTCGGACCGTCCTCGCTGCGCAAGTCGTTCGCCGGCCCGCTGCGGGCGGTGTGATGTCCGCGCCGCACTCGCGACTGGCCGTCCTGGAGCACAGCGGGCACATGGGGCATCTGGAAGAACCCCAGCGCTTCGACCACGCGGTCCGGGAATTCGTCTTCTCACCCAAGGAGTGATCGACATGTCTCCGTTTCGTGCGTTCCGCTGGGGCGAGCAGGTCAGTGCGGCAACGGTTTTCGCTGGTCCGGCGGCGCTCTGGAGCTGGGCCGAGCTCGCGGTACTGCACGGGCGGGGACCCACCACACGGGATCTCATCGGCTAGCGATCCCACCGCCTTTCCTGCCTCACCCCGATCGAATGGAAGAGTTTCCATGAACACCACTGCGGTACAGCCTGTTTCGATGTCCGGGCGCTCGTCGCTGATCCGCCTGTCCCTGGTCCGCGGCCTCCTGGCCATTGCATGGGCCCTGGCCTTCGCCGCGGCCCACGACCCCCTGAACGCCGTCGCGCTCACCCTGCTGATCGCCTACCCCCTCATCGACGCGGTGTCCTCCGCCATCGACTGGCTCGCGGTACCGGAGGGCTCCGAACGCCGCGTGACCGCCCTCAACGGCACCCTGAGCACCGTGGCCGCCATCGCCCTGGGCATCGCCGGAACCGCCGGCGGCGTGGCCGCCGTCCTGGCCGTATTCGGTGTCTGGGCAACGATATCCGGTGCGGCTCAACTCGCGGTCGGCCTCTACCGGCGCGGTCCCACCCTGGGCAAACAATGGCCCACCCTCATCTCCGGCGGCCTGTCCTTCCTGGTCGGCGCCGTCTACGTCGCCCAGGCCACCGCCCCCTCCCCATCCCTGAATGTCTTATCCGTCTACGCCACCGGCGGCGGCATCTTCTTCATAGCCCAAGCCGCACTACTGGTCTGGAAGTCGCGCTCCCAGGGAATGACCGGACAGGTATAGGCAATGTCATCGGTGCACCGCTGCGATCTGCGGCTGATACGACACTGACGGCTGATTGCCAGCGGGGGAACGCATCCTGGACGCCGTCGGCGGGCGAACGGGAACAGAAGGTGGCACAGGGTGATTCGGATCAGGCTGCTGGGGGCGGTGGAGGTGATCTCCGGCGATGGGGTGGTTGCCGGGGTGCGCGGGACGCGGCTGTCGGCGCTGCTGGCCATGCTGGCGCTCGAGGCCGGGAATGTGGTCCCGGTATCGAGGCTGATCGATGCGGTGTGGGGTGAGCAGCTGCCTGTTTCACCCGAGAATTCGCTGCAAAGCTTGGTGAAACGGCTGCGGGCGATCACCGGGCAGGATGCCGTGGTGTGGGTGGAACCGGGATACCTGCTGGCGGTCGAACCCGAAGCGGTGGACGCGATTCGGTTCGCGCGATTGCTCGACGCCGGGCGCGATGCGCTGTCGGAGGGCAGGCCGGACGATGCCGTGGGGGCGTTGGAACGGGCGCTGGGACTCTGCCGCGGACCGGCGCTCGGCGATGCCGTCGAGACCGCGGTGCTGCGCGTCGCGGCCGAGGTGCTCGCCGAACGGCGGCTGACGGCGATCGAGCTACACGCCGATGCCTTCCTCGCGCTCGGACGGGCCGCGGAGGTCGTGCGCGGGCTGGCCGCCGAGTCGGCCGCGCACCCGTTCCGGGAGTCGCTGGCGGCTCGCCTGGTGACGGCGCTGGCCGCCGCCGGTCGCACATCCGATGCGCTGCAGGAGTTCCGCCGCACCGAGCGGTTGCTGCGCACCGAACGCGGGGTCGAACCGTCGCCGGTGCTGCGCCGCGCGGTCGCGGACCTCGATCTGCCACCCGAACCACCCCACGTCCCCCGCGACGTGCCGGCGTCGCCTCGACGGCTCACCAGTTTCGTCGGCCGCGTCACGGAGGTCCCCGAGATCGCCGGGATGCTCGAGCGCCACCGCCTGGTGACGCTGGTCGGCCCCGGCGGTATCGGCAAGACCAGGCTGGCCACCGAACTGGTACTCGCACGTCCCGAACAATGGCCGGACGGAGTCGCATTCGCCGAACTGTCGGCGGTCACGCCGGAACGCCCGGGCGCCAGAGTCCGGAATGCGGTTGCGGCAGCGGTTTTCGCCGCCGTCGCACCGGGCGTGATCACCGATGAGCCCGGCCAGGACTGGATCGATCTGCTCGTCCGTATGCTGGGGCAGCGGCGGATGCTGCTCATTCTGGACAATTGCGAGCACCTGATCGCCGCGGCGGCCGATCTGGTGGTGAGTCTGCTGGATCGGCTTCCGCTGCTGACTGTTCTCGCGACCAGCCGTCAGCTGCTGGCGGTGGATTGTGAACAGTTGTACCCGGTGCGGGCCCTGCCGGTACCCGCGGCAGATGTGACGGTCGAGGAGGCCGCCGCCAGCACCGCCGTCCGGCTGTTCATGGATCGTGCTGTCGCGGTCCGGCCGGATTTCCACCTGTCCGAGGACAATTGCCGTGCGGTCGCGGCCGTCATCCGCAGACTCGACGGGGTGCCGCTGGCGCTCGAGCTCGCCGCCGCCCGCCTGCACGGCCTGTCACCGCGGGCGCTCGCCGACCGGCTCGACGATCGTTTCGCCCTGCTGGCCAACGGATCCCGTGGGGCGGCGCCTCGGCATCGCTCGCTGCGGGCAATGGTTGCCTGGAGCTGGGGGCTGCTGCCCGCCGCCGATGCCGAGTTGGCCCGCCGCGTTTCGGTTTTCGCCGGCGGCGCGACCTTGGATGCTGTCGTGGGGGTGTGCGGAACAGACTTCGACGATGCCGAGGCCGTCGCCGATCGGCTGGCCGGATTGGTCGCGATGTCATTGGTGGAATTCGACGGCCACCGCTATCGGATGCTCGACACCATTCGCGCCTACGCGGCGGAGGAACTGGCCCGGGTGGGTGAGACCGAGCGGTGGGAACGCGCGCATGCCGCGTGGTTCGTCGACTTCAGCGAGGTCGGCGCGCGGGAATTGCGTGGGCCTGCCCAGCACGAATGGCTGCACCGATTCGCCGCCGAACACGGCAACTGTGAAGCGGCTCTGGGCTGGGCGGTGCGGCATCGGGCACCGGAATTCGCCGTGCGGCTGTTCGGTGATCTGGCCTTGTACTGGTTGCTGCGCGGACACCGAGCCCAGGTGTCGGCCTGGCGATCCGAGGTGCTCGGCGTCGCAGGCGCGCGGATACCGCCCGGCTGCACGGGATCGTTTCTGATGTGCCGGTACGCCGAGGAATTCCCGGAACCGACAGTGACTGTCGTATCGGAGTCGATTGCCGACGCCTCCGTCGAGTTCGAACAACTGATCCGGGTGGCGATGGCCGAACCACGCGGTGTGCATCCGTTCTTCGTGCTGATCCTGGCCTTGCGGGAGCATCACCGCGGCGATCCGAGTCTGCTCGACCGCTGCGCGATCGACGAGGATGCCGGACTACGCGGCCATGCGCTGATACTGCGGGCGTTCGAGGATGTCGACGCCAAGCCGATCGCGCACATCTTCACCGATCTCGAAGCGGCCGTGGACTGCTTGACCGAATCCGGTGATCCGCGCACGCTGAGCACGGCGCTGCTCACACTGGCGCAAATGCGTGCCATCTGGCACGGAGTCGGCTGCGCCGCACCGTTGATCAGCCGTGCGACGGAACTGCTGACCGCCGAACTCGGTGCCGATGTCCTGTACCGGACATTGGCCGCCGCCGCGAACCTGCATCTTGCCGATGGCGATGTCGCGGGCGCCGCCGGCTATCTCGCCCGCGCCGAGCGCATCGACCCCGCGGAGCTGACCGACCGCCTGGGACACAGCCGATGCCTTGTCCAGGCCCACCTGGCATGGCGGGAAGGGCGGACCGACCGCGCACTCGAGCTCTTCGGGCCGGTTTTCGCGGCCACACCGCTGATCACCGACCACCGCAACGTCATGCGAATGTATTCGCCGGTCTACTGGCGTGTCACGTACGCGAACGTATTGCTCGAGGCGGGCCGGACAGAGTGCGCCGCGCACCATCTGCGGATCTGTCGCGAGTATGCGGTCTCCGTGACCCCGTTGATGCTGTTGGACGTGGCGTTCGGGCATGCGCTGGCGGCTCTTGCCTCGGGCCTGCCCGAACTGGCCGCGCGGATCATCGGCATCCTGCGACGGGAGTACCAGCGCGAGGGCCGCACGGTGCTCGGACCGGACGGCGAGCGCGCGGTGGCCCTAGCCCGGAACATGCTCGGCGACACGGCATTCGAGAGGGTTTCGGGCGAAGGGGACGCCACCGCGCTGGAGGCGCTGCTCATCGAGGCCGAACACGCCGCGCTCGCCATTACGGACGCTACGCGATGAGCCCCCGGTTGCCCCGGCCCCAGGTCGCGGTCATCACGACCGCGCGGATCCGCCAGTCGCCCGCCGCGCGGGTCAGGTCGAAGCGATAGGTTCCGCCCAATGTCCATGTCGGCGCGCCGAATCGATCGGCGAGGACGTGCGTGGCCTGGAAGTAGGCGGTGCAGACGGCGGTGTCGCCGTCCACGGTCACCAGATGGTTGGTGATCACGTGCTGGGTCGCATCGAACTTGCCCAGCACCTGCGACCACGCGGCGCCGATCTGTGTGGGTGTCAGCGTCACCGGCTCGCCGCCGTTGAGACTGGTGTAGTCCAGGACGGCCTCCTGGGTGAAGACCTCGCCCAGCCGGTCCCAGTCCCGGTGATCGGCGAGCCAGGCCATGAGGGAGCAGGTCGCGATGATGTCGAGCCGATCCTGCACAGCATTCATGATGTCGAGTTCTCCTGTCGTGGTGGATGATTCGTCTCAGGCGAGGTGGCGGTCGAGCCAGCGCAGGGCGTGGCCGGCGGCCTCGGAGACGTAAGGGTCCTGGTCGTAGAGTTCGATGTGGTTGCTGGTCTCGATCCAGACCAGTTCCTTCACCCCGAGGGCGGCATCGTGGACCTGGCGGGCATATTCCGGCAGTAGTGCGGTATCCCCGGTGCCGTGGATGATCTGCAGCGGGGTGGGTGCGACCAGCGGGGCGTGCACGATCGAGTTGTAGATGAAATACGGTTCGAGCGAATCCGCGGTCAGCATGCGCGGCCAATTGGGTGCTTCGGTCCTGCTGGTGCGGTCGTAGTAGCCGTACGCCTCCGGGTTCGGCATGACCGCCACCGGAATCTGCTCGGTCAGCTCCTCGGCAATGGTTGGTATGTAAGCGATTTCGCCGGTCTCGTACTGGTGCTGGACCAGATCGTTGACCCGCCGGAAGTAGATCGCGAAGCCTTCGATGCCGAGGCCCTGCTGAAAGGTCCCGCCGATGTTGTACCCGCCGGCGATGCTCACCACGGCCCTCAGCCGCTTGTCCCGGGCCCCGACGGAGACGGCATAGCCGCCGCCCATGCAGACACCCACGGCCGCAATCCGTTCCGGATGCACATCCGGCCGCATGAGTAGATAGCTGATGGCGTTCGCATAGTCGGCGATGACCAGATTGGGGTCGTAGCGATGGCGTGGTTCCCCTTCGCTCTCACCGAAATTGCGGGGATCGAAGGTCAGCACCGTGTATCCGGCGTCGCTGAACCGCTCGGCGTAATGCGGCAGTGTCTGTTCCTTGACGCTGCTGATCGGCCCGCACATCACCACACCCGGCGTGCGCTCGCCGGGTGCGGCGGCCGGCGGCCGGTACAGGTGGCCGGCCAGGGTCGCGGTCCCACTGGCGAATCGGACCGGCTCACGCCGGGCGGGATCGGCCTGCAGGAATCGCTGTGCCGTGGTCATCGAGGTTCCTTTCGTGATGGGTCGTGCTCAGGCGTGCGCGGCGACGACGCGCGGGTTCGCCGCGACGGTGCCGGGGCACGGCGCCGGACAGGGCGGGGCGCCGGTGAGGGTGCTCAGTGCGCCCCGGTGCCGGGCGCTGCTGAGCACGGCGATGAGTTCGAGGACGAGCACGATCACGCCGTAGCCGAAGGCCGTGGCGGACAGGTCGAATCGGCTCAGGCAGAGTCCGGCGAGGACGGCGGGCAGGCTGAACGCGAGGTATGCCGCCACATAGGTCGCCGTGATCACCTCGGCTCGCCGATCGGCCTCGGTCAGCCCGGTGAGCATCCGCAGGATGCCGGTGAACGTCGGTCCGGTGCCGAGTCCGGCGATACTGCTGCCGACGAGGAACAGCCACACCTCATGCGTCGCGACGCCGGTCAAGGCGATCACGACACCCGTGACCAGGAAGGCCGGGCCTCGGCCCAGTGCCCGCTCGATGGTCCAGTTGCGGGTGAAGACGGCGGCGGTGAGCGAGGCGCCTTGCAGCGCGACGATCACCAGCCCGCCGGCCAGCGGGCTGTTCAGATGGAACTGCGCGCGCATGAGCGCCCCACCGAGCGACAGATACAGCCCGCCCAGCGCCCAGGTGGCGACGATGGACGGCAGCAGCGTCCGGAAGACCGACCGGACCGATTGCGGCACCGAGACTTTCGGAATCAGTGAGTCCAGCGCACGACCGTCCGGCGCGGCCGTCTCGGGCATCATCGTGACGCCCGCGATCAGCACCAGATAGGCAGCCGCCAGTAGCCAGAACACCAAGTGGGTGGGTGCCGGCGCGTAGGTCACCAGCAGTCCGCAGGCCATCGCGCCCGCGGCCGATCCGGCTCCGGCGGCCACGCTGGACATCAGGACGCCCAGCCGTGAACCCGGCGGCTGCAGATCGATCAATGCCGCGCTGATCGCTCCGGTGGACAGCCCGGCCGCGATGCCCTGAACGCCGCGCGCCACGAAAAGCCATGCCACCGACTGCGCCTCGGCGAAGATCAGCGTCCCGGCCAGCGCCGTCACCGCGGCGGCGAACAGCACCGGCCGGCGTCCGATGTGGTCGGACAGCGACCCTGCCACCAGCAGAGTGGCGAGCAGGGCAAGGACATTGATCGCGTACACGCCCGTCGATACCAGCGAGGAGTAGTGCCACTGCTGCTGATAGACGGGATACAGCGGCGACGGCGCCGAGGAAGCGAACAGCATCAGGGCCAGTGCGGCCACCAGTAGCCAGAACGCCGCCATGCGCGGAAGTCGATAGCTCGCGGCACGGGCAGGCCTCCCCGGGCCGGGCCGGATCATATTGTCCACCATGTCCGCAAGCCTGATCGCGGCCACTGATACCGGACTGTCGCCGCGTGCCAGTCCCGTGTCCGCGAGGCCGGTGAGTGTGGTCGGCATGACGAATATCGACAATGTCGGCCAACTCGACTTTTCCGTTCTTCCGCACCGGGATGCTCTCGAGATCGCCCCGGGGCGGCTCTACATCGACGGCCGGTGGGTCGATTCCGATTCCGATGCACGCTGGCAGCACCTGAGCCCCGCGACCAACGAGGAGGTCACCACCATTGCCGACGCTTCGGCCGCCGATGTCGATCGGGCCGTCAGCGCGGCGCGGCGAGCCTTCGACGAGGGCCCGTGGCCGCGGCTGCGGGCCAAGGAGCGCAAGGCGATCCTCGAACCCCTGGTGCGATTGCTGCGCGCGGCCGCACCACGGCTGAGCAGGATCCAGACGCTCGAGAACGGCATGCCGATCTCTTTCACCACCCAGTACCGGCTCTCGGCCGAGGTCGCCGGGGACGTGTTCGATCACCACCTCGGCTGGATCGACAAGCTCGGCGGGGAGACCTATCCGCAGTACACCGAGCGAAGTGACCTGCAGTACCTGAGTTTCCGTGAGCCGGTCGGTGTGGTCGGGGCCATCGTGCCCTGGAACGCGCCGGTGCTGCAGCTGGCCAACAAGGTCGCGCCCGCGCTGGCCGCCGGCTGCACGGTCGTGCTCAAACCCTCCGAATACGCGAGCCTCAGCAGCCTCGCGATCACCGAACTGATCGATCAATTGGATTTGCCGCCCGGCGTTTTCAATCTCGTCACCGGCGTCGGGACCACGTCGGGCGAGGCGCTGATCACCCATCCCGGCGTCGACAAGATCAGTTTCACGGGCAGTCGCCGGGTCGGCGGACGCATTCTCGAGGCCAGCGGGCAGGACATCAAACGCGTCACCCTGGAACTCGGCGGTAAGAGCCCCAGCCTGGTCTTCCCCGACGCGGACGTCCGCGAGGCCGGGAGGACGGTGATGCGCATGATCGCGCTGGGCATGTCCGGACAGCAGTGCACCGCCCAGACCCGGGCCCTCGTGCACGTCGACTGCTATGACGAATTCCTCGACGGTGCACGGGAGATCGCGGCATCGGTGCGGTACGGCGACCCGTTCGACCCGGCCACAAACGCGTCGCCACTGATCAACAAGCAGCAACTGGTGAAGGTGCTGGACTACATCGAGTCCGGCACCGCCGAGGGGGCGCACCTGCTGCTCGGCGGCGATCGGCCGAGCGACGCGCTGAGCGCCGGCAACTATCTGAACCCGACCATCTTCACCCAGGTCGACAACGGCATCCGGCTGGCGCAGGAGGAGATCTTCGGGCCGGTGCTGGCCGTCATCCCGTTCGCCGACGAGGACGAGGCGGTCCGTATCGCCAACGACACCGAGTACGGCCTCGCCGCAGGCATTTACACCGCCGACGTCGGGCGCGCTTTCCGGCTGGCCCGCCGCATCCGCGCCGGAGCGGTCGGCATCAACGGCTACACCTTCATGCCCAATGCGCCGATCGGCGGGTACAAGACCTCGGGGTTGGGCCGGGAGGGCGGGCGCACCGCGCTGGAGGCCTACACCGAGCAGAAGACCGTCATGATCGAGACGGGCGCTTGATCGCTCGACCATCGCACGGCCGCAGCGAGATGACCGCACTCGTCGTCGACTACCTCGAAGTGCTGTGGAATCGGGGCCGTGCCGATCTGGCCGATCGCTTCGTCGCCGACGAGCTGGTCGAGCACGGTCCGAGCCTGCCCGACGGCCGCCGGGCATTGATCGAGCTGATCAGCGGTGTGCGGCAGCGGTTCCCGCACGCCCGGTTCGATCTGCGCCGGATCGCCGCCACCGGAGATCTGGTGTTCGCGCACAGCCTCTTCACAACCGGACCGGGGGATCGCGGCACGATGGTCGTGGATGTCTTCCGCATCCAGGGTGACCTGATCGTCGAACACTGGCAGGTCCGAGAACGGGTGCCCGCCAGTGTCGTCGGCGGCCATCCCGTCGTGTGAATTCCGTTCGACAGCGGCCGCGGATTCCAGTGATCATGGGCGGGAGGTCAGGTGGAGGTGTCACGTGGTGCAGGTGAGGGTGCTCGGCCCGGTCTCGGTGGTCGCGGCCGATGGGCGCGAGTTCGCGATCGTCGGGCCACGGTTGCGAACCTTGCTGGCGCTGCTCGCACTTCGCGCCGGGACGACGGTTCCGACCGGGCTGCTGACCGACGGGATCTGGGACGGGGATCCGCCGGCGCGCGTCGAGAATGCGCTCCAGGCCCTGGTGAGCCGATTACGCGCGGCAGTCGGCTCCCATCGCGTGGTGAAGGACGGAACGGGGTATCTACTGGCGGTCGAACCGGACGCGGTCGACGCGTGCCGATTCGACCGGCTGCTCGGTGAGGCTCGGCGGTCAGGATCGGCCGGGCGGCATGAGCCCGCCGTCCGCGCGGTGGATCTGGCTCTGGCACAGTGGCGTTCGGACGCGCTCGCCGGCGTGGTCGACTCGGCGGACATGCGCTCGACGGTCACCGAGCTGACCGAGCGGCGACTGGCGGCGATCGAGCTCCGCGCCGATCTCCTGCTCGCGCTCGGCCGGGCCGGCGAGACCCTGCCCGAACTGGCTCACCACTGCACGGCGCACCCCTTCCGGGAAACCCTTGCCGCCCGGCGCATCACAGCACTCGCCGCTGCGGGCCGGAAATCGGAGGCCTTCGACATCTACCGGCACACGGCCGAGTTGGTGCGCCGTGAACTCGGCGCCGAACCCGGCCCGGCGTTGCAGGCGGCACTGACCTCCATCGACGCGGGTGCGGCCGCCGAGTCGGACCACCCGCCACATCCGACGCCGGCTGGACCGAGGCAGATTGAGCTGGATTCGCAACTGATACAATATGATTCGGCACCATCTGTGCCGGAATCCGCCGTCGGATCGCCGGAATCATCAGCGGGAGCGCCCCTCGTGCGGGGGCGGGGAGTGCCGCGACGCTGGACCAGCTTCGTCGATCGAGAACGCGATCTCGACCAGCTCACCCGGATGCTCCGCGACTCCGCGCTGGTGACCCTGACCGGTACGGGCGGCGTCGGGAAGACCCGGCTGGCGACGGAACTCGCTGCGGTCCAGCCGGATTGGCCCGACGCCTGCGTTTTCGCCGACCTCGCGGGCATCGCACCCCAGCGCGAAGACGACGCGCCGACGCCGACTGCGGTTCCGGCCGTTCTGCTGTCCGCCCTGGGCCTCGGCGGATCCAGCGACGACGCCGACTGGCGCGCGGTGCTGCACCGATCCGTGGGGCAGCGCCGAATGCTGGTGATCCTGGACAACTGTGAGCATGTGATCGACGCGGCCGCCGAGCTGGCCGCGTTCCTGCTGTGCCACTTCCCCCTGCTGACCGTGCTGGCCACCAGTCGTGAGCCGCTCGGCATCGACGGCGAAAAGTTGTACCCGGTAAGGGCTTTGGCGGTGCCGGAGCCCGGTGCATCGGTGGAGATCGCCGCCGAATCCGCCGCCGTCCAGCTATTCGTGGACCGCGCCCGCGCGGTGCGACCGGACTTCCGGCTGGCCGACGCCGAATGCGCCGATATCGTGTCCATCGTGTGCTGCCTCGACGGGCTGCCGCTGGCGATCGAACTCGCCGCCGCCCGCCTGCACGCCCTGCCGGTACGTCATCTGGCCGACCGGCTGCCCCACCGCTTCCGCCTCTTGGACTCGATCGGCCGCAACGGATCAGCCCGGCATCGCACACTGCATGCCGTGGTGTCCTGGAGCTGGAACCTGCTCACCGGTGCAGAGGTCGAATTGGCGCGCAGGCTGGCCGTCTTCGCCGACGGCGCCACGCTCGACGCCATCCTCGCGGTGTGCGGCGGCGAGGACACCGCGCATACTGTGGCGGCGCTGGTCGCCAAGTCCCTCGTCGAGTTCGACGGCGCGCGATACCGAATGGTGGAAACGATTCGCGCCTACGCCGCATCGGAATTGGACGCGGCCGACGAGAGCCGGCGACTGGCGGACGCCCACGCCGGCAATTTCCTCGCTCTCGTACGGGACGCGGCACCACGGCTGCTCGATGCGCGGCAGCAGCAGGCGACGCGCCTGCTCACCATCGAACACGCCAACTGCCTGGCCGCTTTGGAATGGGCGGTGCGCACCGGGGACGGCGAGTGTGCGGTCGGTCTGTACGGCGGCCTGATCTGGCATTGGCTGCTGTGCGGGCTCCGTGGCGAGGCCCTGGCCTGGCAACCGCGGGTGCTGGCGTTGTTCGGTGCGGCTCCGCCGCCGGGCCGCGCCGCGGATTTTCTCGCCGTCCGCTACGCCCACCAGTTGCCCGCGTACCACGAGCCGTTGTGGTGGGGCCAAATACCCGATTGCTCGGGTGAATTCGATGAACTGGTGCGGACCGCCATGGGCGAGTCCCGGCCGCCGCATCCGATCTTCGTGCTGCTGCTGGCACTTCGCGACCGGCACCGTGGTGCCGGCGAGCTGCTGAACCAGTGCCTGGCCGCCGAGGACGCCTGGTTGCGCGGCAATGCGCTGGTGCTGCGGGCGCTGGACGAAATCGGCGGTGACACAGAGTCGTTCGAGCGATGCGTGGCCGACCTCGAAGCGGCCATCAGCATTCTGGAGAGACTGGGCGAGCCGCGCGGGGTGAGCCGGGCGCTGCTGCACCTGGCCCACCACCGGATCGAATCCGCGGGGCTCGCCGCGGGTGCTCCCCTCATCGCCCGGGCCGCCGAACTGCTGACCCCGGGCCTGGGGGCCGAGGAGGTCGTGGGCGTGCTGCGCCGCGCCGCGCAGTTGCATCTGCGGGAGAACGATGTGGATGGCGGCGCCGCCTACCTGGCGTCCGCCCGGAGGTGGGTGGATACCCAGGTGCCCGATGGAACGGCGCAGTGGCTCCGCATTGCCGAGGCCGATCTGGCACTGCGGCAAGGCGAACCGGGCACGGCGATCGAGCTGTACGGTCGATTGTTCGGCGACGACGGTCCGCTGCGCGGTGCGGACCGCAGTCCGGCCGCGGCCTTGGCCGCCGACGAGATCCTGGGGCGCACACACTACGCGATCGCACTGGTGAAAACGCGCCGAATCGGCGCTGCGACAAGGCAACTCGTGATCGCCCGCGATCTCGCCGCCGCCGCACCACGACTGTTCCCCGTCGTCGCCGTCGGCTATGCGCTGGCCGCCCTGGCCATCGGCGCACCCGAACCGGCCGCGCGCCTGCTGGGAGCCATCGACCAGGTGACCGGTCGCATCACGAACGGCAATCCCGGCCCCGACGTACGGCAGGCGTGCACCCTCGCCCGGAAAGCGCTGGGGCAGCGCCGATTCCTCTCCGCCCTGAACGAAGGGCGGCGCACCCCCTGCGACCAGGCCGACGTCCTCTTCGCGCAGGCCCTGTACCAGCGCGCTGTCAGCTGACGCCAGCGTCGCATCAGCGCCGCCCGGAAGTGTTGCGAACATGGCGAACACCACCTCCTCCTCCGACACGAGCAGGTGGAAGTAATGGCAGCCCCCATCGCTTCCACCCACGAATCCACCGGCGCCGGAACCCCGATCCGCAATTGGCTCGCCGTCGTGGCGGTATCCACCGCCACCTTCGCGATGGTCACCGTAGAGGCCATGCCGGTCGGCCTGCTCACCCCCATCGGTCACACCTTCGACATCTCTCCCGGCGCGGTCGCATTGACGATCACGCTGCCTGGACTCATGGCCGCCGCGGCCGCGACCACCCTGCCCGTCACGATCGGAAGATCGGACCGGCGTACGGTCCTGATCGGGCTGATCGGGCTGATGCTGGCCGCGACAGTGGTCTCGGCGCTGGCACCGGACTTCGCGATCCTGCTCGCCGCACGTGCCGTCGCCGGCATCGCCATCGGCGGCTTCTGGGCCCTGGCCGCCTCGTGCGCGGTCAGACTGGTTCCCGCGCACCATATTCCACGAGCGATATCGCTCGCGTTCGGCGGTGCGACAGCGGCCAACGTGCTGGGCGTGCCGGCCGCGACGCTGATCGGCAATCTGAGCGGCTGGCGCGTCGCCTTCGCCGCACTGGCCGGATTCGGCGCGGTGGTCGCCCTCGCGCTGCGGCTGCTGCTGCCGCCCCTGCCTGCCACCGAGGTGGTCCGCCCCCGCGCCCTGGCGCGGCAGTTGCGCACACCGGCCGTCCGCGCCGGCGTCATCGCCACCTTCCTTCTGGTGGGCGGGCATTGGGCGGCATTCACTTTCGTCCGGCCCATGCTGCAGGACATCTCCGGTCTGGGCGCCGGGGCAATCGGGCCCGCACAGCTGGCCTTCGGCTTGGCGGGCGTGGCCGGAACCTTCGCGGGCGGCGCCGCCGCCGGCCGCGACCCGCGGCGCGCCCTGGTCGCCGCCGCCGCCCTGCTGGCAGTGACACTCGCACTCTTCCCGCTCATCGCGACCACACCGGTCAGCGGCATCGTGGCACTGCTGGTGTGGGGCACGGCATTCGGCGCGATTCCGGTCGGCGTGCAGACCTGGATCCTGCAGGCCGCCCCCGACCATCCCGAGGCCGCGACCGCCCTGAATACCGCCATGTACAACCTGGCCGTCGCCCTCGGTGCGCTCACCGGCGGCGTGATCGTCAGCTGCACATCGGTGACCGGCGTCCTCGTCACGGGCGCGTTGCTCGGCGTGACCGCCATCGCCGCGGTCATGATCGGCGGGCGGCAGCTGACGCGGCGTGCCGGTGCCCTATCAGCGGCGTCGGCCACAGTCGAAGAATGAGAATGGTGATCGTCGGAGCCACCGGACCGCCGAATCCGGCGCCGTTTTGACTTTTAACGAGTCTTTAACTAGGTTCCCTGTTGCACCTCGATAGGCGAGGCTCCTGCACGAACACAGGCCACTGATCTGACGACGTCGAGAGACGCCCAAGGTTAGGACAGATTTCTCCGGATCAAGGGGTAATCCAAAGTGGCTTTCCGATTCGGAACACTCCGGTTCGGAACACGTCGTGCAGTGCCAAAACTCTGACGAGAGGGGTGTGCGTCCGCCCCGAGAGTTCCGGGCGACCTCCCCCGTGCGTTGACGAATCGCGTTCTACCAGTGAGGAGGTCGGGTAGCACGATGGCACCCGATGATGACCCGGGATCTCCGGGTCGGCCCCTCCGCCTCGGTCCGGGCCGCTAGCCACCACACCAACACCGCGTCGATATCTCGACGCACGCAATTCTCCGATATCACGATGCCGCCCGCGCGGCACCGGACTATTCGCATGCACATTTTACGAATGAATTCGGAGATTCGCATATGTATCCGACCCGTCGGCACCACCGTGCCCGACGGTATTCGATGCTGCCCGGAATCCGATGCGGGCAGCAGTATCCCGAGGGGAAACATCCCGATGAGAATTCGCTTGCTCGCATTCGCCACCGCGGCGATGACCACCGCCGGACTGGTCGCCCCTGCCGCCGCTTCGGCCGCGGCACCCGGACCGGACGCCCGGCTCGCCGACGCTGTGACAGCTCAGGCCGTGTCCGGCGACGCCCGGATCGTGGACCGATCGGTGGTGCTGCGCACCGACCTCGGCACGCTCCGAACCACCACCGACCAGCTGCAGATCCTCGACCCGCAGGGCGTGGTGGTGGGGGCGATCCCGCTGACCATCACGAAGCAGGACACGACGTACCCGATCGACGCCCGCATCGACGGCGACAGCGCCACCCTCACTCCGCGCCCGGATCGGGCCCGACCGGTCAGCACCGAGGAACGACGCATCGCCGCGGAGCTGCACGCCGCCGCGGAGGCGCAAGCCGAAGGCCCTGCGGCACAGCCGATTGCCGATCCCGACAGCTTCGAGGATCGGATGAATACCGTCTTCCAGAATGTCAACAACGAGCTCACCGTGGCCCTGGCGGTGGGCACGCTGCTGGGTGCGGTCATCGGAGCGCCGCTGGGCTGCGTCCTGCTGGGCGCGGGCCAGGGTCTCGCGGTCGGCGCATTGACGTTGGGCACGTTGGCGATTCCGGGCGCCGTCACCGGCTGCCTGGAGGGCGCGGTGGCCGGGGCCGGGATAGGAGTCGTGGTTTTCAACCTGCTCGTCGGCGCACCGGCGGTGCTGGCCTCGGCCGTGCACGCCTTCAACGTCATGACCGCACCGCCCGCGGCCGCCGACGAATCGACCAACTGAGTTGCGACGACGCCGCTCGGAGCGAGGTGAACAGCAATGACTCTTGAATTGGCAATTCCGGACCGCCCCAAGATGACTCCCGAGGTGCCGCGGGCGCGCGGCCGGCTCCGGGCGGTGGACTACCTGATCATCGGCGCGGGCGTGCTGCTGATCCTGGTGGTGCTGCGGCTGTTTCGGGACATGTCGGTGCCCTGGACGCCGGATACGGGAACCGAGTCCGTATCAACCGATCCCGCGAACCTGCCCTATTACGCGGCCCGCACCACGCTGCGCATGTTCATCGGCCTGGTGGCGTCGATCCTCTTCACATTGATCGTCGGCCAGTGGGCGGCGCGCTCGCGGCGGGCCGAGAAGGTGTTCATCCCGGCGCTCGACGTGCTGCAGTCGGTGCCGGTGCTGGCCCTGGTCTCGATCACGGTCACCGCGTTCGTGGGCATGTTCCACGGCTCGTATCTGGGCGCGGAGGCGGCGTGCATCTTCGCCATCTTCACCGCGCAGGCCTGGAACATGACCTTCGCCTACTACCAGGCGTTGCGCAATATGCCCCGGGAGCTGGATGATGCGGCCCGCATGATGCGGCTCACCCGCTGGCAGCGGCTGTGGCAGCTGGAGGTGCCGACGGCCATGGTGCCGATGATCTGGAACGGCATGATGAGCTTCGGCGGCGCGTGGTTCATGCTCGCGGCCTCGGAGGTCATCACGGTATCCGGCCGGGACGAGGCGCTGCCCGGCATGGGTAGCTTCATCGCGGCGGCCACCTCCGAGGCCGAGGTCGGCAATCTCATTATGGGTGCGCTGGTCATGGTGCTCACCATCGTCATGGTGAACGTGGTGTTCTGGCGGCCGCTCACGGCGTGGTCGGAGCGATTCCGGGTGGAGCACACCGAAAGTGCGCAGGCCCCACGGAGTCTGGTGCTCGACCTGCTGCGGCACAGCACGGTGCCGGGCCGGCTGGCTCGGGTGCTACGGCCGGTCGGTGAGCGGGTCGATCGCCTCATGCGGGTCTTCGGGCGCAGCACCCGTTCCGCCTACGACGAGCGTGCGGGCAGCCGCATCGGCGATGTGCTCTTCTTCGGACTGCTCTTCGCCGCGCTCGCCTGGGGCACCTGGGCACTCGCCTCCTACTTCGACAGAACCGTGGGCCTGGCCGAATTCGGGCCGACCTCGCTGCTGGGGCTGGCCAGCCTCGGCCGCGTGATAGTGCTGCTGGTGGTCTCCACCATCGTGTGGGTGCCGGTCGGCGTGTGGATCGGGATGAATCCGCGCATCTGCCGGTTCGCTCAACCGGTGGTGCAGGTGCTGGCCAGTTTCCCGGCCCAGTTCTTGTTCATCTTCGTCATCGCGGCGCTCACCTACACCGGCATCTCACTGAATATCGGCGGCATCGCGCTGATGGCGCTGGGTGCGCAGTGGTACGTGCTGTTCAATGTGATCGCGGCGGCCGGGCAGATCCCGACGGACCTGCGCGAGGCCATGGACGATCTCGGCGTGCACGGATGGCAGCGCTGGAAGTCGTTGATACTGCCCGCGATCTTCCCCGGCTACGTGGTCGGCGCGATCACCGCGTTCGGCGGCGCGTGGAACGCCACGCTGGTCGGCGAGGTCGTGGAGGCCGGGAACACCCATATGGAGGCCTACGGCCTGGGCGCGTACATCACCAATGCCACCACCGACGACGTCTTCGCCAAGGTGCTGCTCGGCACCGTGGTGATGAGCGTGGTCACGGTGACCATCAACCGCCTGCTGTGGCGGCGCCTGCAGCGCACCGCCGAACAGCGATTCTCGCTGAGCTGAAACACTTTTCGAAAGGAGGACACACCGTGTCGGCCCCCATCATCACCGTCGATCGTGTCACCAAGAACTTCACCAACCCCTCCGGCGAGCAGCTGCCGGTTCTCTCGGATGTCTGCCTCGAGCTGCAGGAGGGGGAAATCGTCGCGCTGCTGGGCAAATCCGGCTCCGGCAAGTCCACGCTGCTGCGGATCATCGCGGGCCTGATGCTCCCCTCTGCGGGGTCCGCACGCATCCGGCAGACCGAGATCACCGAGCCGAATGCCGATACCGCCATGGTGTTCCAGACCTTCGCGTTGCTGCCGTGGCTGACCGTGCGGCAGAATGTCGAACTCGGCCTTCGCGCCCAAGGGATTTCGGCCTGGGAGCGCGGCGAGAGGGTCACCGACGCCATCGACATGATCGGCCTGGACGGCTTCGAGAACGCCTATCCCAAGGAGCTTTCCGGCGGTATGCGCCAGCGAGTGGGATTCGCCCGCGCCCTGGTGGTGCAGCCGGAGGTGCTGCTCATGGACGAACCGTTCTCGGCGCTGGACGTCTTGACCGCCGAGAACCTGCGCGGCGAGCTCATGCGCCTGTGGGCGGAGACCGCCTTCCCGACCAAGACCATGCTGATGGTCACCCACAACATCGAGGAGGCCGTGCAGCTGGCCGACCGAATCCTGGTGCTGGACAACAATCCCGGGCGAATCAAGGGCGAGATCCAGGTGCGGCTCCCGCGGCCGCGCGACCCACGCGGCGCCGGGTTCCAGGCACTGGTGGACCAGGCCTATCGGATGCTCACCGACGCCACCTTCGATGGCGGCTGGCCGAGCATCACACCCACACCCACCACCCGGCCGCTGCCCGATGCCGGGGTGGACGGAATCGGCGGCATGCTGGATTTCGTTGCCGCCCAAGGCGGGCGGGCCGACCTGCCGGATCTGGCCGGCGGGTTGCGCTTCGAGATCGACGATCTGATGCCGGTGGTCGACGCCGCCACCATGCTGGGGCTGGCCACCACCGCCGACGGGGATATCGAACTCACCGTCGACGGCGCCCTGTTCGCCGAGGCCGATATCGACAGTGCCAAGGCCATTTTCGCGCGGCTGGCGCGAGCCCATGCGCCCCTGGTCGCGGCGATCGACCACGCCCTGACCAGTGCGCGCAACCAGCGGCTGCGCGACGGCTTCTTCCTCGACCTGCTACGGCGGGGCTTCACCGAGGACGCCGCGCGGCGACAACTGCGGATCGCCATCGACTGGGGACGCTATGCCGAACTCTACGAGTACGACGCCGCCGAGCGGCTACTCACCCGGCATCCGGACGATGTCTGAGGCGTCCGCAGTTGCAGCGAGGCCGGGCACGGCGCTCGCCTTCGTGCCTGGCCCGCACCCGGGCCACTGGTCGTCATGACTGTCTCGGGTCGAGGCGGGCGCGGTCGGCGGCTACTCGGCCGGCGTCCCAGCCTGCGGCGCTGCGGATTGTGATCCCGCGGTTCCGGGCTTGTGGAAACAGGGTGTCGAAAGCCGCGTCGACTGCGATCTGGTGTGAGGCCAGGACCGGCAGCAGTCGTTCCGGCTCAGCCGATTCCGCGATGGTGGCCGCGGTGGCCGCGTCCAGGCGCTCCCCGATACGGGTGGCATAGGCGACGAGGAACGACTTCCGGAACGTCCGGCTGCGCGCCTCGTCGCTTCGGGAGGCTTTGTCGCTTCGGGAGGCTTTGTCGCCGTTCGCGATCATCGCCCTGGTGGCCTGTACGAGCAGCGAGGTGGACAACAACTCCACCGCGTCGAGGTCCGCGTCGTCGCCGACGATGGTCATGAAATCCCATGCCGAGGAAAAGACGGCGCGGCATCGATTGGCCTTGGCGACGACGTCGATCAAAAGGGCCTTCGCGTCGGTGTACGGTGTATCCAGCCACATTCGCCGTGCCCCTGGCAGATCCGGGACGGCGGTGTCGGCGTCGACGAGCACCCGATCGAGCGCGTACTTGGTCATCAGCTCCTGGGCCTTGGCCGACAGGGCCTCGGCCTCTTCGGGGAAGGGCGTGGACTCCGCCTTGGCGAGCAGCCCGCGAACGCGGCCGAGCACCTTCTCGTCGACATGATGGGGGACCGCGGCCATCGGGCGTGCGGTACCGGGCAGGGGCCTGATGAGTTCCAGTTTCGGCAGCAGGATCAGCAGTCCGAGGGCCTCGATGACGGTGATGAGCGCTTCGGCGGTGGTCAGCATGTGCTTCGCCGCCCACTGGCCGAAATGCGGCGAAGAATCCGACCACCAGACGTCCGCCGCCAATTCACCGAGCTGAGCAAGCCAGGTTTCGTCGACGGTCGCAGGCGCGAAGGGCCGCACAGAGTCCGCCATGGTGTCGATCAGAAAGCCGACGGCGAAGTCGTCGACCCGCCGTCGCGCCGCCTGCTGAATGTCCGCCGGCAACCAGCCATTCCGGAAGGCTCGCGCCATGAGGTGCTGCTCCGCCAGGTGCACACCCCGCTCCACCTCGTGAAGGAGCGGGTCGTCAGCGGCGAGCCGGCCGGCGAACACGACAACCGGATCATGCTGTACTGATCCTGCCCGCGCCCCACGCTGGGCCGATTCCATGGCGGCCGCCAGGATCGCATTGCCGATCTCCGCAGCGGTCGGCGGCCGCCCCTCGGCCCCACCGGGCATGCCCGGAACGTCGGCTCCGCCGTATCGCGCCCGCTGCTTGGCTGCCCGATGCTTCCGATTCGGCTTACCCATGATCGACTCCACCGACCCTCGAACTGCCACGACCTGTCACGACCCCGACCGTATTTCACCGCTGTACCGTTCCCGCGATGCGGGCCGGACACGGCCAAAAACTTCAGAATGGAAACAAAGCTGGGCTCGGCTACGACGAACAACACAACGCCAATCGGAAGGGTCTTCATGAAAAGGTCGTTGAGTGTCGCCGGACGGGTTGCGATCGCGGGCATTTCGGGTTTGGGTTTCGCGGCCGTCGTCGGGTCGGGTACCGCGCAGGCCGCGCCGCAGGACTGCACCGTGACGAAGGGGGTGTTCGACGCGTCGGCAGTCTGCCGGCCCGACGGTGGATCCAACTACGTACTTCACCTCGACTGCGTCGGCCTCTACGCCAGCGGGCCGTTCCCGCTGTACGCCGTCGGCCCCTACAAGGTGCTCAGCTACCCCTTCACCCCGTCGGGTGACCGTATTACGGCGGCCTGCACCGGCACCGGACCCGGCGTCTTCGCCGTCGCCACCAACGCTTTCGTGGAAATCTACAACCCCTAGGCGACCGTCATGGCGTGACAGCCGACGCGTCACTCGTCCCCGATACCGATTGCCGCACTACCCCTCGTGGGATCGGCGCCACGATATCGGGGACTTGCCTTCGGTGCTCGGGGAGTTGGGCGCGAATCAGGTTCTACGCCAGTAGATTCGCGCGTCTTTCAGGGCGCTGGTCACCCGGAACACCGAGATGATCTAGGGCAGTTGATTTCCCGGCCACTGCGGCGTCGGCACATTGCCGCAGTGACCGGTGGTCCAACGTCAGCTGATCGGAGCCGCGAGCGGGGCGCTGATGTCACCGGCAGCGTGCAGGGTGTTGTACGCCTGCACCAGTGCCGCGATACCGGCGGGGACCCCGGCGACCACGCCGCCGATGATCGGGCCCACCGCCGCGCCGATCCCCAGGCCGGGAATGCAGCCACCGATCGCGCCGACGATCGCGCCGACGACACAGCCGCCCACGAGCCCGACCACGCCACCGGCCATGGTGCCCACGGTCGCGGCCAGCATGAACTCGTTACCGGCCTGGTTCAGTGCATCGGCGATGTCGGCCTGTGGGTCGGTCCCCGCGGCCGCGGCGACCGGGACGGCGCCCGATGCGGACGGAGAAAGTAGCTGCGCCGCAGCGGCATTCGCCAGATCCGCAACTGGCAGATCTGCCGTTGCCGACGGCGTGGACGTCCCGGCGCTGCTGGGGGAATCGGCGCTCAGGGCGGCCGCATCCGTGGCTGTGCCGGTGGCCGGGGCGACGGGCGAGGGGGCGGCCGTGGCCACTTCGATGGTGAGTGTCATCAAGGTCGCGGTCAATGCGGAGGCGACGACGATGCGGGTGCGGGTGTTCACTGAATCTCCTTGGTGGGCAGATGGATTGGTCGACTCATTCGCCGACATGGACGGGGTGGCCGAAGGACCGACGGCTCATCGGAGGTCCCCCAGGGGATTTGTCCGGGTCAGCGCAGCAGTTGCGCGAGGAAGCCGTCGACGTCGGGTTCGGCGGTAGTGAGCAGGCTTTCGTGGTCGTCGCCGGGATAATTGCGCATCTCGACTCGGGTGCCCTGCCCGACGAGCTGGGCTTCCAGGTTCCACACCATGGGCGCGGGGACGTCGGCGTCCACGACTCCCTGTGCGATGAACAGCGGGCGGTCGTAGCCGGATGTGGGGATGTCCATCACCGGATGCGCGAGTACCGGGAAATCGCCCTCGTCCAGCGGGCGGGCCAGCATGTCGGAAACGTTCACATCGGCTGTCTCGGCGATGAGATCATCCAGACACAGCCGCTGGGCGCGGTCGATGATGTCCCGGCCGAACGGGGTGAGGTAGCTGTCGAGATCGAAGTCGGGCCGGGCGGCCTGGAGCCCGAGCAGCGCGTAGGCGGCATACGCATTCATGTCCGGGGGCAGCACTTTCGGTAGACCGGGCCGACCGAGCAGGGTCATCGAGTCGACGGCGCTCGCACCGGGCGCGTAGGCGGCGCCACCGCGATAGTCCAGTTCGGGGGCGTAGCGGGTGGCGTCGATGGCGGTGAACATGGCCGCCTGCCCGCCCTGGGAATGCCCGACGACCGCCCAGCGTGTCGAGAGTCCCGGCTCGACCGTCCGGGCGGCGCGGACCGAATCCACGGTGGCGTTGGCCTCGGCGTGACCGTCGAGATAGGCGTGCGGGCCGGGGGTGCCCAGTCCGATGTAGTCGGTGGCCACGACGGCATAGCCGTCGGCGAGCCAGCGCGAGAACAACTCCGGGTAGTGGTCGTCGGCCAGCCCCATGGTGGACGGTGCGCATTTCCCGGCGACACCCATCGTGCCGTGGTCCCAGGCCACCACCGGTCGGCCGCCCGGCGGCGGAGTCCCCTGCGGCAGGAAGACCAGAGCGCTGGACAGTGCCGGACGGTCCGAGGAGTCCCGGGTCCAGTACGTGATGCGGTCGACCGTCGCCGCCCCCGCGACCCCGAACGTCGACACCGCCGGGCTCCGGTCGGTGACGGTGCCCGCAGGCACATCGGCGGCCGCGCTGTGCGCGGTGGCCATAGTCGTGAGTGCTGCCAGCGCGGCGACTGCCGACAAGCCTCTGCGCAGTGGTGGTGGTGGTGTCATGGATCACCTCGGGTCGATCTTTGAGAGTTCGGACACCGTAACTTACAAGACGTTCGTACGAATAGTTTTCTTGAGATTTGCCCAGTGAGCATCCGGCAAGATGAACCCGAGGAGGTGGCGGTGACAACCGGATATACCGACGGCCGACGTGCCCGGGGTCAGCAGCGATATCAGCTCGTCCTCGATGCCGCACTCGACCTGGTCTCACGCGACGGCCTGCCCGCGCTGACGACACGGGCGCTGGCCGCGGCCGCGGGGGTTTCGCTGGCGTCGATCACCTACCATTTCCCCACACGAGCGGATCTGGTGTATTCGACCTGCGCCGAAGCGGTGCGCCGCGACATCGCCTCCACCCGGGCGATTCTCGATGAACTGCGCCGCGACTTCGATCTGCGCACCGCCTCGCCCACCGAACTGGCCGAGCGGTGGCTACAGGTGAGCACCGCCCCCGACCGTCGCATAATGTCGGTATTCAGCCTGTACCTCGAGGTCGTCCGGCAGCCCGATCTGGCCCCACTGGTGGTTCAGTGGAACACCGACACCCGCGACCTGGTCGCCGCGGCTTTGACGGAAGCCGGTGCCGCGCAACCGATATCGGCCGCGAAGGTCCTCTGCGCGGCACTCGACGGACTGCGACTGCCCATGGTGGCTTTCCCCGACGCCGCACCGACCCGAGCGGACCGCGACGACCTGGCGTTGTTGTTCAGCTGGGCACTCGGCAGGCCATGAGGACCGGACACATCGAGGCCGTCCGGGGATGCGGTAGGTGATGCCGGCGCGTCAGCGTGCGGGAACGTGCACCGTGATTTCCCCGCCGAGGTGATAGCCGCCGGCCAAACGCAGATTGTCGCCGCTCCAAAACCTGCCCGGGTCATACCAGTTCGGACGCTTCTCCGGCAGCAGACCCATGGCCTGATAGGTCATAGCGACGATTTCCGCGCAGTACCCGTTCTCCAGACCGGCGTCGGTTTCGAGCGTTCCCGATCGTTTCGGCAGCGGTACCCGGCCCCGTAACCACCGCCCCGCGAGCGCGCTGGTCGAGGGAAAGGGCATGCCGTCCAGCCGCGCGACCATCCGCAGCGCGGCATCTTCCATCTCGCGGGTAACCGGCCGATCCAGCTGGCGAATCCACGCTTGCTGGCCGTAATCGTTGGCCCAGCGCATGATTGCGGCCCGCAGGTCGTGCAGCTGTGCACCGCGATGGTGGTTGCCCGACCAGACGTCCGGCAGTGCCCGGCCGAGCTCGGCGTGCCAGATCAGGGCCGGGAGGTCATCGATGACAACCGCCATGCCGACATGGTTGACCGGGCTGTTGGTCAGCCCCCGGATCGCGCGGTCGGCACCGGTATGCCCGCGGAACAGCCACAGATCGCCGGTCCGCGTGAGCTCGACCGCGCCATCCAAACCGATACTCGAGAGCGCTTCACGTGGCACGGCGACTAGCCTAGGCGCATGCGCTGGTGGAAGGTGCTCGGCTTGGCAGGGGCCGCGGGTGTCGCGGCGACCGGTGTGGTGATCGTGCGGTCCGAACGCAAACGCCGCGCCTACACCCCGGACCAGATCCGAGATCGGCTACACGCCCGCCTCGGCGATCAACCCGGACCCGTCGAGCCCGTCGGCGACGGCAAACGCTGATCCGGACCCCGAAAGCGTTCACCCACACCGGCTTCGACCGTCATAGCCGGCTCGCCGCGGTACGCCGTGCGCTGCCGAATGCCGGGCGCTGGACCGGCCTGGATATCGGTCGGGAGAACTCGGACAGCGTTCTGGGACTGGAACATTCTGCCGCGGTGTCAGCCTTCTTGTTGTGCCAGTGCGGCCGTCGTCAGGGTGAGGTGTCGGGTCAGTAGGTCGGCGGCGGTGTCCGGGTCACGGGCCAGCGCCGCCTCCTCCAATCGGCGATGTTCGTCGATGCCGTCGCGGTCGGGGTTGCGGTGTGTCGACCAGCGGCGAGCCAGCTCGCTCGCGACCCACATCCGGTCGAAGGTCTCCAGCAGCACCGGGTTGCCGCACCCTGCCAAAAGGGTGCGATGGAACACCCGATGGGCCTCGGCCCAGGCCTCGCTGTAGTACTCGCCGTCCTCCGGGGTGAATGCCGGTGTGCGCGCCAAGCGGTGGTGGGCGGCCCGGACATCGCCCTCCCAGCCGACGTCACCACGGTCGATCGACATGCGGAGCAGGACCGGCTCGATGGTCCGGCGGGCCTCGCCGATCTGCTGCCAGCGGCGATCGGAAAAGGCCGGGACCGCGAAGCCGCGATTGGTCAGCCGTTCGGCCAGGCCCTCACCGACCAGCCGCACCAGCGCCTCGCGCACCACAGCCAGGCTCACACCGTGTTGCTTGGCCAGATCCTGCGGCTTGAGCGCGTCACCGGGCGCGTACTCGCCGCGCATGATCGCGTGCCGCAGGTGTGAGTAGATCTGCTCGGAAAGCATCTGCTTCTCCGGTGAGGTCGAGGTGTTGGCTGCCCTGGTCATGGTTCGATGATAGACGATCTTCGGAATAATCGATTATTTCTGATATCGTCGATCTTGCTTGTCCGGCACGACTCGAAAGGCACGACACGATGAGCGCAAACAATCCCTTCGCCCGGCTCCCCGAGACAGCCTCGTTCACGGTCACCAGCACCACGGTGAGCGACGGCGCCGCCTGGCAGCCCGCACAGTGGTCCTCCGGTGCCCCCGGCGGCAAAGACGTTTCCCCGCAACTGAGTTGGAGTAGCGCCCCGGCGGGCACCAAGAGTTACGCGGTGACCGTGTACGACCCCGACGCCCCCACCGGCTCCGGCTTCTGGCACTGGGCTGTCGCCAACATCCCGGCCACGACCACGAGCCTTCCCGAGGGCGCCGGAGACGACGCGGGTAGCGGGTTGCCGACCGGCTCCTTCCAATTGCCGAACGACGCGCGCCTGCCTCGATACATCGGTGCGGCACCGCCGGCGGGGCACGGTGAGCACCGCTATTTCGTCACCGTGCACGCGCTGGATGTCGACGACATCGGCATCGCCGCCGACTCCACCCCGGCTCTGCTCGGATTCACCATCGCGGGCCACATTCTGGGCCGAGCGACGCTCGTCGCTACAGCGGAGACACTGCCGTGAATTCCACTCGTGCATCCTGACGGGGTCGGTACGGCAAGGAAAGGTTATGAGCGACAAAGATATTGACCGCATCGCTGATCGCACTGTGCTGATCACGGGCGCGACGGACGGACTCGGCCGCGAACTCGCGGTGCGGCTCGGCGCAGCGGGTGCCCGGCTGATCCTGCACGGCCGCAACCCTGATCGGGCCGCTGCGGTCGCAGCCGAGGTGACAGCCGCGAGCGGACACGCTCCGCGGATCATCCTGGCCGACCTGTCACGACTCGCAGAGGTGGACCGGCTGGCCGACGAGATCATCGCCCGCACTTCACGATTGGATGTGCTGGTGAACAATGCCGGCACCGGCGGCCGGCCGGACGGAAGACGCGAACTCAGCGCCGACGGCAACGAATTACTGTGGGCGGTCAACCATCTGGCCCCGTATCGGCTGACCCGGCGCTTGCTTCCGCTGCTGCAGGCATCGACACCGGCGCGGGTGGTGAACGTGGCCTCCGCTGGCCAGCAGGAGATCAACCTCGACGATCCGACCCCCGAGCACGGCTACGACGTGTACACCGCCTACTGCCGCGCCAAGCTGGCGATGGTCATGGCGACCATCGAGTACGCCGAAGATCTCGACGGAACCGGTGTCACCGTGAACGCCCTGCACCCGGCCACCCTCATGGCGACCACCATGGTGCTGGAATCCGGCATCACGCCGATCAGCACCGTCGACGAAGGCGCGGCCGCGACCCTCCGCCTGATCTGCGATCCGGACCTGTCACAGACGACAGGCCGCTATTTCAACGGCACCAGGCAGACCCATCCGCACGCACAAGCCCTCGACCCGAAGGCGCGTCGCCGTCTACTCGAAATCAGTGACGCCGCAGTCGTTTCGGCGCTGGGCTGAGGTGGTGGGCCGGTAGGTCGCGCGATGCAGGACCAACCGGCCCATCACCCCCGAGTACGCATCGAACGTGCCGTCCGAGCGGCCTGTATGCCGGAGCTGTCTGGTTCCTTGGGGGGTGGTTCGAAAAGCATCCACCACAACGCCGATCCGTCGTGAGCCTATCGGCGGATCCCGCAGCGGGCGGCGGCAATACGGAACATTTGAAGGCGTTCCGATGGCCAATTCTCTTGGTAGATCTGCTGAATCATGCAGTCGGCGGCGTCCGCTGAACCGAGCATGAGTTGGCAGAACAGCCGCAGCTGTGCGCGCAGCTCGGCGTCTTGCCGGGCGATGTTTCCCTGTTCGGACATGCCGTTACCTGGTCAGAGTCCGAACAGCGGAAACAACCCGGAGCCGTGGAACGCGACGATCCTGCTGACGCCTTCGTCGGTGATTGTCAATACGTGCAGTGCATGCGGATGCTGCGCACCGTCGTGGCCGCGGGCGTACACCGCGAAGGCGGGCTGTCCATTGGCGGAGGTGGCGACCAGTTCGGCCGGACCGATCATCCGCATCTGTCTGGCCAGGAAGGCGAGGATGGTGTCTCGGCCTTCGAACCAGGTTGCGATCGGCGGCATTTCCCATCGTGCGTCTTCGGTCAAAACCGCGACGAGTTGATCGACGTCCGCGGTTTCGAATGCGGTGACGTATCGGTCGAGCAGGGCGCGCTGCCGTGGTTCGGCCGGTTCGGTCAGACCGTCCTCGCTGACCGGAACCTGGGCTCGCGCTCGCTGCAGCGCGCTGTTGACGGCCGCCGCTGTCATCTCCAGCAGTTGCGCGACCTCGGCGGTCCGCCATTGCAGCACATCACGCAGGATCAGCACGGCTCGTTGTCGCGGTGGTAGCTGTTGGAGCGCCCCCATCAGGGCGAGCCGCATGGTCTGTCGTTGCACCACGACGGTCGCCGGGTCGGTCGGTGTGGCGGTGAACAGGAAGTCGGGTATCGGCTGGAGCCACGACACCTCCGGGCTTCGCTCGATCAGCCAGGCTTCCAGATGTGTCTCGGGGTCGCCGAGATCGGCGGGCAGCGGCCTGCGTCTGCTTTTTTCCAGCGCTTTGAAACACGCCCGGGTCGCGATGCGGTAGAGCCAGGTACGCAACGACGATCGGCCCTCGAACCCGTCGTAGGCCCGCCAGGCGTCGAGATAGACGTCTTGCACCACTTCTTCCGCGTCGTCGACCGAACCGAGCATGCGGTAGCAGTAGGCGAGCAGCTCGCGTCGGAACGGTTCGCTCAGCCGTCCGAAGTCCTCGTTGCCGGTCGTGGTTTCGGTCATTGTGTGCATGATCCGCTGATCCTGCTGTGGGTGTTGTTCATCGTGATCAACCAACGGTGATGTCGGCCATGTCTATGGCGACCAGGACGATCCGGTCGTCGCCCACGGTGGTGTAGGCCCGTCGGGTGGCCGGGATGATGATGCCGTCGATGTCGCGGTAGTCGGCGGCGTAAAGGTGTGACTCGGTGGCGGGGTCGACGATGTCGATGGCGAAGTCGTGGCGGCGTAGCAGCCCGTCCGGGCCGAAGCAGAACACTTGTTCACGGGTGTGGCTCTTGATGTGGTCGGGAAAGGTCACGTGTAGCCGCCGCCATATTTCACCATCGGCCTCGATGGCCGCGATCTCTTCGCAGACGAACCCCGGCCACGTGAACAGGAACGGCGTATTCAAGTACGTCCACAGTGCTTCCCCGGTGAAGTACGCGAGATGCAGGTCGTCCCAAGGCGTTTGGAACTGGTGGCCGTCGAACGACCGCTCCGGATCGTCGCGCGCGTCGACCACCGTGCCGTCGCGTTGCTGCAGGACGACTCGGTCGGGCTCGAAGAGCGACCGTCGGTCTCGACCGGCGAAGTCCATGGTCAGTCGTTCCCGCGTGGTGTCCACCTCGAAGCGGACGTCCCTCAGCGCATCGCCTTTTCCCTTGACCTGCCAGAAGGCCCCGGTGATGGCGGCGTCGACGCGGATCGCCCGGATCCGATTCCATCGGTCCGAACCACCGTGCGCGGCAACCGCGCTCGCGAGTAGATCGTTCATTGCCTTGCTCCTCCGTGGTGGTCAGTCGACGATGATTCCGCCGGTCAGGTTGGCGACGGTTCCCGTCATCGCGGATGCTCGGTCGGAGGCGAGGAACACCGCGACAGCCGTGAGTTCGGCCAGTGTGGTCGGGCGTTTGCGGTGGGTCATCGCGCTGACGGCGGTAGTGAATTGGTCTTTGGGGATGCCCAGCGCGTCGGCGTGCAGCCCGAAAACGGCGTCGATGACCGGTGTCTCGACCATGCCCGTGGTACGCAGGCAGATCGAGCGGACGCCGTGCTGGGCCCATTCGGCCGACAGCGCGCGGTTGAGGGCTTCCATCGAAGCCCAGCCGACGCTCATACCGCCGACCAGGGGCAGGGGCACGCGGGCGGGTTCGGGTGTGTGCATCATGATCACTCCCGATCCTCGGGGAATCATGTGCCGTGCAGCGGACTTCGCGGTCACGAAGTGAGCCTGGGCGTATGTCGTGATGGGTCGCATGAAATTGTCGACCGATAGGTCGGTGAGCGGGATTCCCTGCAGTCCCTGCGGTGAGATTCCGATCGCGTTGAACGACACGTCGATGCCACCGACCTCAGCGACGACGGCGTCGAGGTGTGCGGTGACGGATTTCTCGTCCCGGGCGTCGACCACAGCGGTCTCGACGGCTCCGCCGGCGGCGGAGATTTCCTTCGCGACGGCGTTGACGATGTCGGGATTTCGCCCGGTCAGGAAGACCCTGGCGCCTGCGTCGGCGAATCCGCGGGCAACCGCGCTGCCGACCGCTCCGCCCGCGCCGTAGACAACCACGTTCTTGTTTTCCAGCAACATTTTCCTACCTCCTACTCATACAGAGGCGATCGCAGCGTAAAAGTCATCGGCTGAGTGGGCTCGGTCGGATCTTCGCCGGATTCGCGATCGATCGGCGGCGCTACCGGCGCGCCGCTACAGTAGGCGTTCGAATCTGAAGCGGTCGCGCTTCGCATGTTTTCGCAACGGATCGATAAGAGGTACACAGCTTGAAGAGTTCGGCTCGGTTGCGGTTGCTTGCAGCGTCCACGGTCTGCGGCACCGCAGCGGTGCTCGCCGCGATGGCGCCGCCGACCACGGCGGAGACTCCCGGCGGCAAAACCCTTGTGGTGATCGGCGATTCCTTCTCCGCCAACGGGGAAATCCTCGACCTGCTGAACGCAGGCGGGGATCCCGGCTGCAAGCACGTGCCCACATCATGGCCGACGCAGTTGACGCAGCGTATCGGCTTGTCGCCGGACGACGTCGAGGACACCTCCTGCCAGGGCGGCACGATCGACACCTCGGGCTGGACCCTGGTGCACCAGGTGAAACGGGCCATGTCCGATAGCGCGTTCGGACCGCGCACCCGGACCGTGACGATTCAGCTCGGTATGAACGACGCCTGGGGAGCCGACAACCCGGTCGCCTTGTCCCGTGCCTTCACGTGCCTGACCGACCTGATCGATGGTTGCGGTCCGGAAGCCGCAGCGCAGGGCCGCGCCCCCGACCTCGACACCGTCACCGGTCAGGCCTATGCCGATCGAGTCCGGCAAGCGGTGGATTACATCCGCTACTACGCCCCGAACGCGCGGATCGTTTTCGTGGGATACCCGGAAATACACTCTCCCGGCCAGGATTCCGCCTGCGCGAGCATCCTCGGCGTCGACGTGGTCCAGCCCCGAGCCGGCGCGGTCACCGGGTTCCTGGACCGGATCGACACGGCCCAGCGCGAGGCCGCCGGCATTCTGAACGTGACCTTCCTCGACACCCGAGCGGTGACCGCCGGGCACGGCGCCTGCACGGCGGATCCCTGGGTGGACGGAGCGTTCGACCCGCACACCGAACCGCTCGGGTTCCCCTGGCACCCCAGCGCGCACGGCGACTCGATGGTCGCAGCCGCCATGCAACAGTGGATCGCCCGAGGCTGAAAGCTGTTCCGGCAACTAACGTCCGGTGAGCTCGGCGACGACCGGAGCGAACCGGTCGGCGACGTCGGCGCCGAAGACGAAATAGGAGAAGCCGATCTCCTCCCGTCGCCGCTGGATTTCCTCGGCGGCGGCGGCCGGGTCATCCGGAAGGACGGTCATGGCGTCCGCCGCGCGAAGCGCGGCAGTGTCGGTGTCGGGAGGCGCCATGTGCGGCGCGACAGTATCGCCGATAACCGGTACGGCGAGCGCGAGCTCGGCGTCGCTGGTGGTACGGAAGTCGCGTGCCAGCCGCTCGACCTCGCCCCGAGGCTGATCCCCGAGCGCGAAGGTGACCGTGTCCGCGACCTCGGCCGCCAACGCCCGGGCCTTCGGACCGAGTACGGCCATAGCCACGGGCGTGTGACGTTCGGGGCCGTCGAGATCCCGCAGCCTCCGGACGGTCTCACGGACCTGGGCCAGCCGCTCGAAAGGCGGCGGTACGGCGGGCATTCCCTTGTCGCGGAGCTCGTCCTCGATTCCCGGTCTGCCGGTGCCGATGCCCATCTCGAAGCGCCCCTCGGTCAACAGCGACAGCGAGTGCGCTTCCCACGCCGTCAGCCAGGCCGGGCGTAGCGGAGAGGCGTACACCCAGGTCCCCACGCGCAGGTCGGTCAGGGCCGCGACGGTGGCCAGCATGGGACCCGGCGCGGGTTGCATCTTCGGAAAGTCGGGCACCAGCAGCGTCGAGTACCCGCTGTCGGCGATGCGGCGCACACGATCTCGCCACGCCGGAAGGTCGGTTCTGAGCGGGGCAACGACCCCGAATCGAAAGGGTCTCGTCATATCTGGACTCCTGTCTCTCGATCTATCCGGAGGAGTCGACGACGGATCCACCCGAAATTCATCGGCGCGGCCATGCTTCATCAAATGCTGGTGTGCCCGGAAGGACTCGAACCTTCGGCCTCCTGCTTCGTAGGCAGGCGCTCTCTCCGCTGAGCTACGGGCACCGGGCCCCGCGCGGATGTCGCCGTTGACATCTACTCCGCGTTGAGGTGCGCGGGGCGTGAAAGTTGGGTTCCCTCGGTGAGATTCGAACTCACACTTGACGGCACCTGAGACCGTTGCCTCTACCTTTGGGCTACGAGGGAATGGGGGTGGGGTGAGGGGATACGGAAAGGGCCGCTCCCCGCGGCGTTTTGCCCGGAAGCGGCCCTGGCGGGTCGGTGATGCCGAGGCCGCTAGGAGACGCTCCGGACGCGGAGCAGGCGGGCGAGGTTGAACGTGGTTGCGGGCTGAATCAGCTCGGTCATGGGGCCGCCTTTCCGGTGTCGTCGGGTGGAGGTGTTGAAAACACGGTAGCAACGGGATCCGAAGCGGTAAAACGATTTTCGGAGTTGGGGGTGGAGGTTCGGCGGTCAGCTTCCGGTGCGGGGGAGTTGGCCGAGGCGGCTGAGTTGGGCGGGTGGGGCGAGGTTGAAGCGCCGGCAGTCCGCGCATCGCCGGGATGTCGCGGTCGAGGTGGCCGTGTGGTGGAGTACGGCCAGGGTCGGCGCGATCTCGAGGGTGTAGTCCCGCAGGGTGGCGTGGCCGTCGATGATGAGCGCGTGACCGTCGGCGGTGGCTGGTGGCCACAGCAGGGTGACTGCCGGGTTGGCGGTGATATTGCGGCAGGTCACGGGTCCGGGTGCCGTGATGGTGAAGCTGCCGCCGGTGAGGGTGGGGTGCTGCGGCGTGGTGTGCGGTCCGAGGTCGCCGATGCTGACCAGGAAGGCGAACTCGTACTGGCCGATCAGATCGACCAGTTCCGCTGGTAGGTCCGGCACGTTCATTCACCAAGCGTAGGCGAATGTACGGTGCCGGAGAGCCGATTCTTCCGCGGATGAGGTTCTACCGACCCTGATGCACCGCAAGTGCGATTCTCGGATGTCGGGGCGACTGCTTCGGACCAGGTCGGCGAGTTCAGTAGACGTCGCGGACGTAGCGCTTGTCCGCGGCGAGTTTCTTGACGTAGGCATCGGCATCGGCGGCATCCATGTCGCCGTGATGAGCGACGATCTCCCGCAGCGCGGTGTCGACGTCCTTGGCCATGCGCGCGGCGTCGCCGCAGACATAGAAGTGGGCGCCGGAATCCAGCCAGCTCCAGAGCTGGGCACCGTGCTCGCGCATACGGTCCTGAACGTAGATCTTGGTGCGCTGATCACGGGAGAAGGCGAGGTCGAGCCGGGTGAGGACACCGCCCTGGAGTTGTTCGAGCTCCTCACGGTAGTAGAAGTTGGTGGCGCGGTGTTGTTCGCCGAAGAACAGCCAGTTGGGCGCTTGGTCGCCCCGCGCTCGCCGGTGTTCGAGGAACCCGACGAAGGGTGCGACGCCGGTGCCGGGGCCGATCATGATCGCGGCGGTGGCCGGATCGTCGGGCGGCCGGAAGTGTGGTGAGCGCTGGATGTGCAGGGCCAGCGGTTGGTCGGTGTCCGCGTCGGCGAGGTAGGTGGAGCAGAGACCGCCGCGGGGGCGTCCGGTCGGGCCCGGATACCGGACGACCGAGACGGTGGTGCGCACGATGCCGGGGTCGGCCAGCGGGCTCGAGGAGATCGAATACAGGCGCGGTTGAATACGTTTGAGCATGTCCGCCCAGCCTTGCGGGTCGGCCAGCCGGGGATGCTCGGCGGCGATGTCGACCGGTTGGCGGCCCCAGAGCCATTTCGCGAGTTCGCCCTTGTTGTCCTGGCGCAGCAGGGTTCTCAGGTACGGGGTGGCGCTGCGTTCGGCCAGGTAGCGCAGCAGCTCCGGCGTCACCTTGGTCAGGTCGAGATGGTCTTCGAGCGCGACCGACAACGGAAGTGGCCCGACCTTGGGGACTTCGACGACGGCGGCGGGGTCGAGCCCGGTGGTGGCCAGGAACTCCCACACCAGTCCCAGATCGTTGGCCGGTCGCACACCGAGCGCGTCCCCGACCTCGTACTGCAGCCCGGTACCGGTGAGATCGAAACTGAACTGCCGCACCTCTTTCTGCGCGCCGGGCAGGCTGAGCAACCGGTTGCCCACCAGTCGTCCCCGGGGCTGGTCCGTCTCGACTCGCGCGGCAGTCGGCGCCGGCACAGTGACAGCCTGCACTGACGCTGCCGAGGCGGTGGCGAGCGCCACCGGTGCGGGTTCCGCTGTCGGAGTGACGGATTCGATGGCCGCCGTGGACGTTTCGGTGAGTGCGGTCCGTAGCTCGTCGAGCCAGGCGGTGGCGGTGTCGTGGTAGTCGGGCTCGCAGTCCGCTCGCGAGACCAGGCGTGCGGCGCCGAGTTCGCCGAGGCGCTGATCGAGACGCTTGCCGTGCCCGCAGAAGGCGTCGTAGTTCGAGTCGCCGAAGGCCAGGACCGCGAATCGGGTGTCGGTGAGCGCTGATTCGGGCAGGGCGGTGAGGGCGTCCCAGAATCCTGCCCCATTGTCGGGAGCGTCGCCGTCGCCGAACGTGCTGCTCACGACGATCAGATCGGCGGCGCGCGGCAGGTCGGCGGCGGACACGGCGTCCATGGCGTGCACAACGGGCGCCCGGCCCGGCGTGGTGAGCGCCGTGGCGAGGGTTTCGGTGGCGAACTCCTCGGCATTGCCGGTCTGCGATGCCCACAGGATCACCAGCGGGCGTGCCGGTGCCGAGGGCTCGACGGCCGTGAGCGTCGACGTCTGCGCGGATGGCAGTGCGGCGGAGTCGATGTGGGTTCGCTGGTGTGGCGTGAACATCCCCGCCAACAGACCGTCGACCCACGCCGCGGTGGTGTCTCGCAACGGATTCGACGCGGGAACGGCGGGCAGCAAGCCGTCTTCGCCGGTGCGCTGTACACCGGCGAGAAATCCTGCCATATAAGCTGATTCGACTTCGGTGAGGGCAGGGGCCGCGAGGTCCGTGATGCCCAGAACAGCGGCGGCCGCTGCCGCGCGACCGTCCGCTGTCGGTGCTACCGGCCCAGGGGAGGCCGCAACGCTGGCCGCGGCCAGTGCTTCGGTGCTCGAGGCGGGTTCCGACTCGGGCCGGACCGGTGCGGAGACTTTCGCGAGAGTGACAGCGCACACCTTGAATTCGGGCTGATGCGAGATCGGGTCGACGGCGTCGTTGGTGACCGCATTGACCGCGAGATACTCGCCGAACAGGTCGTTCCAGTGGAACGGTGCGAACGTGGTGCCCGGCCGCACCCGATCGGTGACCACCGCGGGCAGCACGGCGCGGCCGCGCCGGGACGCCACCTCGACCCAATCCCCATCGGCGACACCGAGTTTCGATGCGTCGTCGGGATGGACCTCGACGAACGGTCCGGGATTGAGCTTGTTGAGCTTGGCCACCCTGCCGGTCTTGGTCAGGGTGTGCCACTGATGCTGGACCCGTCCGGTATTGAGGACGAACGGGTAGTCGTCATCGGGCAGTTCGGCGGCGGGCAGATGCGGGCGCGGGAAGAACACCGCACGACCGGACGCGGTGGGGAACCGCAGTCGCGGTGTGGCGGCGTCGTCGCGGTAACGGATCGGGTTGCGGGCGGGGCCTTCCGGTGCGATCGGCCACTGCAGCGGTCCTTCCCGGAGCCGATCGTAGGTGGCTCCACGCAGGTCGTAGCCGGTCTTCGGATTCCACGCGCCTTTGATCTCCTCGAAGATCTGCTCGGCATCGGTGTAGGTGAAGGCGTCGGAATAGCCCATGGCGCAGGCGATTCGGGCGATCAGCTGCCAATCGGGGATGGCCTCGCCGGGCGCCGGAATCGACTTGCGGACGAGCGTGAGATTGCGCTCGGAATTGATCATCACACCTTCGGCTTCGACCCACAGGGTGGCCGGCAGCGTGATATCGGCGTAAGCATTGGTCTCGGTGTCGGCGAACACGTCCTGCGTGATCACCAGCTCGGCGGCCTCCAGCCCCGCCAGCACGGTCTTGCGATTCGCCACGGTGGCAACGGGATTGGTGCAGATGATCCAGCAGGCCTTGATCTGTCCGGCCGCCATCTTCGCGAACATGTCGATGGTTCCGGTGCCGACGTCGGTGCGCAGGGTCCCCGGCGGCACCTGCCACAGCCGTTCGATGAACTCCCGATCGGCATCGACCAGGACCGACCGCTGACCGGGCAGTCCCGGTCCCATGTAGCCCATTTCCCGGCCGCCCATGGCGTTCGGCTGGCCGGTCAGCGAGAACGGTCCGCTGCCGGTGCGGCAGATGGCCCCGGTCGCCAGGTGCAGGTTGATCAGGGCGTTGGTGTTCCACGTCCCGTGGGTGGACTGGTTGAGACCCATTGTCCAGCAGCTCATCCACTCGCCCGCGGTGCCGATCAGCTCGGCCGCCCGGCGGATGTCGGCGGCCGCGAGCCCGGTGATCTCGGCGACGGCCTCGGGCGGGTAGTCCCGCGCGAACTCGGGCATCGCCTCCCAGCCCTCGGTGAACTCGGCGATGAAATCCGTTGCGGTGTGGCCATTTTCGATCAAGAGGTGCAGCAGGCCGTTCAGCAGCGCGAGATCGGTGCCCGGTTTGATCTGCAGAAACAGATCGGCCTTGTCGGCGGTGGCATTGCGGCGCGGGTCCACCACGATCAGCTTCGCCCCGGCCTTGACCCGATCCATCATGCGCAGGAACAGGATTGGATGGCAGTCGGCCATGTTCGCGCCGATCACCAAGAAGACGTCGGCGTGGTCGAAGTCGTCGTAGGAGCCGGGCGGTCCGTCCGCACCGAGGGAGAGCTTGTAGCCGCTGCCCGCGCTGGCCATGCACAGCCGCGAATTCGACTCGATCTGATTGGTGCCGATGAATCCCTTGGCCAGCTTGTTCGCCAGATACTGGGCTTCCAGCGTCATCTGGCCGGAGACGTACAGGGCGACCGCATCGGGACCGTGTTCGTCGATGAGCGCGCGCAGGCGTCGAGCGGCGTCGGTGATCGCGGCGTCGAGGGCAGCCGGTTGTGGTGCCGCCCCGCGCTCGGCGCGAACCAGCGCGGTGGTCAAACGGCCGTCGGCCGCCATCATGTCGGCGTGGCTGCCGCCCTTGGTGCACAACCGGCCACCATTGGCGGGATGCGCCTTGTCGCCGGTCGCCTTGCGGATCCGGGGTCCGGCGGGACCGGCGTCGAGTTCCACGGTGATCCCGCATCCCACCCCGCAGTACGAGCACACCGTCCGCGCTGGGCCCGCGTCCGCTCCGGAATCGGTTGCCGCCACTGAACATTCCTCCCCGCTCGCGTCTCCGTGTTCGTGGGTCTTCACCGCCACGCTAGGAACGGCCTGTTACCGGATGGTCACGTGCCCGGTTACGTTCACCTCTCCATGGGGTCGGGCTGCCTGTGCGTTCGGAAGGCCCGCACAACGAACCGCAGATGCGGGTGAGATGCCGGAAATACTGCGGCAACTACGGAGAAAGTCCGGCGAAATCTCCGTATCCGAGGATTTATGGATATCAGTCGAATCATCGCAAAGGACGTGATGCGTGAGCGCGGTACAGGCCCGATCCGCCAGGCCGGCAACCGGACCGGAGGTGACGGTGGCGGAGATCGACGCGGTACTGCGCCCGGCCTTGCCGGCCATCCCCGCGCGCTACGCGGCGCTGTCCGAAGCGCTCGGCGCGACCTTGGCCGAGCCGCTGACCGCCATGGCGGCGCTTCCGGCCGCGGACACCGCGGCCATGGACGGGTTCGCGGTCGGTGGCCACGGGCCGCGCTGGCGGCTGCTCATCGGATCGTGCACCGCGGGAAGGCAATCGGGTATCTCGCTCGCCGAGGGCGAGGCGGTGCGGATCGCGACCGGCGCCCTGACCCCGGCCGGGACCACGGCGGTCGTGCGCTCGGAACATGTGCACGTCGAGCGGGCAGGCGGCGATCGTGCTCGCCCCCGGCGTACCGCGCCGCAACGACATTCGCCGCCGGGGCGAATCCTGGTCCGGCGGAGAAGAATTGACAGGGGCCGGTGTCCGGGTGAACGCCGCCGTCATCTCCGTCGCGCAGAGCGCCGAGACACCTATCGCCATGGTCCGGGGCCCGTTGCGCGCCGACCTGCTCCTCACCGGCGACGAGATCCGCGCCACCGGAGCCCTGCGGCCCGGCCAGGTCCGCGACGCACTCGGCACCGCGTTGCCGCACTATCTGAGCCACTGCGACATCGGTGTCCGAAACCTGACCCGGCTCCCGGACGACCGTGCACTGTTGCGGTCCTGGTTCGACCGTGACACCGACGCGGAACTGGCCATCACCGTCGGAGCCACCGGGCGCGGCGCCGCCGACCGGTTGCGTGATGTCCTCGACGAAATCGGCGCCCACATCCTGATCGATGGTGTTCGCATGCGCCCGGGCGGTTCTCACCTGGTTGCGCGCCTGCCCGGCGGTCGCATCCTGCTCGCCCTGCCGGGCAACCCCCTGGCCGCCGTCGCCGCGACACTGGTGACCGGGCGGGCCTTGGCACACATCCTCACCGGCCGCCAGGATTCGGCGGTGTCCTGGGGTCGCATTGCCGACGCGGCGACCCCGGACCACGACCGCACCCGCGTCGTGCCCGTCCGGCAGGTCGAAGGCGGAGTGTGGCGGGCCATCGGCGCCGTCGGCACCCCACACCTGGCCAACCTCCTGAACGCCCACGCCCTGGCACTCCTCCCGCCGGGAACCGGCCGCGGCACCCTGGTCGAATTGCTGCCGCTGCCACGGTGACTCGTTCGGCGCTCGATCCGCGGAGCCCGCTTCGGCGTCACGGTCGGGAATGCCGGCTCGCCTGCAGGGTTACACAGGCGGGAGGGATCGGTTGCGGAGGTGAGTGGTGAGCGAAGCGGGTGTTCGGGTTGTGCCGGGCGCGGATCGCGGGCGCTGGCGGAACGAGTGGCTCGATTCCCGGCAGTCGTTCCCGGCCACCGGCAATTTCGATCTGGCGGCGAATGCCCACGGGCTGCTGATGATCCACAACGAGGACATCGTCGACCCCGGCGAGGGGTTCGACACCCATCAGCACCGTGACATGGAGATCGTGACCTGGGTGCTGGAAGGGACGGTGGTCCACCAGGATTCGGCGGGTCACTCGGGTCTGATTCATCCCGGTATGGCGCAGCGGATGAGCGCGGGCACCGGGATTCTGCATTCGGAGCGCAATGGCGCCGGCCTGCTGGAGCGGCAGCGCCTGCACGTCGTGCAGATGTGGGTGCCGCCCCACGAGCCCGGAGCCGCTCCCGGATACCAGGAGCGGGACATCACCGCGGAGTTGGCAGGGAACTCGCTGATCACCGTCGCATCGGGCATCCCACGCGACCGCGATCGGGCGGCGATCGTCATCGGAAACAGGTATGCGGCCTTCCACGCGGCGCGCCTGGAGCCGGGCCATACGGTGCAGATTCCGGACGCGCCCTACGGCCACGTCTTCGTGGCGCGGGGGAGTGTCGAATTCGAGGGCTCCGGGGTGCTGACCCAGGGCGACGCCGTGCGATTGACCGCCACCGGCGGCCATCGGGTCACCGCTGTCGAACCGAGCGAACTGCTGATCTGGGAGATGCACACGACCTTCGCCTGATCGCCGTGCGTCGACCGATGTGTCAGCCCTCGACCACGGGCGACTCGGCATTCAGCGCGTCACGGACGATCCGGTCGACAGCCGCGGCGGTCCCGGCCGGATCGGCATCAGGCTTGCGTGCGCTGCGCCGCACGGCCGCGTACGGCAATTCGATGATCAGCAGTGCCAGCCGTTCGCGGTCGGCCCGGCTGCGGTAGTGCAGGCGATCGCCCAGAATCCGCACGGCCTCGTTCAGCCGGGCCTGCCGGGCCGCGGCCGCCTCGCGGGCTTCGGCACTCCACTGTGCGGATCCGAACGACTCCGGTCCGGCGAGCAGGACCGCCGCGTCCGTCGGGTGGCGGAGCGACCAGTCGATGACGTGATGCGCGGCCTGGACGGCGGCCTCCTGCGGCGGATCGACCTCCAGCGCCACCAGGAACCCGCGCTGGAATCGATCGAGCGTGCGCAACCACAGACCGGCCAGCAGTGCCGCCCGGTCGGGGAATCGGTAGTAGACCGAGCCGCTCGGCGCACCCGCGGCCGCAGCTACCGCACTCATCGTGACCGCGCCGGCGCCGGCTGTCGCAGCGATCTTCGCCGCGGCGTCCAGTAGTGAGTCCGCGGTGTGCGCAGGTTTCCTCGACATGTTCTAGAGAGTAGCCTCTAATTGGGAATTGGAGAGTAATCGCTAAATGGAGGAATCATGATTCGCAACGTCCACAGCCGGGTGATCGCGGCCGATGCCCAGGCAGTTGGTCGGCTACTCGACACGCTGGCGACCGACGACGACCGGCTGTGGCCGGTCGACCGATGGCCCGCGATGCGATTCGATCGGCCACTGGGAGTCGACGCATCGGGCGGCCATGGTCCGATCCGGTACACCTGCGTGAAGTACGTTCCGGGACGTGAGGTGCTGTTCCGCTTCCGTCGCCCGCTCGGCTTCGACGGCACGCACGGATTCGTCGTGGACGAGGTGGATGCCACGCACACCCGCCTGACACACGAGTTGGTGATGCGGACGCGCGGAATGGATCGGCTCGCGTGGCCACTCGTGTGGCGATGGCTGCACGACGCCCTGCTGGAAGACTCCCTCGACCTCGCGGAGACAGCCTTGGTTCCGGGCACGCCGCCGAGGAGCGTCCACAGCGGCTACGTTCGCTTCCTCCGCGCACGTGTGCACACCGCCGAGGGCCGAAGGGAGCTCGCAGGTTAGAGATTGGGCCTGACGGTCAACCCTCGATCGTCAGGCCCAGGTGCGAACTACCCACTGGGCAGATTCGTACGGAAAGTGGGCTCGTGATCGCCGGAACCGAGTGGGCGAAACGGCTGCGGCGGGACTGAGGGAGAATGGGTGCGTGGGCGACGCAATGAAGAAGAAGTTCGGAGATCGGCTCGGCATTCGGGCGGTCGTGGCGGGAGCGGGTGCCGCGGCGCCCGTCGGCGGCTAGGTCGATGTCGGATCGGGAAGTACCAGGACGCGGATCCCTGCCCGGACCCGGCGGGAACAGGTTCGATGCCGTGGAACGGCTACGCAGGCAGCTCGAGGCATTGAAGGCTGCCGAGCGCGGCAACGCCGACGCCGGGGATGCCTCGTCGAAGATCACCAGGCTGCCGCGTCGCCCGCGGCGCAAGAACGAAGAAGCCGTCGAGCGTCCGCACCAGCCGTGGCGTCCGGAAGGCGGCTCGGTCTACGATCCGGCACCGACCCGGCCGGTGCTGCGATCCGAGCTGCAGCGCGAGACCGGGTGGTGGCCGGTCGACCCCGGCCCGGGGCCGTACCCCGCTCCGGTCACCGATTCGGGTAGCGGCGAACAGGAGGGGAGTGTCATCGACCTCGGCGCCGTGCGGCGCAAGCGAGCCGGTGACGATGCCCCGGCCACCGGTATTCGGCCGGTGGCTCGCCCCCGCAGAATCGGGCCCGCCGCGGGTGAGGGATCCGCACCGGACAGCGGCGGCGACCCCGATCTTCCACCACCGGACGGACCCGCTCGGCGGCCCTGAACCTTCCACGCGCACGCACAGACCGCCTGCGGAGCCGGCTCCTTCCGCCAGGAGTCACCCGACTCAGTCGTCGAGGCGTACGCGAAGCACGTCACCGCGGCCGGTGGCAACCATGAGATCCCGGTCTGAGCCGGGGACCGTCGCCACCGCGGCCAGCGGGTCCCTGGTCAAGAGCGTGCAGCTGGTGTGGGTGCCGGGGTCGACGCGGAGCAGGGTGCCGGACGTCGTGGCGGTGTAGAGGAATCCGCCGGGGCCCACCGCCAGGTCGTCGGCGAGTGGGGTGTCCGTAGTGGTGCTCTGGCGGGACGGGTCGGCGATCGGGATCCGGACGAGCCTGCCCTGCGGGGTGAGATAGACCGTCGTGTAGATCCAATCACCGTGGACGGCAATGCCGTTGACGCCGAATATCTTGGCCTGTGCCGACCACTCGGTGTCGACGGTGCCATCGCGCCGGACCCGGACCACCCCGGACCCGGTATCGGCGACGTACAGGCTGCCCTCGGCGTCGAAGGCCGCACCATTGGCCATGCTCAGGCCGCCGACGAAGGTCTCGGGAACCGGTGTGGTGGCAGTCGGGTCGAAACGGACCACACCGCTGTCGTGACGGCCGGGCAGCAGGTTCACCGAGTTGTCGCCGTAGACGACATACAGCAGTTGATCGGGGCCGAGGCGGATCGCGCCGGGCGAGCTGACCGGGACGGTCGCGGTGACCCGGCCGGCACTGTCGTACCGCTGCACTTCATTCCGGTACAGCCGCGCGATCCACAGGTTGCCCTGCGCGTCGAATCCGAGGTTCTCGGCCCAGTCGACGAACGGGATCACCGCGGTGGCGACGGTCGATACGGTGACGGCAGGGCATGAAACCGGTTGGGACCGCGCGGTTCCCGGCGCGGCCAGACCGGCGGCCGCCACCGCGAGCAGGGTCGCGCCCGCCGCGGCGATCCGGTACGGCCGAGTGTGCGTGTGGGGGAATGGCTTCACGGTCGGTGATGGTAGGTACCAGAACCGATCGGTTGCCTGGGTGCGTTATACCCAGGCTCGCGCAGCGCCGAGGCGCGCCAGGCGCGCGGCGGTCGGGCTGCCGGGCTCGGCCTGATAGACCATCAGCCGCTGGCCCGCGTCGCCGCGCACATCGAAGGACTCGTAGGTCAGGAACAGCTGACCGGCGTCGGGATGGCAGAACTCGCGGGGCTCGGTCGTCGCGGTGCACAGCGTGTAGGAATGCCACAGTTCGGCGAATTCGGTACTGGCCGTGGTGAGTTCGGCGACCACGTGACGCAGGCGTGGATCGTCCGGATACAACGCCCCCGCCTGCCGGAAGCCCGCGACCATGGCCTGGCAGGTCCACGTCCAGTCGACGCAGAACCGGCGAGCGGCCGGTTCGAGGAACGTCATGCGGGCCAGATTGTCGACGCACGGGAATCCGGAGAAGAACGCGCGGGCGATGGCATTGGCGGCGAGGATGTCCATGGCCGGGTTCAGCACCAGGGCCGGCGCGGCCGGATAGCCGTCGACGATGCGGCGCAGCGTGGGGCTGACCGTCTCGTCGGGGCTCGGATGTCGCGCGGGCGGGGCCACCCCCGCGAGGCGGTAGAGGTGTTCGCGCACAGCCTCGTTCAGTCGCAGCGCACCGCTCAGCGCCTCCAGCATCTGCGCCGACGGGTGGCGCTCCCGCCCCTGTTCGAGGCGGGTGTAGTAGTCGCTGTTCATTCCGGCGAGCTCGGCGACCTCCTCGCGGCGCAGTCCCGCCACCCGGCGGCGGCCGTGCGAGATCAACCCGATGTCCTCGGGACGCAGGGCCGCGCGGCGGGCGCGCAGAAAATCGCCGAGCTCGTTGCCGGTCATGCCGACCACGCTAGGTGCTCGCCGCCGCCGGTTGCCCGGCGGCGGCCCCGACGGCGTCAGTAGGTGTAGAAGCCGCGGCCGGTCTTGCGGCCGAGGTAGCCCGCGTCGACCATGCGGCGCAGCAGCACCGGGGGCGCGTACTGCGGCTCGCCGAATTCGGCGTAGAGGGATTCGGCGACCGCGAGGGTGACGTCGAGGCCCACGGTGTCGGTGAGGCGGAGCGGGCCCATGGGGTGGGCGCAGCCGCTGACCATGCCCTCGTCGATGTCCTCGGCGCTGGCGAAGCCGGTCTCGAACATGCGGATCGCGCTGCAGAGGTACGGGATCAGCAGGGCGTTGACGATGAAGCCGGCCTGATCCTTGGACTCGATGGTGCGCTTGCCGAGGATGTCGCGGGCGTAGGCGGTGACCTTGTCGACGACCTCGCGGTCGGTCTTGAGGGTCACCACGATCTCGACCAGCGGCAGCACCGGGACCGGGTTGAAGAAGTGCACACCCACGACGCGGCCCGGGTTGGCGGTGGCATTGGCCAGCCGGATGACCGGGATGGACGAGGTGTTGGTGGCCAGGATGGTCTCGGGGGAGACGATGGCGTCCAGCTTGGCGAAGAACTCGGTCTTCAGCGTCTCGATCTCGGGGGCCGCCTCGATGACCAGCTCGCGGTCGGCGAAGTCGTCGATCGAAGTGGTGAGGGTGATGCGGGCGCGGGCCTCGTCGGCCGCGGCCTGCTCGAGGCGGCCGGACTTGACCGCGCGGGCCAGGGACTTCTCGATGCGTGAGACGGCGGCGTCGGCCGCCGCGGTGTCGCGCTCGAGAACCAGGACCGACCCGCCCGCGCGGGCGGCCACCTCGGCGATGCCGGCACCCATGGTGCCGCCGCCGATCACGCCGATGCGTTGCACTTACTTCTCCTTGTACCTCGGGGAAATCGCCACCTATCTTGCTCGACCATCCGGGACCGCCTTCCGCCGGGCGGCAGCGGCAACAGCCACTGGACAGTGTGCGTGTCTCAGGCCACAGCTCCGGATCGGCGGCACTCCGGCCCGGTACTGTCCAGAGCCGTCAAACATGCTGAGCGATCATCATGGGCGATTACCCCCGAGCGAGCCCCGAGCCGACGCAGACCGGTCCGGGGCTCGATCGGTCACGTTGGGCGTCCGGCCCATCGTGCCCATTCCAGCCGTCAGCGGCTCGTGCCGAGCCAGGTACCGCCGATGTTCGACGGTGATCCAGCCGACGCCGGCGATCAGTGCGATCGCGGCCGCGGCGGCCCACAGATCGGTCCAGCTGCTACCGGGCGTCATGGCCAGCGCGATGACACCGACCAGCAGCAGGGCGAAGCCGGGCCACGACACACCGTCCAGGAGAGTCGGCACCGTGGCGCCCGCGGGTGGCTCACGGACCGTTTCGGGGTGGAGATTGCGTGGTGGCATAGGGGCGCGCTCCTTCCGGTTCGTACACTGCCCTGTCCAACGGGTTCCCGATTGCGCGCTCCCGAAACAGGTTACCGTCGGCGGTGCCCCACTGTGCGCTGGCCGAAATATGTTGTGTACGAACAGGAATCAGCAAATTCGTATAGGCCCGCCGATTTGTGAACGCGCCGGCGCCGAGTGCGTTCCCGCTGGAGTCAGTCCCAGGCGCCGCTGTCGACGACCCAGATGCCGTGGCTGCCCTGTGTCACCGGCTGACCGACCTGCAGCGTGAGTTTGCTGCCGTCCTGATTGGTGACCACGACGCTGGTCGGACCCTCGGCGGCGGCCTGAACAGTGGCCCATCCGAATCGCTGCTGCACGAAGGCCTTTGCGACCTGGACTCGATCCAGGCGCCACGGCTGGTGCCCGCTGTCCACGCCCTGCTGCAGGTCACGGGCTTGCTGAGCGGTGAGGCCCTCGCCTGGAAACGTCTTCCCGGCCTGCGGTTCGGGGCTCGACTCCGGCTGCTTCGACGGTGCCCGAGTCGGCACGACCGGGGGCTCGGCCACCAATGACGTTGTCGGCACAGGGGTTGTTTCAGATACCGAGCCCGGGACAGCAGCCGTCGCCAGGGCGGTAGCTGTCGCCGATGGCCGGCCGGTGGGCGTGACCGTCGACGTCGTCGTGCAGCCCGCAACCACTGCCGCACAGGTGAGGACGCCGACAACGGTCACCCCCGCCCGCTGCCCCACCAGCGCGAACGCGATCGACCGACAGCTGACATGTGTGCTGCGCATAGGTCTCCCCTGATCTTGAACCCGATCACCCCGACCACGATCCACAATGGATCCGCTGCCCTGATGTCGTCCCATCGAACCCGATCGTTAACCGCCAAAACCATTCTGGCGCAGACCTTCCGAACCCCGTCGATGATCAGCCCGAACCCGATGTGAAACATCGCCACCCAACCGCGCGGAGTTTGTTGGTGCGGTGCGCCGGATTCAGCGGCTGACTGTGGTTTCCGGTGCGATCCGCGACAGCTTCTGGGGGTTGCGCACGAAGTAGAGTCCAGTGACGAGGCCGTCGTCGATCCGGACCGCCACGACTCCGCCGATCTCTCCGTCGAGTCGGATGACCAGGGCCGTCTCCTCGGTGTCGTACCCCAGGGGTAGGTTCGCCGGTATGCAGCCTGCTACCGCCCTGGTCGCGGATGTCGTCGCGGCGATCACGCCCTTCGATGAACTCGAACGGCAGCACCGCGCAACCACATTGGAGTGGCTCGCGTCGACCGACGACATCTTCCGGCGTGTCAAGCCCGCCACGCCGTCACCGCATCTTGTCGCCTATGTAGTGCTGGTCGATCCCCGCGAGCGCGGGATCTTCCTCGGCCGGCATCGGATGGCGGGTCTGCACCTGCCGATGGGCGGCCACGTCGAGGCCGGCGAGCATCCACGGGATACCGCCCGCCGCGAGGCGGGGGAGGAACTCGGCATCGACCCGGTCTTCGACCTGGTCGGAGAGCATCCGCTGTTCCTCACCCGGACAACGACAGTGGGGCAGGCGGCGGGCCATATCGATGTGTCGCTCTGGTACGTGATTCGCGGCGACCGCACCCGCGACTATCCGCTCGACCCGACCGAGTTCGACGGCGGCCAGTGGTGGGACCTCGACCCGGACGGCCTGCCCGCCACCGATCCCCACCTGCCGCGATTCATTCTGAAGCTCGACGACTGTCAGCGGGGCGCTGCGGTCACGACGGCTTGATCGCCGTCGACCTGGGTTGTGCGGGCCCTGGTAGGGTGGCCGGATGCTCATCGAGGTCGACAGACTCTAGCCGCCTACTCGAAGGCGGCGTTGCGATCACACCTGCTGCACGGCGTTCCGAATCGGGAATGGGCCGTTGATTTCTGGTGTGTGTCGGCGGCGTCGGTAATCCCATGAGCAGGAAGAGTCTGTCGACACATGTCTTCATCCATGCAAGCAGCGATCACGCTGCAGAATCTGTCATTCGAATGGCCCGACGGGACCGTCGCTCTCGCGGGGGTCGATGGTGTGTTCACCACCGGGCGTACCGGTTTGGTGGGGCGTAACGGCGCGGGGAAGTCCACGCTGCTGCGCCTGATCGCCGGCCTCCTGACCCCGACCTCGGGGCGCGTGGAAACCAGCGGCGACGTGGGGTATCTCCCGCAGCACCTCACGCTCGCCCGGAACGACACCATCGCGCAATTGCTCGGTATCGCAGGCACACTCGCGGCCCTGCGGGCGATCGAAGCCGGCGACACCGAGGAGAAGCACTTCGAGACCATCGGCGACGACTGGGACATCGAAGCCCGCGCCGACGAAATGCTGCACGAAATCGGTTTCAGCGCAGCCGATCTCGACCGCAGGGTCGGCGAGATCTCCGGCGGCGAGGCCGTTCTCATCGCCGTCACCGGGCTGCGGATCAGGCGCACCCCGATCACGCTGCTCGACGAGCCCACCAACAATCTCGATCGCGAAACCCGCGCCAAGCTGGCGGAATTCGTGGACTCCTGGCCGGGCACGCTCGTCGTGGTGAGCCACGATCTGGAACTGCTGGAGCGCATGGACGCCACGGCGGAACTGCACGGCGCGACCCTGGAGGTATACGGCGGTCCCTACAGTGCGTGGCAGGAGCACGTCGAGCAGGAACAGGCCGCGGCCCAGCAGGCGGCGCGAACCGCCGAGCAGGCGTTGAAGGTCGAGAAGCGGCAGCGCATCGAGGCCGAGACCAAACTGGCCCGGCGCGAGCGCACGGCGCGTGCGACGCAGCGGGACGGCGGCATTCCACGCATCCTCGCGGGCAACCGGGCCAGCCGGGCGCAGGGCTCGGCCGGGGCCATGCGCACCACGCTCGACGCCAAAGTCCGTGCCGCCCAGGATGTCCTGGACGCCGCAGCCGCGCGGGTCCGCCGCGACGAGCACATCCATCTCGATCTGCCCGACCCCGACGTGCCGCGCAGCCGCCGCATCGCGGAACTCGGCGACGGCGACCGCACCATCGTCATCCAGGGCCCGGAACGGGTCGCCCTGATCGGCCCCAATGGCGCGGGCAAGTCGACGCTGGTCGAGCACCTGCTCAGCGGCCGCCACCCGGAACGCGGCACCCTGCTCACCGACCGGGTGGGCTACCTGCCGCAACGTCTGGACAATCTCGACGAGCAGGTCGGCGCGCTCGACAATGTGCACGCGGTGGCCACCGGCACCGCACCGGCCACGATCCGTAATCAGCTGGCCCGCTTGCTGCTTCGCGGCAGCAGTGTCGAACGCCCGGTCTCGACGCTGTCGGGCGGTGAACGCTTCCGGGTGTCGCTGGCGCGTCTGCTCCTGGCCGATCCACCGGCTCAGCTGCTGATCCTCGACGAGCCGACCAACAACCTCGATATCGCCAGCGTCGATCAACTGGTCGAGGCGCTGGCCGAGTATCGCGGCGCGATCCTGGTGGTCAGCCACGACTATCCGTTCCTGCACCGGATCGGCATCGACACCGTCGTCGAGCTCGACCGTGCGGGGAATCTGCGGCAACGCGGCTCCCTGTAACCCCCTCCGGCGCCGGGCCCCACCGTGGCCCGGCACCGGAACCGGTGGTGCAACTATGGATTCCGCGACCCTTGTTCAGGACGCCGAGTCCCCAGCGGCCTGCACCTGCGAATGTTGTTGATCGCGATAGGTTTCCAGCAGTCGCAGCCAGATCTCACTGATCGTGGGGTACGCGGGCACCGCGTGCCAGAGCCGGTCGATGGGGACCTCGCCGGTGATGGCGATGGTCGCCGAATGCAGGAGCTCGGCCACCCCGCCCCCGGCGAACGTCGCCCCGACGAGCACCCCGCGCTCGGGATCGACGAGAACCCGCGCCCGGCCGCGATAGTCCGGATCGTATTGCACCGCACCGGCAACCCGGCCGAGGTCGTAGTCGACGATGTCGACGGCCCGGCCCTGGCGCGCGGCCTCCGCGGCGGTGAGCCCGACCGCCGCTACCTCCGGTTCGGTGAACACCACCTGCGGCACGGCGACCAGATCGGCGGTGCCCGAATGCCGTCCGAACGGACCCGTCTCGAGCGTGCGGCCGCGGGCCCGGTCGGCGATCACCGCGCCCGCGATGCGCGCCTGATACTTACCCTGATGGGTGAGCAGCGCCCGATGATTGACATCGCCTGCGGCGTACAGCCATTCGCCGTCGACGGCGGTCACCGTGTAGGTGTCGTCGGTGGCCAGCCACGCGCCCGGGTCCAGTCCGATGGTGTCGAGGCCGATGTCCGCGGTGCGCGGCGCGCGACCGGTCGCGAACAGCAGTTCATCCGCGACGATCCGCGCGCCGTCGTCGAGAGTGAGATGGATGCTGTCATCGGGCCCACCCGCCCGCTCGGCCGTCGCGATGGTCCGCCCGAACCGCAGGTCCACGCCCGCCGCCCGGAGCCGGTCGGCAACCAGGTCGGCCGCGAAGGGTTCCATCCGGTCCAGCAGGCGCGCACCCCGCGCGATCAGCGTGACCTGCGAGCCGAGTGCCCGCCAGGCCGTGGCCATTTCGGTCGCCACCACCCCGGCGCCCACGATGGCCAGCCGCCCCGGAACCTCGGATGCGCTGGTGGCCTCCCGGCTCGTCCACGGCCGCAGCGCATCCAGTCCGGGCAGCGGCGGCAGTGCCGCGCGGCTGCCGGTGCAGATCGCGACCGCGTGCCGGGCCTGCAATCGCACCGTGTCGCCGTCGGGGGTCTGCACCGTCACCTGCCGCACTCCGTCGAGCCGGCCGTGGCCGCGCAGGAGCGAGATACCGGCCTTGTCGAGCCATTCGACCTGACCGTGGTCGTTCCAGTCGGAGGCCATGCGGTCGCGGTGCTCCAGCACCGCGCGGGTATCGAGCGGCCCGGTGACCGCGGCGCCGACCCCGGGGAAGCGCACTGCCTCGCCGTACAGCAGGGCCGGGCGCAGCAGCGCCTTACTGGGCTGGCAAGCCCAGTAGGAGCATTCGCCGCCGACCAGCTCCGACTCGACGATGATCGTGTCGAGCCCGGCCGCGGCGGTGCGGTCGGCGACATTCTCGCCGACCGGTCCGGCCCCGATGACAATGACGTCGCAAGTCTGGGTGTTCACACCGGACATGGTGTGCCCTCGCGCTCCGCGCTCGGCAGCCGGGGGCCCGCCCGGTCCCGGGGAGGCGGTCGTAATGTCAGCTCGGCCGGCGCAGCGGCAGACCGGCCGCCTGATAGACGGCATCGATGACGCTCATGTTCGCGACGGCTTCGGCGGGCGTGGTGAGGATCTGCTCGCCCCGCAGCACCGCCCCGGCGAAGGCGTCGAGCTGATAGTCGTACGACGCGCGCCGCCCGAATTGCCGCAGGCTGCGGCCATTCTCGGTGCTCAGCCACAGCACGTGCCCCAGCTGCGGCGCCACCGGATTGAGCAGCCGCATCCGGCCGCGATCGCCGATCACCCTAGCGCTGATCCGGACCAGATCCGACGACCACATGGAGCAGCGGATGCGGCCGGTGTGCCCGGAGGGGAAGCGCAGCTCCGCGGTCATGGCGCGGTCGATGCGCGGATCGCGCAATTTCGCCTGCGCCGTAACCACTTCGGGCTGCTCGCGGCCGAAGGTCCGGGCCATGTGCACGGCATAGCTGCCCGCGTCCATCAGCGCCCCGCCCGCGAGGTCGTAGTTGTAGCGGATATCGGAGAACTTGGGCAGGGGGAAGCACAGCGCGGTCTCCACCCGCCGCAGCGTCCCCAATTCACCTGAGGCGATGATCTTCTCGGCCGCCAGCGTCAGCGGGTGATACCGGTAGTGGAACGCCTCCATCACCACTCGATCCGATGTTCCGGCCAGCGTGGCGATCTCCCGTGCCTCTCGGGCATCGGCGGTGAACGGCTTCTCGCACAGCACATGCTTGCCGGCCTCGACCGCGGCGCGGATCCACCGCCCGTGCAGGCCGTTCGGCAGTGGGATGTACACCGCGTCCAGGTCGTCCGCCCCGACCAGCGCCTCGTAGCTGCCGTAGACCTGTCCGATCCCGTACATGCGGGCGAACTCCTCCGCCCGTCCCCGGTCCCGTGCCGCGACCGCGGCCACCACAACTTCCGGATTTCGCCCGGCCGGGCCGATCAGCGCCATCGGCGCGATATTCGCCGCCCCGAGAATCCCGATCCGAAGCTGCGTGCCATCGCTCATCCGCCGACCCTAACAGTCTGCCCGCCTCGCGAATACCCGTGCTTCCCAGCCGTTTTACCGCCGTGCTGCGAGAGCCGTGGTGTAGCACCGTGATTGGGAGGATCGGCCGGGCCGGGCTTGGTTATGGTAGCCAAATGGTTTTGGGGGCCAAGGAGTTTGCCGAGGATCTCTCCGGGCGGCGCGACATCACCCGGATCGGTCGCCGGAGCACCGAACCCTGTGTGACCGATCGGATGCTGGCCGGCGGGCTCATCCTCATGGTGGCCGCGCTGCTGTGGCACGTCTTCGCCATACCCATCGGCAATCCGTACTACGGCCTGTTCAACAACGGCCTTGATCTGGACGTGTATCAGGCGGGCGGAGCGACCCTGCGGAATCGGGCCGGGCTCTACGACGGGCCCGTCGTGTTCGGCATGGAGTTCACCTACACCCCGTTCGCGGCCTTGGTCTTCGTTCCGCTCACGATCATCTCCCTGGTCACCGCCGAGGCGCTGTGGTCGGCCGCGACCATACTGGCCCTGATCGCGCTGACCGGGTGCTGCCTGCGCACGCTGAAATACCCGAATACGGTGCGCACCTGGATGTTCGCGCTGGTGCTGGCGGTGATCTGCACGGTGCTCGAACCGGTGCGCTCCACGATCTGGCTCGGTCAGATCAATGTCTTCCTGGTCCTGCTCATCGTCTGGGACCTCACCCGCCCGCCCGCGGCCCGGCTGCGCGGTCTCGGAGTCGGCACCGCCGCCGGGATCAAACTGACACCCGCGTTCTTCCTCGTCTATCTCGCTTGCACCCGGCAATGGCGGACATTGGGTGTGGCGGCCGGGGCGTTCGCCGCGACCATCGCCCTCGGCTTCCTCGCCCGGCCCGGCGACGCGTACTCGTACTGGCGCGGACAGGTCACCGCGGCCGGCCGGGTCGGGGCGGTCGATTCGCCGGGCAACCAGTCCGTCAACGGTCTGCTCGCGCAGCTGCTGCGGTTCTTCGACGTCGAGCGCTACGCGTCGAATGCGTTCGGGGCGACCGTGTTCCAGCCGCCCACCTGGATGTGGCTGCTCGCGCTGCTCCCGGTCGTGGCCCTCGGGCTCACCGCCGCGACCCTTGCCCATCGCGCCCACCAGGAGCTGCTGGCGATCACGGTCACCGGGACGACCGCCGCGTGCGCGTCACCGTTCTCGTGGGGCCACCACTGGGTGTGGTTCGTGCCCTTGCTGATTCTCGCCTGGCATCACGCCCGTACCGCCGCTACCCGCTGGACCTGGCTTGCCCCGGTCGTCGTCGTCCTGGTCGCCTTCAGCTGGTGGTGGACCTTCTCCGACCGGCCGCCCATGGAGGATTCGCCGCACCCCATCGGAATCGGCCTGTTCATGATGCCGCGCGCCGACAACTCGGTGTGGTTCGCCTACATCACGGTGCCCACTTACGCGGGCTGCTATGTCCTGCTCCACATCCTGACGAGCGGCTATGTCATCAGGCGTACGACCAGCCGCGTACCGAGTCGACTGCGATCCGAATGATCGGCCCCGCGGGCGGATCTGCTTGGTACTGCGGATATTTGGCGATCAGCCAGCCGAGCGGCAGCTCACGGTCCACCGTGTCGTCGAGGATGTCGGCGGTGCCGTCGAGACGCGTCCACCACAGCCGGGTCCAGTCCTCGTCGTAGTGATCGGCGAGGAGGGAAACGCGAGGGTTGGCGGCGATATTGCGGAGCCGGCGGAGATCGGTGGTGGTCTTCGGTTTGTTGTCGATCGCGATCACCACCAGCAGCGGCGAATCGGCGGGGGAGACCGCGAAGGTGACGGGAACCAGGTGTGGCACGCCGGTGGTATCGGCGGTGGCCAGCCGGGCCACCCGGGCGGCGCGGAACCTGGACAGAGCCGTGGCATCATCCGATCGCACGAGATCGACGGTAGACCGCCGGTCGTGGTGCGCCACCGCCGGACCGGTGGTCACCGGCGGGTGGACAGCCCGTCCAGCACGATGCGCAGCGTGCGCTGCCATTGATCCGGGGCGGCCCGCAGGCCGACGGTGTGATCGGCGGTGCCGACCCCGGCCAGCGCGAAAGCCACGTCCTCCCAGGTGATATCGGCCCGCATCGAGCCGTTCTGCTGTGCCCTGCCGACCAATTCGCGCAGCCGGTCGCGCAGCTCGCCGATGCAGCGGTCCACCTCGCCGCTGCCCGCGCCGCCCAGTGCATCGTTGACCCCGCAGCTCTCCGCCCGCAAACCCACGTACGCGGCGGCGAATTCGGTGAATCCCTGCCACGGGTCCGGCTGGGCGAGGGCGCGGTCGGCGGCCGCGATGCCCTCGTCGAGGACCTCCTCCAGCACCGCCGTCAGCAGTGCGTCGAGCGAGGGCACCCGCCGATAGAAGGTCCCCTTGCCCACCCCGGCCCGCTGCGCGATCTCCTGCGCGGTGACCGCCACCCCGACCTCCGCCACCGCCGCCCGCGCGGCCGTGACCAGCCGTTCGAGATTGCGGCGGGCATCGGCGCGGGGAGTCGGCGCGGCATCCCGGGCCAGCAGGCGATCGACGGCGGTCATGGCAGCACTCTAGCAAAAGTGGACTTTCCGGGTCCGCTTGTCTACCGTCCAAAACGGACGCATCGAGTCCGCTTGATGAAGGAGTGAGTGATGTCGGATCGCATCCGAGTGGGAATCATCGGCGCGAACCCGGACCGGGGCTGGGCCACCCGCGCCCACATCCCGGCCCTGCGGGCCCTGCCGGACTACGAGCTGACCGCGGTCGGCACCAGCCGCCGCGAGAGCGCCGAGCGCGCCGCCCACCTGTTCGGCGCGGAGCATGCCTTCACCGACGCGCGCGAACTGGCCGAGCATCCCGATGTCGACCTGGTCGTCATCACCGTGAAGGTCCCGGCGCACGCCGAACTGATCCGCGCCGCGCTGGCCGCGGGCAAGCACGTCTACTCCGAATGGCCGCTCACCCGGACCACCGCCGAAGCCGAGGCCATCGTGGCCGCGGCCGTCGACGTTCCCGGACTGCACGTCGTCGGACTGCAGGCCGGGCTCGCCCCCGCCGTCCAGCGTGCGCGAACCTTGATGGTCAACAGCCGCTACGTGGGCAAGGTGGTTTCGGTCACGGTCTACGCGGCCCGCGGCAAGGGCGCGGGCGGCCGCATCCCGCAGTGGGCGGCCTACACCCTGGACCGCGACAGCGGCGCGGGAATGCTGGAGGTCGCGGGCGGCCACACCCTCGCGACGGTCGAATCCCTGGCCGGCCCGCTCACCGAGGTCTCGGCCGAGCTCGCGATCCGTCACCCGCTCGCCATCATCGACGAGACCGGCGAGCGGGTATCGGTCACCAGCCCGGACCATCTACTGCTGACCGGACGCACCGACACCGGCATACCGGTATCGGCCCACATCCACGACGGCAAGGTCACCGACGGCCGCACCCGCATCGAAATCTCCGGCACCGACGGCGATCTGGTGATTGTCAGCGACGGCCCTTCGGGAGCGGGCGGCATCCAGATGAGCGACCTGCGCCTGCTGGGATCCAACGGCCCGGACGGCGCGTGGCAGGACCTGACCCCCGAGGAGGCCGGGCCCTTCGCGACGCTGCCGATCGAATCCCGCAATGTGGCAAGGCTTTACGACCGTCTGGCGGGCGACCTCCGCCGCAACCTCCACCTGGTCCCGTCCTTCGGGACCGGCCTGCACGTGCATCGCGTCCTGGACGCGATCCGGCGCAGCGCCGACTCCGGCAGGCGCGAGACGGTCGAAGCCTGATCAGGACACGAACGCGCCCATGGTCGGCTGCCATTCGACGATGCGCTTGTCGGTCAGCAGGCCCTCGCGGTTGAACGGGTCGTTCTCGAACAGCGTGGTCACCGCCTCCAGGTCGTCGGCCTGGACCAGGATCAGCGCGCCCGACCCGTCCGGGTACGGACCGCTGGTGAGCACGGTGCCCGCGTCGACCAGGCTGTTCAGCCAGGCCCGGTGATCGGGCCGGTGGATGTCGCGGCCGGGGACGGTGGCCTCGGAGTAGACGTAGTGGACGGCGAAGACGGCCATGGGCTCTCGCTCCTGATCGAAGTCGGTACGGATACGGAGAAGGTCAGAGCGTCAACAGCATTCGGGTATTCCCGAGCGTGTTCGGCTTGACGTAGGACAGATCCAGGAACTCGGCGACACCGGTGTCGTAGGACCGGCACATCTCGGCGTACACCTCGGCGGTCACCGGTGTGCCCTCGATCTCCGCGAACCCGTGCCGGGCGAAGAAATCCACCTCGAAGGTCAGCACGAACACCCGCTTCAGCTCCAGCTCGCGCGCGACCGCGATGAGCTGCTCCACGATCAGCCGCCCCGCACCCGTGCCCTTGATGTCCGGGTGCACCGCGACCGTGCGTACCTCGCCGAGGTCGGCCCACAGCACGTGCAGCGCGCCGCAGCCGAGGATCTGGCCGTCGCGCTCGGCCACCCAGAATTCCTGGACCGCCTCGTACAGCGTCACCAGGTTCTTCTCGAGCAGGATCCGGCCGGCGTAGATGTCGATGAGGCTCTTGATCTCGGGCACGTCAGAGGTTCGCGCTCGGCGGACGATCGGCGCTATCGCCGCATGCCCGCCGATCGAACCACTGTCAGGTGCCCGTGTTGTCATGGGGTGCACAGTAGTCGGCCCGCGTACCGATAGGCTTGTCGGTGTGTCGCACATCCAGCTCTCCCACATACCGGCATGGTCCGGAAACCATGGCCGGTCTCTCGGCCGGTGGGGGCGCTGGTGACCGTGCAACGTGACGAGTTGGAGGGTCGCTGGACCGATGCCGGTCCCGCGGCACGTCCGGGATTCGCCCCCGTGCCCCGTCCGGAGGCGGCGGCGGAACCGCCGGCCGTGCCACTGCTGAACATCGCCAATGTGCTGACGGTGCTGCGCATCCTGATCGTGCCGCTGTTTCTGCTGGCGCTGTTCGCCCACGGCGGGCACGACACCGAGTGGCGCTGGATCGCGGCCGGGCTGTTCGGCGTCGCCGCCATCACCGACCGCATCGACGGGCAACTGGCTCGCAAATACGGCCTGGTCACCGACTTCGGCAAGCTGGCCGACCCGATCGCGGACAAGGCGCTCATCGGGGCCGCGCTCGTCGGATTGTCGATGCTGCACGATCTGCCCTGGTGGATCACGATCGTCATCGTGGCCCGCGAGCTCGGCGTGACCCTGCTGCGGCTGGCCGTGGTCCGGCGCGGGGTGATTCCCGCGGGCCGGGGCGGCAAGCTCAAGACGCTGGTGCAGTCCGTCGCCATTGCCGTGCTGTTGCTGCCGCTCTCCGGCGGATTCGCTTCGGCCGGAATGGACTTGATGTATGCGGCCGTCGTGCTGACGGTCGTCACCGGTCTCGACTACGTCGTGCAAGCGGCCCGCCTCTGGTTCGGGTCGCCGGGCGGCAGCCGTGCGGCGTGACGTGCGGCCCGACGTCGAGACCGCGCTGTCCCGCGTAGCCACCGCTCCGCCCATTCCGCCCGACCCGCTCGTCGCCTCGGCGCCCGCCGCCGAGCTGGTGGCCGCGCTCGCCGCCGCCGGCCAGACCGTCGCCACCGCGGAATCGCTGACCGCGGGACTGCTCAGCGCCACCATCGCGGGAATTCCGGGCGCCAGCACGGTGTTGCGGGGTGGACTGATCGTCTACGCCACCGACCTCAAGCAGTCGCTCGCCGGTGTGAGTGCCGACACCCTGGCCGCCGACGGACCGGTAGCCGCGACCACCGCCGAACAGCTCGCCGTCGGGGCCCGCCACCGCTGCGGAGCGGACTGGGGAATCGGACTCACCGGAGTCGCCGGACCCGAACCACAGGACGGGCGACCGGTCGGCACGGTATTCCTTGGTATAGCGGGTCCGGAGTCCACCGAGGTACTTCGGTTGAAGTTGTCAGGGGACCGGTGGACGATCAGGGTGGGCGCGGTTCGCGCCGCGGTCACCGAGCTCGTCCGCATCGTCAGGGACGAGTGACGAGGCCGGGAACGCGCGGCCGACGCCGGACGTTGTCCAGTCAAACGCTGGGTCCGGCGAGACGAGTGTGAGGAGAACGAGATGACGCTGCTGCGAGAAGCCATCGGGGAAAGCCTGCGGCGCGCTCGGGTTGCCCAGAGCCGGACGCTGCGCGAGGTCTCCACCTCCGCGCGCGTGAGTCTGGGGTACCTGTCGGAGGTCGAGCGCGGCCGCAAGGAGGCGTCCAGCGAACTGCTGGCCGCCATCTGCCAGGCGCTGGACGTGCCACTGGCGCAGGTGCTCTTCGACGTGAGTTCCACCATGGCCGACGCCGACAAGGCCGCCGACAAGGCCACCGCGGGTGTGGGAGCCGGCAAAGTGCCCGCCAAAGCCGGGCTCGCCAAGGTGGCCGCGAAGGTTACCCCGCGGGGTGGCGACGGCGACGTTGCCCTGGCCGCGGATGGAACTTTCGGCCCCCGCATTGTGATTCCGGCCCCGAAGTCGGATCGTCTGGTGCTGGTGGCTGCCAAGTGATCACTGTGCTGTGGAGCCGAAAGGGATAAATTCTCTGTAGGCTTCGTGCCGGAGGCGTCGCGCTGTTGCCGAAATCTCCGGAACGGCCGTTGCACAGTGGAGATAGGGACAACAGGGGTGCGCGACGGTCGCGCACTACTGTCGCGCTACGGGGCGCGGCACGTCATATGGAGGCGGGATCAATCGATGGCTAATCCGTTCGTGAAGGCCTGGAAGTACATGATGGCCCTCTTCGATTCGAAGATCGAGGAGCATGCGGATCCGAAGGTTCAGATCCAGCAGGCCATCGAGGAAGCCCAGCGCCAGCATCAGGCCCTGTCGCAGCAGGCCGCGTCGGTGATCGGCAACCAGCGCCAGCTGGAGATGAAGCTCAACCGCCAGCTGGACGAGGTCGAGAAGCTCAATGCCAATGCGCGCCAGGCGGTTATGCTGGCCGACCAGGCCAGCGGTGCCGGTGACACCGAGAAGGCCATCCAATACACCAATGCCGCTGAGGCTTTCGCCGCCCAGCTGGTGACCGCCGAACAGTCCGTCGAGGACCTGAAGGTGCTGCACGACCAGTCGCTGCAGGCCGCCGCGCAGGCCAAGAAGGCGGTCGAGCAGAACGCCATGCTGCTGCAGCAGAAGGTCGCCGAGCGCACCAAGCTGCTCTCGCAGCTGGAGCAGGCCAAGATGCAGGAGCAGGTCTCGGCCTCGCTGCAGCAGATGGACTCCACCCTGTCGGCCCCCGGCGCCGTCCCCAGCCTGGACGCGGTGCGCGAGAAGATCGAACGCCGCTACGCCAACGCGCTCGGTGCCGCCGAGCTGGCGGGCAACTCGGTCCAGGGCCGCATGCTCGAGGTCCAGCAGGCCAGCGTCCAGATGGCGGGCCACAACCGCCTCGAGCAGATTCGCGCCTCCATGCGCGGCGACTCGCTGCCCGCCGGTGGCACCCAGCAGCAGATCCCGCAGGGCCAGCCCGCGCAGCCGGCCGCCCAGCCCAATTTCAACAAGGGCCAGGCCGCCCAGCAGTAACTGCTGCGCGAAAGGTAGTGCACGATGGGGAGATCGCGGGCCGACAAGAGTCCCGCGACCTCCCCTGCCCGTTTTCTGCGCCGTACCCGCACCAGAACCGCCGACCCCATCCCGGGTTTCCCCTCCCCGTTCCCGCCGCCCGCAACCGCGCAGCCTCCGGCGCAGTCCGAAACCGCCGGGCCTGAAACGGCTTCCACACCGGCAGCGAGTATTTCCTCAGCGCCGGAGCACCGCTCGCCCCATCCGGCCGGGTTCACTGGCCACTCGGCATCCGCTGCGCCGGAGCCATCCCCGCCGCCGCGAATCGACCGCGGATCGCCACTGGGCGCTGGTCAAGCGCCGCGTGAATCCACGGTGCAGCCACCGGTTCATTCGCAACCCGTGTCCGGACGTGGCGCCCGCGCCGGTGACCCCGCCGGTGCTGCGGGTGGCGGCCGGCGGAAACGGGCGCGGCGCGAGCGGGCCACCGAGGCGGTGCGAGAAGTGTTGGCGCCCACCGGGTTCGAGCCCGAGGAGTTGGCGCAGCGGCTGCCGGATACGTTGCGGGGGGTGGGGGAGCAGGCGCTGGTGGCCGTGCGGAGGTGGGCGGATCCGCGGGAGCGTGAGCTGCGGAAGCGGCGCCGGGCACGGCGTCGGAGTTTCCGGCTGGGAACAGCTTCGGGGTTGACGACGGCCGGAACCGTTGGACTGGTGCTGATTTCGGCGCCGGCCTGGGCGGTGATCGTAGTCGGTGGTGGTGCGGTCGCGCTGGTCACCGGGACCGCGGTGACGGCCCGGCGGTATCTGGAGATGCGCCGGGAGCCGCTGCCGCAGGCCGCTTTCGTGCCTCGGAAGCTGCCGCCGATCCGGTCCGCGGCGCGAGCGTCGATCGCCCGATTGGTCCGGGCCGAGCGGGCGCTGCACGGGCTGCACTCGCAGATCGCACGGACGGGCCGGCTTCCCGAGGACGATCTCAACGACACCCTGGAAACAGCCGCGTCCGGGGCCGCCGCACTGCACGCGCTGGCACAGGATGTGGTCGCCATGGAGCAGGCCGCCGGTGCGCTCGGCGCGAGTTCGCCACTGGGCGAGCACGTTCGGGCTGTTTCCACCCGCCTTGACGGCGGAGTCGTCGAATACGAGGGTATGGTCGCGGCCGCGGCCCGGGTGCTGGCGGTCCCCGAGAGCGCGGCCATCGCCGACGATCTCGGCTGGGCCATGCTCGGCCTGCGTGACGCCGCCGACCGCCTCGACGGCTGGGCCCAGGCCCTCACAGATCTGGCCGACCAGCGCTTCCGCGCCCATCCCTGACCTGCCCGCAGCGCTGTGAACCGGGCTTTCCCGGGGCGGGGCTCGGGCTGTTGCAGGTCGGCGGGCTGCGGCCCCGGCGAACGCGGCCTGCCGCCTCGGCCGGGGGACTCGGGGAGAACCCTGATCTGTCCCGGATTTCGCTGCTGACCTGGTGATTTTCTCAGGCAGGCGACGCAGTATGGATGGTGTCGGATCGCGCGGACGGCGGTTCGGAGACTAGGGAGGTCAGTAATGTTCTGGAAGATTCTCGGCGTCGTCGTCCTCGTGTGGATCGCCTTCGCGGTGCTCGGGTGGCTGATCAAGGCACTGTTCCCGATTCTGCTGGTGAGCGCCATCGTCTTCGGTCTGTACATGCTGTACAAGGCGGTGTCGGGCTCGAAGGACAAGTCGCCGCTGAGCAAGTTCTGATCGGTCGAAACTTTCGGACCGTCCGGCCCCGGTAGCGGGGACGGGCGGTCCTTTTTTCGTATGATCGCGGGATGGCTACTGCTGTCGTTGCCACCGCTTACGGTGGACCGGAAGTCTTGTCGCTGGTCGAGGTCGAGGTGCCCGAGCCGGGGCCGGGTGAGGTCAGCATCGCGGTGCGGGCCGCCGGGGTGAATCCCTTCGACTACAAGCTCTACAGCGGTGCGTTCGGCACCGATCCCAGCAAATTGCCCATCCGGCTGGGCCTGGAGGTGGCCGGTGTGGTCACCGCGGTGGGTCCCGACGCCGAGGGGCCGGCCGGGCCGATCTCGGTCGGCGACGAGGTGATCGCGACGGTGGGCGGCGGCTACGCCACCGCCGTCACCGGGCCGGCCGCCCGGGTCGTGCCCAAACCCGCCGATGTGGACTGGAAGCATGCGGCCGGTGTGCTCAGTGTCGGCGGGACCGCGGTGCATCTGCTCGCGGCGACCGGCGTCGGGCCCGGGGACACCGTGCTGATCCACGGTGCCGCGGGCAGTGTCGGCGCGCTGGCCGCGCAATTGGCGGTGGCGCGGGGCGCGCGGGTGATCGGCACGGCCTCGCCGAGCCGGCATGAACGCTTGCGCGCCTACGGCGTCGAGCCGGTCGCGTACGGCCCGGGACTGGCTGATCGCGTCAAGGCCTTGGCCCCCAACGGAATCGATGTTGCCCTCGACACGGTGGGCACCGAGGAGGCGATCGACGTCTCCTTGGAACTGGTGGCCGACCGGAGCCGGATCGCGACCATCGTGGCGTTCGATCGGGCGGCCGCGGAGGGGTTCAAGGCCCTCGGCATGGGTCCCGGGGCCGATCCGGGCACCGAGATCCGCGGCAATGCCTGGCGTGAGTTGTTGCCGCTCTTGTCCACGGGCAAGCTGGATCTGGCGATCGCCAAGACGTTCCCGCTGTCGGAGGCGGCCGCGGCGCACGAGCTCGTCATCGAGGGGCACGCGGGTGGAAAGGTCATCCTGCTGCCCTGAACCGGGCCGCATCGATTTGGCCAAACGTCCTATATGAGTGACTCACACGGCATATGTTGTTGCCCACAACATATGCCGTGTGTGCGGTTGCAACCCAGTGACCGCCGCGTGAAAGGTCACCCTGATGAGGACGAAAAGCGCGCTCCCGCCGACGAAGTCCGGACGCCGACGGGGTTACGCCGCCGCCGCGCTCGCACTGTCCGGCCTGCTCACCCTCACCGCCTGCGGATCCAATTCCAGCAGCACGACCTCCTCGTCGAGTGCGCCATCGGGCGGCGGCGCCAATGGGACGGTCGGGGTCATCCTCCCCGAGACCGCCACCTCGGCCCGCTGGGAATCCTTCGACAAGCCGCTACTGCAGAAAGCCTTGAACGAGGCCGGATTCGATGCCGACGTGCAGAACGCGCAGGGCGATGTCCAGAAATTCTCCACCCTGGCCGACGGCATGATCGCCAAGGGCGTCAAGGTGCTGCTCATCGCCTCCATCAACAGCGAGGTGGGCAGCGCGGTCGCGGCCAAGGCCAAGCAGGCCGGCATCCCGACCATCGACTACGACCGCCTCAACCTCGGCGGATCCTCCGACTACTACGTGTCTTTCGACAATGTGAAGGTCGGCGCCCTGCAGGGCCAGGGGCTGGCCACCGCGCTGAAGGACAAGCCGGGCGCGCAGGTCGTCGAGATCGAGGGCGCGCCGACCGACAACAACGCGACCCTGTTCCACCAGGGCCAGGAGCAGGTGCTCCAGCCCCTGTACGACTCGGGCGCGCTGAAACTCGTGCGCAGCCAAGCCATCGACGACTGGAACAACCAGAAGGGCGGCACCACCTTCGAGCAGATCCTGACCGGCGCAAACGGCAAGGTCGACGGCGTGGTCGCCGCCAATGACGGCCTGGCCGGTGCGGTGATCACGGTGCTGAAGAAGAACGGCCTCAACGGCAAGGTGCCGGTGACCGGTCAGGACGCCACCGTGGACGGCCTCAAGGCGGTGCTGCGCGGGGACCAGTACATGACCGTGTTCAAGCCCATCAAGGAGGAGGCCGAGAACGCCGCGAAACTCGCTGTGGCCCTGGCCAAGGGTGACAAGGCGGCCGCGGATGCCCTGGCGCAGGGCGTGAGTCAGGATCCCAAGGGCAAGCGGGACGTGAAATCGGTGCTGCTGCAACCGCAGTTGATCACCAGGGCAGAGGTCAAGCAGGTGGTGGACTCGGGCTTCGTGAAGGCCTCCGACGTCTGCTCGGGCGACGTGAAGTCCGCCTGCACCGAACTCGGCATCGCCTGAGGATCGAGAGACATGAGTGAGCCGCTGCTCCAGATCACCGGCCTGAACAAGAGTTTCGGACCGGTGCACGTGCTGCACGACGTGGACCTCACCGTGCCGGCGGGAGAGGTCACCGCACTCGTCGGCGACAATGGCGCGGGCAAATCCACGCTGGTGAAATGTGTTGCCGGAATCCACGCCGCCGACTCCGGCGAGGTGCGATTCCGTGGCGAACCCGTACACCTGCGTGGCGCCAAGGATGCGGCGGCGCTCGGCATCGAGGTCGTCTACCAGGACCTGGCCCTGGCCGACAACCTCGACATCGTGGCCAATATGTTCCTCGGCCGGGAGCGCGGCAAGCCGTGGCTGCTGGACGAGGCGAGCATGGAGGAGGCGGCGCGGCGCACCCTGGCCTCGTTGGGGGTGCGCACCGTGAAATCGGTGCGCACCCCGGTCGCAGCCCTGTCCGGTGGGCAACGCCAGACCGTGGCCATCGCGAAAGCCGTGCTGTGGAACAGCAATCTGGTTCTGCTCGACGAACCCACCGCGGCGCTCGGGGTGGCGCAGACCCGGCAGGTGCTGGATCTGGTGCGGCGGCTGGCCGAACAGGGGCTGGGGGTGGTGCTGATCAGCCACAACCTGGCCGACGTGTTCGAGGTCGCCGATCGGATCGCGGTGCTGTACCTGGGCCGGATGGCCGCGCAGGTGCGGACCGCCGATGTCACCACCGGCCAGGTGGTGGAGTTGATCACCGCCGGGCGTTCCGGCGATCTGGGCTTGGCGCGGCCGGAAGCCGCGGTGCTGTGAGGAAGCCACTGCTATGACCAATGTTTCGGAATCGGCGACGGCCGAACCGGGTACCGCCATCACCGACTTCGGGATCGACACCACGACCCGGTCGACGCGAGAAGCCGTGCGCGACTACGCGGCCCGGCTGCGCGCCGGGGATATCGGATCCCTGCCCGCGATCCTGGGCCTGATCGCGCTGGTGGTGTTGTTCTCGCTGATGTCGGATGTGTTCTTCTCGCTCAACAATATTGCGAACCTGCTGGCGCAGGGGGCGGGGCAGACCATCATTGCCATCGGGATCGTGTTCGTGCTGCTGATCGGCGAGATCGATCTGTCGGCGGGCACGGCGTCCGGGGTGGCGGGGGCGGTGCTGGCCATGCACTACGTCGACAACGGGAACCTGTTGACCGGCATGGGATCCACGGTGTTCTTCGTGTTCAACGCCATGCTGGTGCTGGCCGCGATCCTGGCGGGGCTGCTGCGGATCTGGCCCGGGGTGGCGTTCTCGGTGCTGGGGATCGTGCTGACGGTCATCGGGTTTCAGGCGAATCCGTGGATCGAGATGCTGCTCGCGGTGTGTGTGGGCGCCGCCATCGGGTGCATCACCGGGTTCCTGATCGCGAAGATCGGGATGCCGTCGTTCGTAGTGACGCTGGCGCTGTTCCTGGCGTGGCAGGGGGTGATCCTGCAGCTCATCGGCGAGGGCGGGGTGCTGGGGATCAATTCCTCGCACGTGCTCAATGCGGTGGCGAACGGAAATCTGTCCACGGTCGGGAGCTGGGTGCTGTGCGTGGTGGCGGCCGGTGGCTATGCGGCGGTCACGCTGGGCGGGCATCTGCGGCGCCGGCGTCGCGGGCTGGTCACGTCGCCGACGCCGCTGGTGGTCGCGAAAGTGGTGGCGCTCAGCGGGTTCGCGATCGCGGTGACAGCGCTGCTCACCGTGAATCGTTCACCCAGCAAGCTGATCGTGATCTCCGGTGTGCCGTACGTGGTTCCGATCGTTCTCGTGCTGCTGGTCGCGGGGACCTATGTGCTGACCCGCACCACCTACGGCCGTCACATCTATGCCGTCGGCGGGAACCTGGAGGCGGCCCGGCGCGCGGGCATCAACGTAACCCAGTTGCGGGCAAGCGTTTTCGTCATCTGCTCCGCCTGTGCGGCGATCGGCGCCATCGTCTACTCCTCGAAGGTCGGCTCGGTCGATCCGCAGGCGGGCGGGCTCAACACCCTGCTGTTCGCGGTCGGAGCGGCCGTGATCGGCGGCACCTCCCTGTTCGGCGGCCGGGGCCGGGTGGCCGACGCGGTGATCGGCGGCGCGGTGCTGGCCGTCGTGTCGAACGGACTGGGCCTGCTGCGGCAGCCCGCGGCGGTCGTGTCCATCGTGACCGGGCTGGTGCTGCTGCTCGCCGCCACCGTCGACGCGCTCTCGAGACGCCGCGTGGCGATAACGGGCCGTTGAGCCGCGCAATGGTATTACCGAGTCCATGACCGTCGCCCGACCGGACGAGGTGCGCCGGTTCAACCGGTCGAGCCTCCTGCGGCTGCTACACATCGGAGGCCCCGCCACCCGGGCGACGCTGGCGGTCGAGCTCGGGCTCAATCGGTCCACCATCAAGATGCTCGTCGACGGGCTCGCCGAGGACGGGGTGGTGGAGGAGAAGGTGCCGCGGCTGGCGCGCGGCGCCGGCCGGCCCTCGCTGCTGGTGCTGCCGCAACCACAGGCGGCGGTGGTGCTGGCGGTGGATGTGCAGGTCGAGCACGTGGGGATCGCGCTGGTCGGCTTCGGCGGGCAGGTCATGGGACGCAACAGCTGGAATCTGCGTGGGCGGCAACGGGAACCGGACGAGGTGATCACCCACGTCGCGGAATCGGCGACCATGCTCGCGGAGGATCTGGGCCTGCGGCCGGTGGCGGCGGGCGTGTGCGTTCCCGGTGTGGTGCGGCGCGCGGACGGCCTGGTGCACCATGCCGCCAACCTGCGCTGGGGTGAGGTGGCGCTGGGACAGCGGCTGCACGCGGTGCTGGACCTGCCCGTCACCGTCGGTAACGACGCCGAATTCGGTGCGCTCGCAGAGCATGCCAGGGGTGCCGGGCGCACGGCCGCCGATGCGGTCTTCGTCTCCGCCGATGTCGGGGTCGGCGGCGGGCTCATCGCGCAGCGCGCGCTGCTGCGCGGATCCGCGGGGTATCTCGGCGAGATCGGCCACATGACGGTGCGGCCGGGCGGGCGAAAGTGCCACTGCGGCAACGAAGGCTGCTGGGAGACCGAGGTGGGCGAGGCCGCGCTGTGCCGCGCCCTCGGCATGCCCGAGCACGGCCCGCGCGGGGCGATCGTCGCCGAACTCCGTGAGCTGCGCGGTGATTGGGAAACCAGGCTCGCCGACTACCTCGACTGGATGACCCTGGGCCTGGTCAATGTCGTCAATATCCTCGGGCCCGAACTGCTGGTGCTCGGCGACCTCTTCACCGCGCTCCCCGAACCGGCCATCGCGCGGGTCCGCGATCAGGTCCACCGCCGCAGCATGGTGAGCCGGGCCTTCGGCGGGGTTCGCATCGAAAAGTCGCGTCTGGGCCCGGATCTGAAGCTGCTCGGGGCGGCGGAAGCGGCCTTCGAGGGCGTACTCGCCATGCTGTGACGCCGCGGCGTGGCCGTGGGGTGCGAAGTTCGCGTCGGCCAGGTGTGGGCGGTGGCGGCTGGTGTTGAATGCAGGATATGGAGCAGCTTCCCGAGGACTGGCAGCGCGGGATCGTCATCGCCGCGCATCCCGATGACATCGAATACGGTGCGGCCGCCGCGGTCGCGCGCTGGACCAGGCAGGGCAAGGCCATTCGCTACGTGCTGGTCAGCAGCGGCGAGGCGGGGATCGCGGGGCTGCCGCCGGCCGAGTGTGGGCCGCTGCGGGAAGACGAGGAGCGGGCCTCGGCCAAGATCGTCGGCGTCAGCGAGGTGGAATTCCTCGGGCACCCGGACGGGCGGATCGAGGAATCCCTGGCCCTGCGCCGGGATCTGGCCGCGGCCATCCGCCGCCATCGCCCGAACATGGTGGTGCTGTTCAACTTCGGCGACACCTGGGTCCGCGGCTACGCCAACTCCGCCGACCACCGCGCCGTCGGCCGCGCCGCCCTGGATGCCGTGTCCGACGCCGGCAACGAATGGATTCACCCCGAGCTCGCCGAGCTGCCCGCCTGGTCGCCACGCTGGGCCGCCGTCTACGGCGCCCCGGACGGCAGCCACGGGCTCGACGTCACCGACACCTTCGAGACCGCCGTCGAATCCCTCACCGCCCACCGCCGCTACCTCGAGGCCCTCAGCCCCGACCCGGCCGAAACCCAGGCCCGCGCCGTCCTGGAAATGACCGCCGGCCCGAAGGAGGGCGTCCCCGGTGCCCATGCCCTGACCTTCGAGCTCTACCACTTCGCGGGCTGAGGGGCGGGCCCGACGGCCGGTCCCGGCGCCGGGCGCGCTGGTGGTCGAGTGACACGGGCCACCACAGTGGGTGAAGGTGCCGGGGGCGTCGGTCGGGTGTGGCACCCTGGGGCCGTGCGAGTAGCGGTGGTGGCCGGGCCTGATCCGGGGCATGCGTTTCCGGCGATGGCGTTGTGTCAGCGGTTGCTGGCCGCGGGCGATGAGCCGGTGCTGTTCACCAGCCCGCGGTGGTTCGACGCGGCCCGGGAGGCCGGGATCGGGGTGCGGCGGCTGAAGGGCCTCGCACCCCGGGCCGAGGACGACGACAGTGACGCGGGCGCCAGGATTCATCAAAGGGCCGCGCACATTTCGACCGAGATCCTGCCCGATCTGAGCGCCATGCTGCCGGAACTGGTGGTGTCGGACGTGCTCACCGTCGGGGGCGGGATGGCGGCGGAGCGGCTGCGGCTGCCCTGGGTCGAGCTGTCGCCGCACCCGTTGTACCTGCCGTCGAAGGGCTTGCCGCCCATCGGGAGTGGGCTCGCCGCGGGGGAGGGCATGCGCGGGCGCGCCCGGGACTCGGTCCTGCGCGGGCTGACGTCGCGGGCCATCCGGCGCGGGGGACTGCAACGCGAGCAGGCCCGCGCCAGTATCGGCCTGCCACCGGAGGACCCGGGCCCGACCGCCCGCCTGGTCGCCACCCTGCCCGCCCTCGAGGTGCCGCGCCCCGACTGGCCCGAGAATGCGCACCTCGTCGGCCCGCTGCTCTGGGAGCCGACCGACCACATCCTGGATCTACCGCCCGGCGATGCCCCCCTGGTCATGGTCGCCCCCTCGACCGCCCAGACCGGTACGGCGGGCCTGGCCGACATCGCCCTCGAGGCACTCGAAGGCGCAGGCGTCCGGGTCGCAGTCTCCATGCTCGACACTCCGCCCGCCGACCTCCCGTCCTGGGCCACAGCCGGTTTGGGCCGCCAGGACGAGATCCTGCGCCACACCTCGGTCGTGATCGGCGGCGGCGGCCACGGTCTGCTCGCCAAATCCCTGCTGGCCGGCGTCCCCATCGTCACCGCCCCGGGCGGCGGCGACCAGTGGGAACTCGCCAATCGCGCCGCCCGCCAGGGCAGTTCGATCCTGGTCCGCCCCGTCACCCCCGAAGCCGTCCGGGACGCCGTCAAACGCATCCTCGACGACCCCGCCTACACCGCCGCCGCCCACTCCGCCGCCACCGGCATCACCGTGGTCACCGACCCGGTCGAAATCTGCCACGCCGCCGTCGAATCCCCACCCGCCGCCTGACTTTCGCTCGCGACGCCGGTTGGTAGGACACCGCGAGGCGGTTTGTCGGAGGCGGTGGGTGGCCGCGGCTGGGTTTGGCCCGGGTGCGGGGCGGTGGCGTAGGCTCGCGGCCGTGCGGTTGACGGAGTTCCAGGAGCTGTTGCATACCGAGTTCGGGACGGCGCGGGGAGACGTGCTGCTGACCGATCATGTACTGCCGTCCATGGGGCGGACGGGGGCCCAGGCCATCGAGGCGGGGGTGGATCCCCGCGACGTGTGGCGGGCGCTGTGCGCGGAATTCGATGTGCCGAAGTCGCGATGGTGAGCAGATCCGCATGAGGCTGCGGCTGCCGCCGCGCGTGGCAGAGCTGCTCGGGCCGAATCCAGCGTGGTCGGACGATCACGAGGGCCGCAGTGGCGGGGTCGTCCGGGCCAATGGAACGTATTGGGTCAAGCATGGTGCGGTCGCGGTGGCGGAGTTTCCGCGGTATCGGTGGCTGCGGGAGCGGTCGATGGCGGTGCCGGAGATCGCGGTCTTCGAGGACGACACGCTGGTGCTCGTCGATGCGGGAGTGCCGGGTGTGGCCTCGGTGCAGCCGGGTTCGCCGGGCATGTTGATGGGCGAGACGTTGCGGCGGTTGCACGCGCTGCCGGTGACGGGCTGTCCGTTCGACGGCCGGCTCGACATCACCCTGGCGGAGGCGTCTCGGCGGGTTGCCGAAGGTCTGGTCGACGTCGATGATTTCGATGCGGACAATCTCGGACGGACGGCAGCGCAGGTGTACGCACAGCTGGTCGCCGAACGGCCCGAGGCCGAGGATCTCGTTGTGGCGCACGGTGATTACACGCCGCCGAACGTGCTGGCGGGCGGGATTCTCATCGATGTGGGCCGGCTGGGGGTCGCGGACCGCTACCGCGATCTGGCGTTGGCCGCACGGGATCTCGGCGATGACTTCGGCGCCGGCGAGGTGGAGGCCTTCTTCGCCGCCTACGGCCTGCCCGATCCCGATCCGGCGCGGCTCGCCTACTACCGCCTGCTCGACGAATTGTTCTGAGCCACAGCGGGTTCGCCTACTCCGCCTGCGTCTTCTTCGCATAGTGCCGGGTGGCCTTGGCGCGGTTGCCGCAGGCCGCCATGGAATGCCAGCGACGGGTGCCGTTCTTCGAGGTGTCCAGGAAGTACAGGATGCACTGCGGGTGCGCGCACTGCTTGATGCGGTCCGGGGTGCTCGCCAGCAGGTGGAGCAGGTTGTCGGCGGCGAGCCAGCCGGGTAGCCAGGCCGGATCGGCGACCTCGGGGAGCGCGGCCGGGCCGTCCGGGGTGAGGGCGCGGCGGATGCGGCCGTGCGCCAGGACGGTATTGAGGTCGTCGGCGGTCTCGCCGCGGACCGCGCGCAGGATCGCTTCCCGGGTCGTCACGAGCGCGTGCAGCGTCGCCTCGTCCGCGGGCAGGTCGAGGTCGTTGTCGGCCAGCCACCCGCGGAGCCCGGACACGTCGGTGAGCAGGTCCTGGTGTCCCGTCGCCGCGATCCAGCGGGTGTTGAGCAGGTCCAGGGCGAGCGGTTCACCGAGGTGGGGACGTGGTTCTGGCACGCCTGAGGGTAACCGCCGTAGTGCGCGCATCGGCCCGACGACTCCTTTCTAACCAGCAAAACAAACTAGAGGGGTTGACGGCAGGTGTTGGCCGCCGCTAGTTTCTAACTAGTCAAACGAACTACGATGGTTACATCTTCCGAAGGGGTTCCCATGACCGCACCTGTTCTCGGCACCGGACACATCGGCCTCAATGTCACCGACCTCGACCGCTCGGTGGACTTCTACCGCCGCGCCCTCGGTTTCGAACAGCTCGGCGCCGGCGGCGAGGGCGCCCAGCGCTTCGCCTTCCTCGGCCGCGACGGCAAACTGCAGGTCACCCTCTGGCAGCAGAGTGACGGCGAGTTCTCCGCCGAAACCCCCGGCCTGCACCATCTCTCGTTCCAGGTGGACACCATCGACCAGGTCCGCGAGGTGGAATCCGCCCTGAAGGCCTTGAATGTCGCCTTCGCCCACGACGGCGTGGTCGCCCATGGGGAGGGCGCCTCCTCCGGCGGCATCTTCTTCATCGATCCCGACGGCATCCGCCTCGAGATCTACGCCCCCTCTGGCGCCGACCGCGCCCCGGCCCCCTCCGGCGCCGCCCCCACCTGCGGCTTCTTCTGATCCGGAATACCGCCACCAGCACCAGAATTCACCCGAGAAGACCGGTCACCTCCGCAGGCGGCCCGATGGGAGCTCACATGAACGCCGTCTCGACACGCGATGCGCACCACGGCGGGAAAGTATCGGCCACGGATAAGCCCGGCGCGCAGGCCTCCGAGCCCGGATCGACCACCGGCACGGTGACTGCCGGTGGCGCCATGCCGAAGGGTGCCGTGAGGGCGAGCGGGATCGGCTATCACCCTGGGGAATTGGCCGTGCAGCGGCGCATGGGGCAGGAGGATATTGCTCAGCGGGTCGGGCGGATGATCCGCGCTGATATCCCGGCCGCGGCGGCGGCATTCCTGGCGGAGCAGCCGATGATCGTGGTGGCCGCCGGGGATGACGGTGGGCGGATGTGGGCGGGGCAGTTGGTGGGGCCGCCCGGGTTCGTGTACGCCTCCGGGGAGCGGGCGATCGAGGTCGAGGCGCGGCCGGTGGCCGGTGATCCGCTCGCCGAATCGCTGCGCGGCACACGGCATGTCGGCATGATCGCGTTGCAGCCGCAAGTGCGGCGGCGGATGCGGGTCAATGGCGTGATCGCACCCACCGCGACCGGGCTGCACATCGATACCGAGCAGGTGTATTCGAACTGCCCGAAGTACATCTCCCGCCGCGGGATCGAGGAGTGGGCGTCGGGCGGGGCTCCGGCGGTGCGCCGGACCAGCGCGCTGGACGAGTCTCAGCGGCAGCTCATCGTCCGCGCCGACGCGTTCTTCATCGCGTCCGCCGATGTCGACGGCAATGCCGACGCCTCCCATCGCGGCGGCAATCCCGGCTTCCTGCAGGTGCTTTCCCCGACCCGCCTGCGCTGGCCCGATTACCGTGGCAACTCCATGTTCATGACCCTCGGCAATATCGCCGCCGACCCGCGCTGCGGCCTCCTGATTCCCGACTGGCGCACCGGCACCACCCTGCAACTCACCGGTACCGCCGAGATCACCTGGGAGGAAGCCGCTTTCCCGGCCGGTGCCCAATGCGCCATCGACTTCACCCTCACCGAAGTCGTCGAAATCACGAAGGCCACACCCTTGCGCTGGAGCGAACCCGAGCTGTCCCCGGCCAACCCCTAGCGCCCAGCCCGCCCGCACCGAATCGAAAGGTCTCCCTCATGCGTCCTCCACTGCCTCCCTTCGACCTGGAATCCGCCAAGCTCAAAGTCCGCGCTGCCGAAAATGCCTGGAACACGCGCGATCCCGAGACGGTCGCCCAGGCGTACACCGAGGACTCCGTCTGGCGCAACCGCGACGAATTCCTCACCGGCCGCGCCGAAATCGTCGATTTCCTGAAGCGCAAGTGGGCCAAGGAGAACGGCTACGCCCTGCGCAAGGACCTGTGGTCCTGCACCGAGAATCGCATCGCCGTCCGCTTCCAATACGAATGGCACGACGACGAGGGCCAGTGGCACCGCAGCTACGGCAACGAACTCTGGGAATTTGCCCCCGACGGCCGCATGTCCCGCCGCGAGGCCAGCATCAACGACGTCCCCATCGCCGAGTCCGACCGCCGCATCTTCGGCCCCCGCACCCCCGACGAGGACGCCCTGGGGTTCCCCATTCGGTGACAACAAGATCAGGGAGCTCTCACTGCGGGGAATTCGGGCGAATTCCACCGTGAGAGCTCCCTGATCTTGATTTTCCGGTCAGGCGACCGCCGCGGGCTCGGGCGGGCCGAGGACGGGGGTCTCGGGGGTGGGGCGGGATACGCGGGTGTAGAGAGCGAAAACGAATGCGGCTGAGACGATTCCGAAGACCCCCGCAGTGAGCGTCGCCGAGTTCAGGCCGTCCACGAAGCCGTGAGTCACCGGGTGCGCATCGCTCGCGTTGCGGAAGACGGTGCCCAGCACCGCGACTCCCAGCGCCAGGCCCAGCTGCCGCGCGGTGTTGATCGCACCGGCCGCGGTGCCGCTCTGACGCGGCGGGACCGCGACCATGCCCACCGCCATCAGCGGCGGAGCCATCACACCCACGCCGACACCGATCACCAGGAAGCCGGGAATCGCGGCGGTCCAGGAGGATCCGGAGTCGACGAGGGTCAGCAGGGAGCTGCCCGCGCCGATCGCCAGCAGGCCGCCGCCGATCGTCCACTTCGGCGCCATCTCGTGCAGGAACCGGCCGAAGATGCCCGAGGTCAGGAAGGCGCACACCGACATCGGCAGCATCGACAACCCGGCCCGCAGCGGGGTCAGGTGCAGGTACTGCTGCAGCCACAGTGACACCAGCGGGCTGGACGCGAAGGCGGCGAAGCTCATGCCGACCGCGGCGATCAGCGTCGCGGTGAAGCCCGCGCTGCGCAGCAGGGGCAGCGGCAACATCGGTGCCGCGCTGCGGAATTCGAGCACGATGAACGCGATCAGCGCGAACGCGCCGACGATCAGTGCCACCGCCGCCCCGCGATCACCCCAGCCGTGCTCGCCGCCCCGGATGATGCCGTAGGTGACGGCTGTCGCCGCGACGGTGAAGCTCAGCATCCCGCCGACGTCGATGCGCCGGTCTGCGTGCCGCGGCGACGGCCCGAACGCCAAGGCGGACAACACGATCGCGATCGCGGCGATCGGCAGGTTGACGAAGAAGATCCACCGCCACGACAGCAGATCGGTCAGCACGCCGCCCAGCACCACGCCGATACCGGCCGCCGCGCCCGAGACCGCGCCCCACGCGCTGAAGGCGATGCCGCGATCACGACCGGTATACGTGGCGTGCAGCAGCGACAGCGTGGTGGCCAGCATGGCCGCGCCGCCGATGCCCTGCGCCGCGCGCGCCGCCACCAGCACGCCCGCCGACCCGGCGATACCGCAGGCCAGGCTGGCGGCCGCGAACAGGGCCAGGCCGATCAGATAGGTGGGTTTCGCGCCGAACCGGTCGGCGAGCGAGCCGAGCATGAGCAGCAGTGCGGCCAGCGCCAGCGCGTAGCCGTCGATGACCCATTGCAGCCCGGACAGGCCGGTGCCCAGGTCGGCGGCGATGTCCGGCAGCGCCACATTCACGATGGTGACGTCGATGAGCAGCATCAGTGAACCCAGGCACGCGGCCAAGAGGGGCAACCACTTCCGCATGAGAACCTCCAGAGAACGAACGATTTCGTCCCTAAGGATGGGATAGGCGCTTGGATCCAGCTAGCTATCCGAGTCGATGCGGTAAATTCCTCCTATGTTCGAGGAAGAGCTGGATGATTCCTCCGTCCTGGACGTGCTCGACAAACAGATCGTGCACGGCCTGGTCACCGATGCGCGCATCCCGTTCGCGCGGCTGGGGGCGATCCTCGGGGTCTCCGAACAGACGGTGGCGCGGCGGTATCGGTCACTGCGCTCGCGCGGCATGATTCATGTGGCGGGCCAGGTGAACACGGTGCCGCTGGGGCAGCCGCGCTGGGTCATGCGCATCACCTCGACGCCCGCCAAGACCGTCGCCCTGGCCGAATCCCTCGCGCGGGTACCGGAATTGAGCTGGGTGTCGCTGCTGACCAGTGGTTTCGAGATCATGTGCGCGGGCCGCACGCGGTCGATCGAGCGGCGGGACGAGTTGCTGCTGCGCGTGATTCCGCGCGCCAGTTCGGTGGTCGGGCTGACCGTGCACGAGGTGATGCGGCAGTTTCCGTTCCCCGAGGAGTGGCCCCGCTACGGCCGGTTCTTCACCGCGGAGCAGCTGCGCGAGCTCGGCCCGCGGCCGCCGATGTGGGAGCCCGTGGGTCCGGAAACCCAGGTCACGCTGTCGCGCGAGGACGAGGCGATGATGGCCATCCTGGCTCGGGACGGGCGCGCGCCCTACGCGCGGCTGGCGGCCGCCACCGGCTGGAGCGCGACCCGGGTGGCCCGGCGGATGAGCGAGCTCATCGAGTCCGGCGTGCTCTACTTCGATCTCGACTTCGCTTTGCAGCTCATGGGTTACACGTGTCGCGCGGTGCTGTGGATGCGGGTGGATCCGGCGCGGCTGGAGGAGGTGGGTAAGGCCATCTCGGAGCATTCGGAGGTCGCCTACCTGGCGGCGATCACCGGGCCGGCCAACCTGACCGCGTCGCTGGTCTGCCGGGACAATGCCCATCTGTACCGCTACGTGACCGAACGGCTCGGTGCGTTGCCCGGCCTCCGGGATATCGAGGTGACGACGGCGTTGCGGGTGTTCAAGCAGTCGCAGACGCTGGTCGACGCGCAGAAACTCGCGGTGCTGCCCTGATTGCCGAATGCTTGCCACCAGGTGTTTCGCGTGTCGCTCAGCGCGTCGCTTGCATCGAACATCTGTTCGTCTAAGCTCGTCGTCGGAACTTGTCGGTGCCGCCCTCTAACGTGGGCGCCAACCACAGCATGAGACACACCCGTTGAGAAGGGGATCAGACGATGGCACCACAGGCTTTCGATCGTGACAAGGCGCTCGAGCTCGCGCTCGCGCAGGTGGAGAAGAGCTTCGGCAAGGGCGCGGTCATGCGTCTGGGCGAAGAGGCGCGTCAGCCCATCTCGGTGATTCCGACCGGCTCCATTGCGCTGGATGTGGCGCTGGGCCTGGGTGGCCTGCCGCGCGGCCGCATCGTCGAGATCTACGGTCCGGAATCCTCGGGTAAGACCACCGTCGCCCTGCACGCGGTCGCCAACGCGCAGGCCGCCGGCGGTGTCGCCGCCTTCATCGACGCCGAGCACGCGCTGGATCCCGACTACGCCCGCAAGCTGGGTGTCGACACCGACGCGCTGCTGGTCTCCCAGCCGGACACCGGTGAGCAGGCCCTCGAAATCGCCGACATGCTGGTGCGTTCCGGCGCCATCGACATCATCGTCATCGACTCCGTCGCCGCCCTGGTGCCGCGCGCCGAGATCGAGGGCGAGATGGGTGACAGCCACGTCGGTCTGCAGGCCCGCCTGATGAGCCAGGCGCTGCGCAAGATGACCAGCGCGCTCAACAACTCCGGCACCACCGCCATCTTCATCAACCAGCTGCGCGAGAAGATCGGCGTCATGTTCGGCTCCCCCGAGACCACCACCGGTGGTAAGGCGCTGAAGTTCTACGCCTCGGTCCGCCTGGACGTCCGCCGTATCGAGACCCTCAAGGACGGTTCGGACGCGGTCGGTAACCGCACCCGCGTCAAGGTCGTCAAGAACAAGGTGAGCCCGCCGTTCAAGCAGGCCGAGTTCGACATCCTCTACGGCATCGGCATCTCCAAGGAGGGCTCGATCATCGACATGGGTGTCGATCAGGGCTTCATCCGCAAGTCCGGCTCCTGGTACACCTACGAGGGCGACCAGCTCGGCCAGGGCAAGGAGAACGCCCGCAAGTTCCTCCTCGAGAACACCGATGTCCGCGACGAGATCGAGAAGAAGATCAAGGAGAAGCTCGGCATCGGCGCGGACGTCACCGCCGAAGAGGCTCCCGCAGACTTCTGATCCATGACCCCTCGGGAACCCGAAGGGCCCCGGCCCGATTCGCCGGGGCCCGCACGCCTGGACGCGGTGGAACGCCTCCGCCGCCAACTGGAGTCCTCCGCCGCCCGCCAGGCCGGCCGCCGCCCCAGCGCTCCCAGGCCTCGAACCCCCGAGCCCGGCCACGACCTCTTCGGCCCCGCCGACCCCTACACCTCCGGCGTCGGCACCTGGAACTACGGCCCATCCGCCCCCGCCGCGTCCTATCACCCTGTCCCCGAAGACAATTCGCCGGACACCGATCACTCCACCTGGCGCACCGCCGACGATGCGACCACCCCCGCCGAACCGCCCCCGTCGCACCGACCGGAGCTCTCCGAGCCATCGCGGCCAGAACCCGCCGACCCGAGCCGAGACCATGAGCCGCCGGACTATCCGCCCGGCGACCCCTCTGGCCCCGCCGCGTCCGTCATCGGTCCCACGCCTGCTGCCTCGGCGATCGGCCCCGAGTCTGCGGCCTCGAATTCTTCCCGCCCTCACTACCTTTCGCCCACCGGGCGCCGCCATCACCGGGGGCAGTGGCCAGAGGAAGCGCCCACTGCCCCCGGTGATGGCGGAACCCACTCTGCCGCATATATCCACGAAGACTCGGTCCCACCCGCTTCGAACCACCCAGCCGCGGAACCGATCTCGGCCACCGAAAGCCGGGAGGACGCGCTGCGGGCCGAATCGGCCGAGGCGAACGCCGCTGATTCCGCACGTCTCGGTCGGGCGGCACATCGCGAGGCTCGACCGAACGAACTCGACGCCGGGCAAGACTCCGGTCAGCGCCGGCTCGGTGACTGCGCACCCGTGACTGTGGAAGGGGTTGCCGTTGGTACGGCCCAGAACTCGATCGGCGGTGCTCCGAGGGACAGACTGGCGGCGGCGCGGGCCGCGTTGGCCGAGGCGAACGCGGTCGTGGCTGCGAAAGCGGCAGCGGGCGGGGCGAGTACAGAGAAGCGCGGTCGTCGAAACACTCGCGGATCCGGCTCAACTTCAGTCGAGCAGGTGTCTGCGGACTCCTACGACGAGTCGGATGAGTTCTCGGCGCGGGGGAATGGGCGAGGCGGCGCGGGTCGTGGAACGGATTTCTCGGAACGAAGTGGCGCGCAATCGGATCGGCGAGGACGTCGGGACAGGCGCCGACGTGGCGGGGACGAGTCGACCGGTGGGGACCAGCCGAGGCATGGAGATGAGCCGAGGCGCGGAAGCGAGTCGAGGGGTGGGGACGACGGCGGTCGGGGTAATTCGGCCGATGTCGGTTCGGAAGTCTCGGTTGATCGGGGGGAGGAGTTCGGTCGGGGTGGGCGGCGGCGCGGACGTGATCGTGGGCGTTCGGAATCCGGAGGGGAGCCGGGGGGATCGGTCGGTGCCGGGGGCGGGGGGACCGAGGCGCAGGCGAAGGATGTTTGCCTGCGGTTGCTGACCGATCGGGCTCGGAGCCGGGCCGAGTTGGCGGATCGGTTGGCGGATCGGGGTTTCACTGCTGCGGTGGCGAAGCGAGTGCTGGATCGGCTGACGGAGGTCGGGCTGATCGATGATGCGGCGTTCGCGCAGCAGTGGGTGCGGTCACGGCACACCTACTCGGGTAAGGGCAAGAAGGTCCTCGCCGAGGAATTGCGGCGCAAGGGCATTGCGCCGGAGGATGCCGAACCGGCACTCGAGTCAGTGACCGCCGAGGACGAGAATGCCCGCGCCGGGGAGCTGGTGCGCCGGAAGCTGACCACGCTGTCCCCGGACCTGGACCGCGACAAGGCGATCAGTCGCCTGGTCGCCATGCTCGCGCGTCGCGGCTACACCCCGGGCACCGCCTACGAGGTGGTGACGGGCGAACTCGCCGCGCTCGCGACGCGACGCGCCCAAGAACAGCCACCCGATACCCGGTCCTCGCCCGCGCCGGCCCCTGCAGGGCGTGCGAAGCCCACCGCATCCCGCCGCGAGCTCGCCGCCGACGACACCGATTCCGCGGCCGAACTGGTCCGCACCAGGCTCCGTACCCTGTCGCCCGGACTCGACCGCGACTCGGCCACCCGCCGACTGGTCGGCCTGTTGGCGCGGCGCGGCTACAGTCCCGGCACCGCGTATCAGGTGGTGGCGGCGGAGCTCGCAGCGTCGGGCGCACTTCACATCAGCGAGCGGACCGGCGCTCGTCGTGAGCAGAATTCCGACAGCCAGGACGAGAACTCCGACCGCATGGCCTCATCGCCGATGCGTCGCGCAAAGGTCGGGCCGCGCGGCAGGACCGTGCTGGGCGGTCGCGACCTCGACGAGAGCGACTCCGAAGAGCCGGCGTCAGAGACCGACTCGCCAGAGGACGAGCAGATTCGTGCCGCCGAACTGGTGCGCGCCAAACTCCGCACCCTGCCCCGAGACCTGGACCGCGACAAGGCCATCCGCCGTCTGGTCGGCCTCCTGGCCCGGCGCGGTTTCAGCCAATCCACCGCCTACTCGGTGGTGAAATCCGAACTGGCCGCCAACGGATTCGATGCCTGACTGCGCTCTCGGCTCGATCCGCGAGCTCGGCGTCTATCCCGACCACTTGATGACCAAGGTGATCACCGCGGCCACCACGGCGAGGGCGAGGGCGGCGGCGCCCCATATGACGCCGCGGCGTGCCCATGGCCGGTTGTAGTCGAGGGAGAATCGGCCCGGCCCGGCGATCGCCAGCGTCAGCGCTGCCACGGCGAACAGCAGGGCACTCTCGTAACCCATCAGCCCGTGGGGCCAGGTCACATTCATCGCGTTGATCATGGTGCCGATGGCGATCGCCGCCGCGAGCGGCGTGAACAGCCCGAGGAACAGCAGCGCGCCGCCGGTGAATTCACACAGCCCCGCCAGCGTGCCGAACACCTTGCCAGGGTGATACCCCATCTTCTCGAACCCAGTGGTGGTCTGGTGCCAGCCCGCGCCATTGAACCACCCGAACAGTTTCTGGCTGCCGTGCACGAACAACAACCCCCCGAAGAACACCCGTAACACCAGCAGCCCCACATCGACCCCGATGGAATCGATATTCTTGCCCGGATCCTTGACGTTGCTATCGGTGACGTTGGTGGTCATGACGTCCCACTTCGTGTGATGAAGCCGGTTGATGAAACAACCTGTCTGCCCGTCCCACCGAGGAATACGCGCCGGCCCCTGAACCGGTTCAATCGCCCCCCACGAGCGAGTTCCGGGCCGAATCGACAGCCCCGTACTCACGTCCCCTCACACATGTGGTCACTGTGACCTGAAGCCACCACGAAGCACGACTACAGATATGCGGGGTATACGAGGGCGAAAGCAAACTGGGTTCGGGATCGCATCATGCTCGAGGATGCCGTACGTACAGCCTTCAGTGGAGGACGCCGCCTGGGCGGCGGGTGGAGAGGGCGCGGCGGGTGTGGCGGTGGTTGGTGTGGCGGAGGGTGCGGGGGGTGGACATGTGGGGTGCAGGGCGGGGTGATTTGTCGCGGCGGGAGGCCAGGAGGCGGCCTGCGGCCTCGTGGATGGCGAGCGCGCCGATGACGGCGGCGAAGGCGGTGAGGCCGGCGAGGAGGGGGGTGACGATGGTGGTCAGGAACAGCCCGAAGACGAATTCTCTTCGAGCGCTGTCGTCTTCGTTCATGAAGACCAGTATGCGAGCTGGATGGAGCAATTGTCCCCGGGTCGGCCGAGCATTCCCGGAATGCCCTGTCCCGGTTCGGGAGTCACGGCTCCCGAACCGGGGTCCGAGGTCAGTTCCCCGACCGCGCGTCGCCGATCACGCCGGGCGCGGACTGGTCCACCATGACGACATCCATGCCCGGGGGAGGGGTGACGGCGCCCGCCGCGAGCACGGCCCGGGAGCCGCGTTTGCGGGTGCGCAGCCACTTCTCGACCCGGGTGGCGATCACGGTCAGCGCGTAGTTGATGACGATCATGATGATGGCCACCACGATCAGCGACGGGATCGGATTCTTTTCCGCCGCACCGAGCTGCGTGCCTCTGCGCACGATTTCCAGATAGGTGATCTGGTAGGCCAGCGCGGAGTCCTTGAGCGCCACCACCATCTGCGAGATGAGCGCCGGCAGCATGGCGGTGACGGCCTGCGGCAGCAGGATCGTCACCATCACCTGGGTTTTGCGCATGCCCAGGGCGACGGCGGCCTCGGTCTGTCCCCGGGGCAGCGCCCGGATGCCCGAGCGCACGATCTCGGCGATGACCGATCCGTTGTAGATGGTCAGCGCCGCCACCGCGGCCGCGAGGGCCAGCTGGTCGGAGGGGAAGACGTTCTGCTGGGCGAACAGGGTGAACAGGAACAGCATCAGGATCAGCACGGGAATGGCCCGCGAGATCTCCACCACCACACCGGCGAACCAGCGCACCGCGCGATGGTCCGACAGCCGCAGAATGCCGAACACCATTCCGAGGATCAGCGCCAGCACGATCGACAGCGCCGCCGCCTCGAGTGTGCCGCGCAGACCCGGCAGCAGGTAGGTGCGCCAGGTATCGCCCTCGGTGAAGGGCTTCCACTTGTCGGCGGTGAACTGCCCCTTGTCGGCCAGGCCGTGATAGACGAACCAGACCGCCGCGATCGCGGCCGCGATGACGACGACCGAGTAGATGCGGTAGCGCAGGCGCGCGCGGGGTCCCGGCGCGTCGTAGAGCACGGACGCGGTCATCGCGCCACCTCGAATCGCTTGGCCAGCCAACCGAAGAACAGACCGGTCGGCAATGTCAGGATCACGAACCCGAGCGCGAAGATGGCGCCGACACTCAGCGGCGCCGCCTCGTTCTCGTTCATCTCCGACATGAGCAGCGCGGCCTCACCGACGCCGATGGCCGAGGCGATGGTCGAGTTCTTGGTCAGGGCGATGAACACACTGCCCAGCGGTGCGATGACCGCCCGGAACGCCTGCGGCAGCACCACGAGCCGCAGGTTCTGCCCGAAGGTGAGTCCCAGCGAACGCCCCGCCTCCGACTGCCCGAACGGCACCGTATTGATGCCGGCCCGCAGCGATTCGCACACGAAAGCCGCTGTGTAGACGCTCAATCCGACGATCGCGAAGCGAAAACTGTTCTCCGCGATACTGTTCGGCCCCTCGGCTGCCAGCCGCCACCCGAGGGTCTGGTACAGGCCCAACGAGCAGAACACGATGATCAGCGTGAGCGGCGTATTGCGAATGATGTTGACGTACAGTGCGCCGATCGAGCGTGCGATCGGAATCGGTGACACCCGCATGGCCGCCACGATGGTGCCGAGAATCAGCGCGAAGAACGCCGAATACAGCGTCAGTTTGATCGTCACCCAGAACGCGTCGAGCAGTTTGGTGTGATAGTTGGAGATCAAGTCGAACACGACTGCCCCATTCCTCCGATCGGAAGACGAAGCACGCCGGGTGATTTCGCGAGACGTGAAATCACCTGGCGCGCCCGTGAATCAGTACCGGTCGACCTTGGGCGGTTCCGGGATCTGGAAGCCGGTGCTGCCGAATTCCTTCTCCAGCGCCGCCTTCCACGCGCCGGAGGTGATCATGGCGTCGATGGCGTCGTTGATCTTGCCGCGCGATTCGGTGTCGCCCTTCTTCACGCCGATGCCGTAGTTCTCGACGGAGAAGGTCTTGCCGACCACCTTCAGCGCGCCCGGCGACTGTGCCGCGTAACCGCGCAGGATGATGTCGTCGGTGGTGACCGCGTCCACCGCGCCCGACTTCAGCGCCTCCACGCACAGCGAGTAGGTGTCGTACTCCTGCAGCTGAACTTCCTTGGCGTACTTGTCCTTCACGTTCTGCGCCGGGGTGGAGCCCTTGACCGAGCACAGCTTCTTGTTGCCGGTCAGCGATTCCGGCCCGGTGACGTCGGTGTTGTCCGACCGCACCAGCAGCGACTGCCCGGTCACGAAGTACGGGCCCGCGAAGTCGACCTTCTGCTTGCGGGCGTCGGTGATGGAGTAGGTGGCGACGATGAAGTCGACCTGCCCGTTCTGGATCAGCGTCTCGCGCTGCGCCGACGGCGATTCCTTGAAGGTGATGTTCTCCGGCTTCACGCCCATCTTGTCGGCCACGTACTTGGCGACGTCGACGTCGAAACCGCTGTAGCTGCCGTCCTTGTTGAGCAGTCCCAGGCCCGGCTGGTCGAACTTGATGCCGATGGTGAGTTTGCCGTCGGCCGCGTGCTGGCTGGCGGTCTTGTTGCTGCCGCCGCCGCATGCGGTGACGGCGAGCGCCAGGGCAGCCACTCCGGCGGCGATCCGGATTGCGTGGTTGATCCTCATCGAACGTCCTGTTCTCTCGTGGAGTGCGGGAGTGTTCCCTAGTGGAGCGGAGTCAGTGGGAGAGGATCTTGCCCAGGAAGTCCCTGGCGCGATCCGATTTCGGTGCGGTGAAGAAGGATTCGGGCTCGGTGTCCTCGACGATCTGACCGTCGGCCATGAACAGCACCCGATTGCCCGCGCGCCGCGCGAAGCCCATCTCGTGGGTGACGACGAGCATGGTCATGCCGTCCTTGGCCAGCCCGACCATGACCTCGAGCACCTCGGACACCATCTCCGGGTCGAGCGCGGAGGTCGGCTCGTCGAACAGCATCACCTTGGGGTTCATGGCCAGCGCCCGCGCGATGGCCACGCGCTGCTGCTGACCGCCCGACAGCTGCGCCGGATACTTGTCGGCCTGATTGGCGATGCCCACCCGGTCGAGTAGTTCCAGTGCCCGGGCGCGCGCCTGGGTCTTGTCGACGCGCCGCACCTTCACCGGCGCCAGCATCACGTTCTCGAGAATTGTCTTGTGCGCGAACAGGTTGAACTGCTGGAACACCATCCCCACATCGGCGCGCAGCTTCGCGAGGGCCTTGCCCTCGTCGGGCAGTTTCACGCCGTCGACGGCGATCTCACCGGAATCGATGGTCTCGAGCCGGTTGATGGTTCGGCACAGGGTCGACTTGCCGGAGCCGGAGGGCCCCACCACGATCACGACCTGCCCTTTGGGCACTTCGAGATTGATGTCACGCAATACGTGCAGCGAGCCGAAGTGCTTGTCCACATTCCGCATCGAGATCATCGGCGCGGGAGTGCTGATGGAATCGGCCACGTCGGTCATGACCAGTGACCCTAATCATGTCGTGCCCGAAATGCTCGTCTTTGCCAGGGCGGCTCGAACTGTGGCAGGACTCGACACCCCCGCGTAACCAGCGATTGATGCTGCTGAGACCACCGTCGCCCGGTCGGACGATGATTCGCCGACAATTCCATGACCATCCGCCGGACCTGCCCGGGCGATCACAGGTCCGCCACGAGGACCCGGGTCACCCGGCGTGGACGGGGTTTATGGCCTGCGCCGGGCACCTATTACCCTGGTTGGGTGAATTCCCCGGCCCGGACCTACGAGGTACGCACTTACGGCTGCCAGATGAACGTGCACGACTCCGAGCGGCTCTCGGGTCTGCTCGAGGACGCCGGCTACGTCAAAGCCGTGGCCGGCGATACCGCTGACCTGGTCGTCTTCAATACCTGCGCGGTGCGCGAGAACGCCGACAACAAGCTGTACGGCACCCTCGGACACCTCGCGCCCATCAAGGCCGACCGCCCGGGCATGCAGATCGCCGTCGGCGGCTGCCTGGCGCAGAAGGACCGCGACACCGTGGTCAAGAAGGCGCCCTGGGTGGATGTGGTGTTCGGCACCCACAACATCGGTTCGCTGCCGGTGCTGCTGGAGCGGGCCCGCCACAACGAGCAGGCCCAGGTCGAGATCATCGAATCGCTGGAGGCGTTCCCGTCGACGCTGCCCGCCAAGCGCGAGTCGGCGTACGCGGGCTGGGTGTCGATCTCGGTGGGCTGCAACAACACCTGCACGTTCTGCATCGTTCCGGCGTTGCGCGGCAAGGAGGTGGACCGGCGTCCGGGCGACGTGCTCGCCGAGGTGCAGGCACTGGTCGAGCAGGGCGTGCTCGAGGTGACGCTGCTGGGTCAGAACGTCAACTCCTACGGCGTCTCCTTCGCCGATCCGGAGGAGCCGCGCGACCGCGGCGCCTTCGCGAAACTGCTGCGCGCCGCCGGAAATATCGAGGGTCTCGAGCGGGTGCGCTTCACCTCCCCGCACCCGGCCGAGTTCACCGACGACGTCATCGAGGCCATGGCCGAGACGCCGAACGTCTGCCCGCAGCTGCACATGCCGCTGCAGTCCGGTTCGGACCGTGTGCTCAAGGCCATGCGCCGCTCGTACCGCAGCGCCAAGTTCCTCGGCATCATCGAGAAGGTGCGCGCGGCCATGCCGCACGCCGCCATCACCACCGACATCATCGTCGGCTTCCCGGGCGAGACCGAGGAGGACTTCCAGGCCACCCTGGATGTGGTGCGGCAGGCGCGTTTCACCAGCGCCTTCACCTTCCAGTACTCCATCCGGCCCGGCACGCCCGCGGCGACCATGCCCGATCAGCTGCCGAAGGAGGTCGTGCAGGAACGGTACGACCGGCTCATCGCGCTGCAGGAGCAGATTTCGCTGGAGGGCAATCAGGTGCTCATCGGCTCGACCGTCGAGCTGCTGGTCGCCGAGGGCGCGGGCAAGAAGAACGACAAGACCGCGCGCATGTCCGGTCGCGCCCGCGACGGCCGGCTCGTGCACTTCCGCCCGCCGGTGGATCCGGCTCCCGGCAACGAGATTCGGCCCGGCGATGTGATCACCGTCGATGTCACCGGTGCGGCACCGCACTACCTGATCGCCGACGGCGAGGTGCGCACCCACCGCCGCACCCATGCCGGGGACGCTCATGAGCGTGGCGTTACGCCCAAGACCGCGCCGATCGGCGTCGGCCTGGGCCTGCCGAGCATCGGCGCGCCGGTCGTGGTGGAGACCGCGGCCGCGGGCTGCGGCCCGGCCTGCGGCGAGTAGTCCGGCCCGCGGCTACCGCGCCGGTCGGCGCCACCTCGGGTGGCGAATGGTGGGGTCGCTGTCAACTACGCAGCGTCATAGGGCAGGATCGCTGGGGTACGTGCGAGGGATCGATCCGTCACGGGTACTCCTCGCACACCGCCTGACCACATCCCGGCGCGGGAGCGCTAGCCGTCAGCAAGGATCTCGAGTGGTATGACCGAGCAGCAGCCCACCGGCCCGGACGAGCCTCGTGACCGGCCGGAGCATCCGGAAGACGAAGCAGCACAATCGGAACCGGCGTCGGAACCGACGCCCGAGGTGAACGAGGAGAGCATGCAGGCCGCCGAGAACAGTCAGGACTTCGAGCAGTTCCGCGCGGACCTCGAGGCCGTCGAACGCAAGATCGCCGGCGAGATCGACCCGGGCGTGCGCGCCATGGTCGTGGCCGGTTCGGTGTTCGTGCTGCTCGCCTCGCTGGTGCTGCCGCACGCGGGCAAGACCCGCGGCTTCGACGTGCTGTTGTACGACACGGTCGCCCAGGCCGACCACATCGGCCTGCCCTCGCGGGTCTTCGTCTGGTTCGTCGTGGTGTTCGGCATCGGGTTCTCGGTGCTGGCGCTCATCACCCGCCGCTGGCTGCTGGCCTGGATCGCGGTCGCGGGGTCGGCCATCGGCAGCGTGTTCGGCGTGCTGTCCATCTGGCACCGCCAGACCCCGGGCCTCGGCAACTACCACGGTGCGGGCCCGGGCATCGGCCTGATCGTGGCCACCATCGCCATCATCGTGCTGACCTTCCACTGGGTCCGGGTGGTGTGGGCGCGCACCTCCGTGCAGCTGGCCGCCGAGGAACAGCGCCGCCTGGCCGAGGCCAAGGCCGAGGAACAGCAGCGCCGTCGCCTCTTCGGCGAGGACTGAGCAATCGACCCAAGGCCCGGCGGCAACCGAATGCGGTTGCCACCGGGCCTTTTTCGTACCGCGGGTGAGGTCAGGCGGTGGCACCGTCGGGGCGGTAGGCGAGTCCGGCGACCGTGGCCGCCAGGCCCGCCGCCACCATGTACAGCCAGCCTGCGCGGAACTCGGTCATGGTGCGGTGGGCGGCGTCGCCGAGGATGGCGGTCAGGATGGCGACGCCGAGGGCGGAACTGGTCTGGCGGGCCATCATCAGGGTGCCGGAGCCGAGCGAGATCTGGTCGGCGGGCAGCAGGGTCGAGGCGCCGAACAGCGGCGGTTGCAGCAGCGCGGTGCTGGCCCCGGCCAGGATCGCGCCCGGAACCATCATCACCGCATAGGAATTCGAGAAGCCGCTGGCCAGCACCCACCAGGCGCAGCCCAGCGCGATGGCCGCCCCGCCCAGCGCCGCCGAGGCGCGCGCCCCGACCAGCGCGACGAAGCGGCCGGACAGTGGTGACAGCAGCAGGCAGCTGATCGGCATGGCCGCTACGCCCAGGCTGGCGCGCAGGGTCGAATACCGCCACTCCTCGGTCATGAACAGCGTGGCCTCCAGGATCATGGCGGCGAAGGCCAGATAGTAGCAGAAGACGCCGAGGGTGGCGGTGCGGAACAGGCGGTGCCGCAACACGATCGGGCTCACCACCGGGTCCGGGTGGCGGCGGACGTGGCGGACGAACAGGGCCGTCAGGGCGAGGGCGGCGACCAGACAGCCCAGGGTGCTCGAGGCGGTGTAGCCCCAGTCGGTGGCCTGCACGAACACCGTGGTGAAGGCGGCGGTGGCCCCGAGGATCAGCGCCGCGCCCAGCAGGTCCAGCCGCCGGTTGGCACGCTGCTGGATATCGGGCAGCACGCGCAGCCCGAAGGCGCAGGCCACCACCGTGAACGGCACGTTCAGCAGGAAGATCCAGCGCCAGCCGGCCTGCAGCAGCAGTCCGCCGATGACCGGGCCGCTCGCGCCGCCCGCCGCGGCGATCGCGGTCCAGATGCCCATGACGGTGGCGTGCTCGCGCTTCGGGAACACCGGCAGCACCAGGCCGAGCCCGGTCGGGATGAGCAGGGCGGCGGCCGCGGCCTGCAGCACGCGGGCCACGATCAGGACGGCCAGGTTCGGAGCGAGACCGCAGGCGATGGACGCCAGCCCGAAAAGCGCTATGCCGAGCAGGAATCCGCGTTTGCGGCCGGTGTCGTCGGCGAACCGGCCGGCCGGAACCAGCAGGGCGGCCATGACGATGGTGTACGCGTTCAGCGTCCACGACACCGCGCCTGTCGAAGCCTGGCCGAAGGACTGCTGTAGCGCCGGGAAGGCGACGATGACCGCGAACAGATCCAGGATGGCCAGGTACTGGGCGATCGCGGCAATCGCCAGCACCCGCCATCGGCGCGGGTCGGGAGCCGTATCCGGTTGGGGGAGTGCGGTTGTGGCGTCGGTCGTCGTGGTCATGTCTTCGACTATGCGAAGCGGCGGCACGATCCACGAGTGGCAGGAATGCCACACTGCGCTAGATTTCTGACACGCTGCGGCGCTAGATTCGAGTCATGGAATCGACCGGTCCCGGAACCCTGGCCGTCGCCGTCGCACCCGGCATGCCGATCTTCGAGGTGGCCATCCCGTACCAGGTCTTCTACGAGCCGCCCCTCGGCGTCGACCCCGCCGCCTGGTACGACTTCCAGCTCTGCGGCCCGCGCGACACCCAGCACGCCACGCTGCGAGATCCCTTCGTGGCCTTGACCGATCACGACTACGACGACCTGATCCGCGCCGACACCGTGATCGTCCCGTCCACCCCGAACGTCCGCGAGGACCCGCCCGCCGACCTGGTCGAGGCGGTCCGCGCCGCCTACCAGCGCGGCGCCCGCATCGCCTCCCTGTGCACCGGCGCCTTCGTGCTGGCCGCCGCGGGCCTGCTCGACGGCCGCCGCATGACCACCCACTGGCGGCACATCGCCGCCCTGCGCGAGCGCCACCCCCACCTCGACATCGACCCCGGCGTGCTCTACATCGACGACGGCCGCATCCTCACCAGCGCCGGCACCATGGCCGGCATGGACCTGTGCATCCACCTGATCCGCAGGGACCTCGGCGCCGGGGCCGCCAATGCCGCCGCCCGCTACCTGGTCGTGTCCCCGCACCGCGCCGGCGGCCAGGCCCAATACCTGCAGTCCCCGGTGCCCGCCCAGCCCACCGACACCGGCCTCGCCACCACCCTCGAATGGGCCCTCGCCAATCTCGAACACCCCTTGACCGTCGCGGACCTCGCCGGCCATGCCAACCTCAGCGAGCGCACCCTGGCCCGCCGTTTCCACGCCGAACTCGGCGGCACCCCGCTCCAGTGGCTGCTCACCCAACGCCTGATCCGAGCCCGCGAACTCCTCGAACTCACCGACCTCCCCGTCGACGTCGTCGCCGCCCGCTGCGGCCTCGGCACCGCCGCCAACCTCCGCACCCACTTCAACCGCGAAGTAGGCCTCCCCCCGAGTGAATACCGCCGCTCGCACCGCCCCACCCGCCACGAGATCGTCACCGAACCCGCCCCGGCCCACCTCAACTGAAGCCCCGGCCGAGGATGGCCGTGCCAGCGCACCAACCATGGTGGGCCACAACCAGATCCGGCATCGGCTCGCCGGAGGGAGTTCAGGGCCGGCTGTGCAGGTGGTCACCGGGTGCGCGATCAGCTCTTCGCGACTCGGTGCGATGCACCGAGCCTGATCACGACCGCACCCGGAGTGCTGATCGCCTGGGCCACAAGGGAACCCAGGCGGTCGGCTCAGCGCTGGCTGACCGCGCCCTCGGCGGCCTCGGCCCACTCGCGCCACTGCTTGGCCTGCTCCAGGGCCTTCTCCGCGTCGCGGGTCTTGCCGGCGGCCTGGGCCTTGGCGGCCTGCTCCTCGAACTGGGCGACGCGCTCGCGGAATTGGGCGGCGCGGGCCATGGCCTCGGGGTCGGTGCGGCGCCACTGGGCGTCGACGGCCTCGCGGACCTTCTTCTCGATGGCGCGCAGGCGCGATTCCAGATCGTGCATGCGCTCGCGCGGGACCTTGCCGATGGCGTCCCACTTCTCCTGCAGCTCGCGCAGGGCGCTGCGGGCAGAGTCCAGGTCGGCATCGGGGTTGATGTGCTCGTAGGCGTGCAGCAGCGCTTCCTTGGCGGACGCGTTCTCCTCGAACTCGTGGTCGCGTTCGCTGGCGGCGGCATTGCGGGCGGCGAAGAAGACGTCCTGCGCGGCCTTGAACCGACGCCACAGCTGCTCGTCGGCCTCGCGCGGGGCGCGGCCGGCGGCCTTCCACTCGGTCAGCAGGTCGCGGAAGACGGCCGCGGTGCCGGACCAGTCGGTCGAACCCGACAGCTCCTCGGCGCGGACACAGAGCTCTTCCTTACGGCCCTTGGCGGCGGCACGCTCCCGGTCGAGTTCGGCGAAGTGAGCGCCGCGGCGGCGGTTGAAGGCCTCGCGGGCCTTGGAGAAGCGCCGCCACAGCGCGTCGTCGACCTTGCGGTCCACGCCGCGAATGGTCTTCCACTCGTCCAGGATCTCCCGCAGCCGGTCACCGGCGACCTTCCACTGGGTCGAGTCGTTGGCGATCTGCTCGGCCTCGGCGGCCAGGGCTTCTTTGCGCTCGGTTTGCTCGTGCCGGGTGCGTTCCTTCTCCTCCTTGGCGTGCGCGGCCGCTTCGTCGGAGTGTTCGATGATGGCCTGCAGCCGGGCCGTCAACCCATCGATATCGCCGATGACCGCGGCCGTTGGCAATGTTTCGGCAATCGCAGTGGCGGCGGTCTTGGTCTTGCGGGCATCGGTGCCGGCGGCAAGTCGGGCCTCGAGCAAGGCGACCTCGGTGGCCAGATCGTCGTAGCGGCGGCCGAAGTGGGCCAGACCCTCGGCGGCGTCACCGGCCTGCCAGGAGCCGATGACACGTTCGCCGTCGGCGGTCTTCACCCAGGCGGTGCCGTCGTCGTCGACCCGTCCCCACTGGCTAGGGTCGCTCACGCTCGGTACGACGACCGGATGCGGATGGTGTGCCGCCGCGCCGGGCGTGGGTTTGACGGCATGGGGTTTCGGGGATTCGGGTTTGCGGCGCGGGCCCCCAGGACGGGGTGCGGTGGCGGCCGCCGGTGATGGCTCGGCGCCCTCGCTCGGGGTGGGCATCGGCGCGCCGGGCTTGGGCGTCGGGGTCGACTCCGGGTGGGTAGCCTTCTCGTTTCCGTTGTTGTCGGTCATTGCTCCTCGTCCCTGCCGCGCGTCACGGCTGCCTGGTTACGCCCTAGCTCATCGGTCTAGCTCATCCCATTCAACCAGGCTGAGATGGGAAATGCTGTCTTTGAGCCCGCTTCGGCGGCGCGGCGATCGGTGGGGGTGGGGCTGGTGAGGTGCGTTAGCGCTACGGTTGTCGGCGTGTTCTGTGTTGCGTCACTGGTCCCTTCGCCGCCCGTGCTGGTGCCCGAACTCGGGGGCGCGGCCGGTGCGTCGGCCGAAGGAACGGTCGCGGAGCTGCGAGCTGCGGTGTTGCGGGCCGTGGGGGAGTTGGCGGCCCGCGCGTCGCGGTGGATCGTGGTCGGCGTGGCGGAGCCGGAGGAGGGTTCCGGCGGCCGCGATTCCGGCCGGGTGATCGGATCCGATGCGGTGGGCACATTCCGGGGATACGGGGTGGACCTGTGTGTCGGTTTGTCTGGGGTGGTTGCCGAGCGTGTCGCGGACCCGATGCTGCCGCTGCCGGCTCTGATCGCGGGCTGGCTGCGCGAGCAGGTCGCGCCGGAGGCCACCGCCGAATGCCGTCTGATCTCGGCCGATGCCTCCGCCGACGAGAGCCTGAGCTTCGGCCGGCAGCTGCGGGCCGACCTGGACGCCGAGCCGGAATCGATCGCCGTGCTGGTCGTCGGCGACGGCGCGGCAACCCTGTCGCTCAAGGCCCCCCGGTATCTGGACGAGCGCGCCGCGGGCGTGCAGGAGGCCATCGACCGGGCACTGAGCGCGGGGGACCGGCAGGCCCTGGCCGCCCTGGACACGCGCCTGTGCGCCGAGATCGAGGTGCAGGGCCGTCCCGCCTACCAGGTGCTGGCCGGGCTGTTCGCCACCGATCCCGCCGACCCCGACGTCGAAACCCTCTACGCCGCAGCCCCGTTCGGCGTCGCCTACCACGTCAGCGTGTGGCGTCCGCGTGAACCCGGCCGAGCCGTCACATGACCCGGCCCATCGCCGTGGTCGGCCCCACTGCCACCGGGAAATCCGATCTGGCCCTGGATCTGGCGCAGCGGCTCGACGGCGAGATCGTCAATATCGACGCCATGCAGCTCTACCGCGGCATGGACATCGGCACCGCCAAACTGCCGGTGCCCGAACGCCGCGGCATCCCGCACCACCAGCTCGACGTCCTCGACATCACCGAAACCGCCACCGTCGCCTCGTATCAGACGGCGGCCCGCGCCGATGTGGAGGCCATCATGGCGCGCGGGCGCACCCCGGTCATCGTCGGCGGCTCCATGATGTATGTCCAAGCGCTGCTGGACGATTGGGATTTTCCGGCCACCGACCCGGAGATCCGCGCCAAATGGGAGGCGGTGCTGGCCGATCGCGGCACCGTCGCCGTGCACGAGGCATTGAAGCGGGCCGACCCCGTGGCCGCGCAGACCATCCTGCCCACCGACGGCCGCCGCATGGTGCGCGCGCTGGAGGTGGTGGAGCTGACCGGTGAGCCGTTCGCCGCCTCGGCGCCCCAGATCGGTGAACCACGGTGGGGGACGCTCATTATCGGTGTCGATCGCGACACGGCCGAACTGGACGCCCGCATCGAGGTGCGCACCGCGACCATGTTCGAGTCCGGTCTCGTCGAGGAGGTCGAGGGCCTTGTCGCGCTGGGCCTGCGCCACGGCCAAACCGCCCGGCGCGCCATCGGTTACGCGCAAGTCCTCGATTTCCTGGACAATGAATACGAGCTGAACGAAGCTCAGGAGCGCACCTTCATCGGCACCCGGCGCTATGTCCGGCGACAACGTTCGTGGTTCCGTCGAGACCAGCGGGTGCGATGGGTGGACGGCGCGGATCCCGCCTTGGCGGACACCGCGCTGGCCCTCGTCAACTCCTCACCGATGAGGGACGAACAGGAACCCCAGTGACGCGTCGCGCGAACACTCGCACCGCGGCGGTTCAGGTGTGGCAGGCCTACCTGACCACCCGTGCTGCCCGGATCCGGGACAATCGATTCCTGGTGCAGGGCATGCGGCCCATCAGCCGCGCGCTCGAATGCCGTTGGCCGCTGGAGACTCTCGTGTACCGGCTACCCGAGCCGTCGCCGTGGGCGCGGCAGGTGCTCGATTCCAGTGGCGTGCCCAGTGTCGGGCTGGTGCCGGAGGTGATGGCCGGGCTGGCCGAACCCAGTGAGCCGGTGCCGGAACTGGTGGCGGTGGCGGTGACCCAGCGGCCCGAGCTGGAGGATTTCGCGCCGGGCACGCCGGAGGATCCGGCCACCGTGGTGGTCATCGACCGGCCCGCGTCGGCGATCCGGCTGGGGGCGCTCATCCGTTCGGCGGCGGCGTTCGGGGTGGGCGGGGTGATCGTGACCGGTTCCGGCGTCGACCACTACGACCCGCAGAGCGTGCGTGCCTCCGACGGTGCGCTCTTCGCCGTCCCCGTGCTGCGCGCCTCGGGCCCGGCGCAGGTGGGCGCGTTCCGGGACCGGCAGCGGGCCCGCGGCGTCGCCACCCGTCTCGTCGGCAGTGACGACCACGGCGGCCTTGCCCTCGACGACGCCGAGTTCGACGGCGGCACCGTCCTGGTCCTGGGTGACGAGAGCGAATCGCTCGCGCCCGGCTGGCGGCAGGTGTGCGACGAGCTGATCTGCATCCCGACCGACGGCACCCTCGGTGCGCCCTCGGCGGCCGCGGTGGCCCTCTACGAAATATCCCGGCAGCGCCGGGCGCTACGGTGAGGACTATGACGACCGAGAACAGCGCCGCTGACATCGAATTCAGCAAGGGCCACGGCACCCAGAACGATTTCGTGGTGCTGCCGGACCCGGACGCGTGGCTGGAGCTCACACCGTCCCGGGTCGCCGCGCTGTGCGACCGGCAGCGCGGGCTCGGCGCGGACGGGGTGCTGCGGGTCGCGCGCGCGGGCGCGCTGATCGAAACCGGCGTGCTGGCCGCGCTGCCCGAGGGCGTCAGCGCCGGGGACTGGTTCATGGACTACCGCAATGCGGACGGATCCATCGCCGAGATGTGCGGCAACGGGGTGCGCGTGTTCGCGCATTACCTGGTCGCGACCGGGATGGAGCAGAGTGCGGAATTCGTGGTCGGTTCGCGCGCGGGCGCGCGGCCGGTGGTGGTGCACCACGCCGATCCCGTGCACGGCGAGGTGACCGTGGCCATGGGCCGGGTGAAGACGCTCGGCATCTCGACCGCGACCGTGAGCGGACGCGAATTCACCGGCCTCGGCATCGATGTCGGCAATCCGCACCTGGCCTGCGTGGACCCGGAGCTGACCACGGCTTCGCTCGCGGAACTGAACCTCGAGCAGCTGCCGGGCTTCGACCACACCCTGTTCCCGAACGGCGTGAACGTCGAGATCCTCACCGCGCTGGCCGTCGGCTCGGACGGTGAGCGGGGCGTCGACATGCGCGTCTACGAGCGCGGCGTCGGCGAAACCCGCTCCTGTGGAACGGGAACCGTGGCCGCGGCGGCCGCCGCCCTGGCCCGCGACGGCTTCGACCTGGCCTCCGATGTCGGGCATGTGAAGGTCCGCATTCCCGGTGGCGTGGTGACCGTCGGTATCGAGAACGGGGCGGCCTGGCTGCGCGGCCCGTCGGAGCTGGTGGCGACCGGCCGCATCGCGGCCAAGTGGTGGCAGGACGCCTGACCCGCTGATCACGCCGCGGTGCTGCTGAGCGCCGCGTCGGCGGCGGATTCGAGTGCCGGGTAGTCGGTGTAGCCCTCTGCGCCGCCGACATACATCAGGTGTGCGTCGCGCACCGGGTTCAGCGGCGCACCGATCCGCAGGCGGTCCACCAGATCCGGGTTGGCCAGGAACGACCGGCCCAGTGACACCAGGTCCGCGCCCGCGGCGAGCAGCGCACGGGCCGCGGCGGCGCCGCCGTCGGCGGGCAGCGGGACGCCCCAGCCGAGGTTCGGATTGGCGATCAGCGTGGTCGGCCACAGGCTCCGAATCTGCTGGAGGAGCGTGCTTTCCGGGTCTGCGAACACCACGTGCAGGTAGGCCGGATGGCGCTGCGCGAGCGCCGCGACCAGTGCCGGGTACAGCTCGCCGGTATCGGTTTCGGCGATGCCGTTGACGGTGACGCCGGGTGCGATCCGCACCCCGACCCGCTCCGCGCCGATGGCCGCGATCACCGCGTCCACCACCTCGAGGGTGAACCGGATCCGGTTCTCGATCGAGCCGCCGTACGCGTCGGTGCGGTGATTGGTATTGCCCGACAGGAACTGGTGCAGCAGATAGCCGTTGGCGCTGTGGATCTCGACGCCCTCGAATCCGGCGGCCACCGCCTTGCGGGCGGCCGTCGCGAAATCGGCGATGGTGTCCTGGATTTCGTCCTCGGTGAGCTCGTGCGGAGTCACCGCCTCCTGCCGGCCGGACGGTGTGTGGATGGTCTCCGGCAGTGGGATCGGCGAGGGTGCGACCGGGGTCAGTCCGCTGTTGTCCGGGTGCCCGACCCGCCCGCCGTGCTGGAGTTGCAGGAACATCCGCCCGCCCGCGGCCCGCACCGAGTCGGTGACGCGCCGCCAGCCGGCGAGGTGCGAATCGGTGTAGAGGGCCGGGATGTTCGGGTAGGTCAGCCCGGCCGGGTTCGGGGTGGCCGCCTCGGCGATGATCAGTCCCGCTCCCGCGCGCTGCGTGTAGTAGGTCGCCATGAGCTCGGTGGGGGTCCCGTCGGCTGTGGCGCGATTGCGGGTCATAGGGGCCATGACCAGCCGGTTCGGGAGTTCCAGGTGACCGATCCGGCCGGTGCTGAAGAGGTCCGTGTTCGTCATGCCCGTAAGGTAGAACCTGACATTGATGTGAGGTGCAAGCCTCGGAATCCGGAGTGCCGCATGCGAATCGGTGAGCTGGCCAGACGCACCGGCGTGAGCGAACGATCGCTGCGCTACTACGAGGAGCAGGGCCTGCTCGTCGCCGCCCGCACCCCCGGCGGCCAGCGCGACTATCCGGACCTCGCCGTCGACCGCGTCATCCATATCCAGGAACTCTTCGCCGCCGGCCTCAACAGCAAGAAGATCTTCGAGATCCTGCCCTGTATGCGCGACACCGACGGGGGCGCCAACGAGCGAGCCACGCCCGAGCTCGTCGACGAGTTGGTCGCCGAACGCGATCGCATCGACCGCACCATCGCCGACCTGCTGCGCTCCCGCGAAGTCCTCGACGATGTCATCTCGCGAGCCGGGGAACGCTTCGCCGCGAAATAACCGAATGCGGTCGTTCGTTGGGACGTGGGAACATGGAGGTGTATGAGTAAGCCAGAAACGTATGAGTTCACTCCCGCCGAAGACCTCGACGAGGAGATCAACGACGCCCCCGAGACCGGCCGCAACGGCTGGTCGGCCGCGCCGACGGTAGGTGAACTGCAGCTCGAGGACCGGAGCGCCCTGCGCCGTGTCGCGGGTCTGTCCACCGAACTCACCGACGTCACCGAGGTCGAGTACCGGCAGCTGCGCCTGGAGCGCGTGGTGCTGGTCGGCGTCTGGACCGAGGGTACGGCCATGCAGGCCGAGGCGAGCATGGCCGAGCTGGCCGCGCTGGCCGAGACCGCCGGTTCGGAGGTGCTCGACGCGATGATCCAGCGTCGTGACCGCCCTGACAAATCCACCTATATCGGCTCCGGCAAGGCCGAGGAGCTACGCGCCATCGTTCTCGAGTCCGGCGCCGACACCGTCATCTGCGACGGTGAACTGACCCCCGCGCAGCTGACCGCGCTGGAGAAGGTCGTGAAGGTGAAGGTCATCGACCGCACCGCGCTGATCCTGGACATCTTCGCCCAGCACGCCACCTCGCGCGAAGGCAAGGCACAGGTCTCGCTCGCGCAGATGGAGTACATGCTGCCGCGGCTGCGCGGCTGGGGTGAGTCCATGTCCCGGCAGGCCGGTGGTCGCGCCGGCAGCAATGGCGGTGTGGGTCTGCGTGGTCCCGGTGAGACCAAGATCGAGACCGACCGTCGCCGCATTCGTGAGCGAATGGCCAAGCTGCGCCGCGAGATTCGCGAGATGAAGACCGCCCGCGACACCAAGCGCGCCAAGCGTTCGGAGAGCGGCATCCCGCAGGTGGCCATTGTCGGCTACACCAACGCGGGCAAGTCGTCGCTGATGAACGCGCTGACCGATGCCGGAATCCTGGTGCAGGACGCACTGTTCGCCACCCTGGATCCGACCACCCGCCGCGCCGCCCTGGAGGACGGCCGCGAAGTGGTGTTCACCGACACCGTCGGTTTCGTGCGCCACCTGCCCACCCAGCTGGTCGAGGCGTTCCGGTCCACCCTGGAAGAGGTGACGGGCGCCGACCTGCTGCTGCACGTGGTCGACGGCTCCGATCCGCTGCCGGATCAGCAGATCAAGGCGGTCCGCGAGGTCATCACCGACGTGCTGCGCGAGTCCAAGCTGCCCGCGCCGCCGGAGTTCCTGGTGGTCAACAAGATCGACGCGCTCGATCCGCTGGAGCTGACCCAGCTGCGCGGCTGGCTGCCGGACGCGGCCTTCGTCTCGGCCCGCACCGGCGAGGGTCTCGACCAGCTCCGTGACCTCCTGGGCCAGATCCTCGGCGGCCTGGATGTCGAGGTCAGCGTCCTGCTGCCGTACACCCGCGGCGACCTGCTCGCCCGCATCCACGCCGACGGCAAGATCCTCAGCTCCGAACACGAGGAGTCCGGCACCCGGGTCCACGCCCGCGTCCCGGATGCTCTCGCCGGCCAGTTGACCGAGTTCGCCCACGCGGGCGGCTCGCCCAACGGCTCGCAACCCTCCTGACCCGCCCGGCCGGAGGTACCCGACTACCTCCGGCTGTGGCGTGTCCGGCGTCATCGCCGGGGCTCAGCTCCTCGCCTGTCGCCGCTCCGCACGGTGCCGCCCCGCCCGTGCGCGGCGAGTAGCGGAACTCCTGATGTCTTCGACGAGGCAAGCGGCGAGCAATATTCCGCCCAAAACGGTCATCAGCGACAAAACCCAAGCATCCCAAGGCATTACGACTCCCACTGTTTCTTCGGATTGCGAATGAACCTGCGGTCGAATCTGATTTGCTGACGCTCTGTGATAAGTAGACATCCAAACGTGTTGCCGGAGTGAGTCCCTCGCTGACATTTCACGAAATGCGATGAAAGTCCGTCTCGGCGGTGTCCGCGGCGGACATTTCCCTGATAGCGACGCTAAGAAATGACTGAATTGACGGTCTCTCGCATGGATTTCGGGAACTTCATGCGCGGAGTACGTGCAGACGCACATCAGACGCTCCTCGCCGCCGCGTTGTCGGAGACGAACACCCGTCCACCGCGCTGCCCAGCGCGACTCGACAAGCATCCACTTTCGCTGATTACCCGTGTCGAACGGTCCGCGTTCCGTACTCGGCCGCTTCTTGGTTCGGGTGCGGATCAGCGTCGACAGGCGGTGGTCACCGCGACCCAGGCGATGTCGTCGCGGGCCGCCGGCGCGGTGGTCGGGGATTCGGAGGCGTCGGGAGCGGACGCGGACCTGCCAGAATTGCTGTGTGGCCGCCATCGGGTTGACCATGCCGGAGATGCGCAAGGCTCCCGCCCGGCGGAGGCGGCGGTGGCGGCGCCCGGCACAACACGATCAGGAGAAGGACTGTGAGTGTTCACCTCAACCACACCATCGTCCGCTGCTCGGACAAGCAGGTGTCATCCCACTTCTACGCCGACATCCTCGGCCTCCCCGCCCCCGTCGTCGCCGGACCGTTCCTCATGGTCGTCCTCGACAACGACGTCTCCCTCGACTTCGCCGACAGCGGCGGCACCCCGCACCCCCAGCACTACGCCTTCCTGGTCTCCGAGCCAGAGTTCGACGCCATTCACGCCCGTATCAAGGACCGCGGCCTCATCTGGTGGGCCGACCCCCACCACACCCTCGAGGGCGAGATCAACACCCATGACGGTGGGCGCGGACTCTATTGGAACGACCCCGACGGCCACGGACTGGAGATCATCACGGTGCCCTACGGCGGCTTCCGCTGACGACCGGTCGTGTGTGGCGCTGCCGACCGGGCCCTCGGGCCTACCGCCCGTCGGCAGCGCGGTCGGCACGCACGACGAATGGCGCATCGTGACCACGGAGTGCAACAGCCGATCCGACCGCCGCCGCTGACATGGCGGCGGTCGGATCGAGGGCGTCGTCGACCGCCGAAGTCGTGGCCTCGCGAGGCAACTGGTCAGGGCTGACGCTCTCCGTTACGACCTGGCGTGCGCAGAGATCTGCCGGGGCGTGAGGACGTGGCTGTCCGCTCCGGAGGCTGCGATGGTGATCATGGCGCGACCGATTTCGCGATTGTCGTTGAACGCGTTCGGGGCCAGCCGCTTCAGCAGCGGGATCAGTGGGCCTGTGACCGCGTACGCGGCGCGATACAGCGGGGTCTTGGAGATCACGCCGTCCACGGGCTGGACGAATCCGGGGCGGAACATGTACGCCTGGAAGGGAAGTGCGAGCAGGTCGTTCTCGGTCTTTCCCTTCACTCGCGCCCACATCGAGCGGCCCTTCTCGCTGCTGTCGGTGCCCTGGCCGGAGACGTAGACGAATGTCAGCTTCGGGTTCGCGGCCGCCAGCGTGCGACCGACCTTCAGGGTCAGGTCATAGGTGATCCGGCGGTAGTCCTCCTCTTTCATGCCGACGGAGGAAACACCGAGGCAGAAGAAGCAGGCGTCGAACTCCGGCAGCTCGCCGGCGATCGCGGAGAGATCGGACGGGTCGGGCTGGACCAGCTCGCGCAGCTTGGGGTTCTCGACACCGAGCGAGCTGCGCCCGACGGCGAGGACCTGCTCGACCCGAGCGTCGCGCAGGCACTCGTTGAGAACCCCGTGCCCGATCATGCCGGTCGCTCCGAAGAGGATCACCTTCATGCCAGGCATCTTGCCCCAGCGGCGACTGAATGGTGTGGACGTGCGGCTGGGTGACCGATCCGGGAGGGGAATCGGATCGAGCGCTGGCAGCCTGCCTGAACATCGGTGCGCGGCGGCTCAGGGCAGCATCACGACTTTGCCGGTGGCCTGGTTGTTTTCCATGTATCGATGGGCGGCGGCGATCTCGTCCAGGCGGAAGATGCGGTCGATGGTGGGGTGGTAGGCGCCTGATTCGATGTCGTGGATGATCCGTTGCAGCACAGGCGTTCCCGCGCCGCCCTCGCGGTTCTTGCTGTGGAAGGCCGTGAGTCTGGTGCCGGAGGGGATCATCGCGATCGGTTCGAAATCGGAGATGAGCCATCCGCTGAGCGAGCCCGACACACAGACCGTGCCGCCGCGCCGGATCAGGTGGAGCGAGTCCACCGCGGTGCGGGCGCCGACCAGGTCCAGGACGTAGTCCGGGCCGCCGGGCCAGATGGCGTGCACGCTCGCGGCCAGTGATTCGCCCTCGTCGATGAGCACATGGTCGACGCCGGTCGCGCGCAGGGCGTCGATCCTGCTGGGCTGCCGCGTCGTTGTCGCGGTCTCGAGGCCGTGGCCGACGGCGATCGACGCGGCGGCCATGCCCACCGAGGAGGTGCCGCCGCGAATCAGCAACCGGCCCTTGGCGTCCGGCTCGATTCCCAGCGCGTCGAGCGAACCCTGGGCGGTCAGGTAGGACTCGGGGAGGGCGGCCAGGATCTCCCACGGCAGGGTGGTGGTGACCGGCATCAGGAGGGAGTTCGGCAGGAGGGCGTACTCGGCGTAGCCGCCGTCGAAATCGCGGCCCATCTCGCCCATGACCGCGGCGACGGTCGTGCCCTCCGGAAGCGCGGGATCGGTGGAGGCGGCGATGATTCCGACGCATTCGATGCCGAGTACCCGCGGGAAGCGCACGCTGGGGGAGTGTCCCTGGCGGGTCCGCAGCTCCGACCGGTTGAGGCCCGCGCCCTTCACCTGCACCAAGCTCCAGCCCTCCCGGACCTCGGGGATCGGCAGCTCGCGGATGTCCAGAACCTCGGGGTCGCCGGCCCGGCCGCAGATCGCCGCTCGCATAGTCGTATTCACTCGCGTCATCGTGTTCATGCATCCACTGTCGACGACCGGCAGGCTGGCGGGCTACCGATAGAATGCCAAGCTATGCCCGATAGCCGCCAACCTCTCGAGTCGCGGCTGTGGCCGTCCGGCGGAGCCCACCTCTGGTCGTCGGGCGCGGCGAGTTCGGCCGATTCCCATTCGCGTGGGCACCTGGTGTACGCGGCGCGCGGCGTGCTGTCGGTGCACACCGAACGCGGCACCTCGATCGTCCCGGCCAATCGAATCGCCTGGACGCCAGCGGGATTCACGCACTACCACCGCGCGCACGGCCACACCGACATGCGGATCGTCTTCCTGCCGCCCGCGCTCGCCGGGCTGATACCGGACCATCCCGCCGTGTTCCTGGCCTCCGACCTGGCCCGCGAAATCGTGCTCGCGCTCACCGGCACCCGCGAGCACGACCGCGCCGCGCGCGCCCGCCTGCAACGTGTCCTCGTCGACGAACTGCGCGAAGCGCGCGAGCAGCCACTGCAACTGCCGGAGCCCCGCGATGATCGGTTGCAGGCCCTTGCGCGGATGCTGTACGAAAATCCCGGGGACAACAGCTCATTGGCGGATCTCGGCCGGGCGGCCGGAGCCGGCTCCCGCACCCTGAGCCGGCTGTTCCGCAACGAACTCGGCATGACCTTCTACGAGTGGCGCACCCAGGTCCGGGTCTATCACGCCCTCGTCCTCCTCGCCGACGGCCATGACACGACGCAGGTCGCGCACGCGTGCGGGTGGTCGAATCCCAGCGGCTTCATCACCGCTTTCACGGCCTTCGTCGGCACCACCCCCGGCCGCTATCGAATCGCCCACCAGCACAAGGCCGCTCGATAGCCGACGGGCTCAGACGTCCAGGCCGGCGGTGAGGGTGGCCGGGTCGGGGCCGATCCGAGTGCCCCGGTCGACGCCGTCGATGCGGGCCAGCTGGCCGGGCGTCAGCTCGAAGGAGAAGACATCGAAGTTCTCCCGGATGCGGGACGGGGTCACCGATTTCGGGATCACCACATTGCCGAGCTGCAGATGCCAGCGGATGATCACCTGCGCCGGGGTCCGGCCGGTTTCCTCCGCGATCCCGACGATGGCCGGATCCTTCAGATCCGCGCCCCGGCCGAGCGGACTCCAGGCCTCGGTCACGATGCGGTGCTCGGCGTGGAAGGCCCGCAGCTCGGTCTGCGCCAGGTGCGGGTGCAGTTCGATCTGGTTCACCGCCGGGGTTTCGCCGGTCTCGTCGATAACGCGCTCGAGGTGATCGCGGTTGAAGTTCGAGACGCCGATCGACCGGATCCGGCCCTCGGACTTCAGGGTCTGGAAGGCCCGGAACGTATCGACGAACCGACCGGCCTGCGCCACCGGCCAGTGAATGAGATACAGGTCCAGATAGTCCATTCCGAGCCGCGCCATGCTGGCGTCGAAGGCGCGCAGAGTGGAGTCGTAGCCCTGTTCGGAGTTCCACAGTTTGGTGGTGAGGTAGACCTGTTCGCGCGGCAGCCCGTACTCGTGGATGGCGCGGCCCACCTCGACCTCGTTGCCGTAGATCGCGGCGGTATCGATGCTGCGGTAACCGGTTTGGAGCGCCGCGGTGACGGTGTCGAACGTCTCCGCGCCGGCGACCTGGAACACTCCGAAACCGAGTGCCGGAATCACGTTTCCGTCGTTCAGGACGATCGACGGCACTGTGCCGCTGTCGCTGTGGAAGGTCATGCCCATCGACTATAGGGCCCGATCGGTCAGGGCTGCGGGCGCACGGTCAGGATCTGCTGGGCGTAACCGACCGCGCCGCGGACGTCGTGGAGAACGGTGCTGGTCAGCCCTTGCCCGGTGTGGCCGAAGGTGACCGTCGTATCGAGGCCGGTCCACTCGCCCTCCGGCTGCCGGTAGAGGTGGATGGTCAGGTCCACGTTCGGGAACATCCACTTGGTGGGCTCCTGCCGGACCGCGATGCCGTTGGCGGTGTCGACCAGTGCGATGTAGGAGGCGAGAGCCTCGGACTGCTCGCCCGCGACCAGGTCCAGGGAGGTGGTGATCCAGGCCGTGGTGCGGCCGGGCTGCGGGATACCGACCGGCCGGGTGTCGATCGAGGCGATGTAGCCGCCCGACCAGAGCGAACCGAGTTCCCAGGACTCCAGCTCATCGGGCGCGGGCAGCCGATCCGGTTCGCCGCCCGCGACGCTGTCGGTGTCCTGGACGCCCAGGAACCAGGCCCGGGCGCTCACCACGCTGCGGCCGCCGATGGTCACCGTGGCCTGCACAAGTTCGATGGTGCGGCCGGGCCGGACGGTCTCGACGCGAATCTCGAACTCCTCGAACCCGATCCGGCCGAGGATGTCGAAGCTGATGCGGCTCAACAGCAGACCCGGGCGATCGGCGCGGGCGCGCAGGATCTCGTGCACGATCAGGCCACCGACCGGGCTGAAGTGCTGTTCGTCGTCGGCCCACGCGCCGCCCGCATGGCGGGTGGGGACGAATCGGTGTTCGCCGACTCGCCGGAAGTAGCTGGACTCGGGTGCGCTGGTCTCCGTCACATTTCCCAACCTACGGGTCGAGTTTTGATCTGGCTAGTCGGTAAACCATCTTTATGGTCGGAACAACCGACCCGAGCGCCGCCTATGATCGAGCGATGACTTCGACCGTGGACGAGGACGCCGCCCCCGCCGGGCGCGCGGCACGCCGGCGTGACCGCCGCAAGGCGGAGATGATCGCGACCGCGCTGCAGATCCTGTCCAGCAGTGGCTATCAGGGCATGCGGTTCGAGGACGTCGCCGAGCGCACCGACATCGCCAAAGCCACGCTCTACCACTACTTTCCGAGCAAGGACGCGCTGGTGTCCGCGGCGCTGGAGAAGCTCACCGCCGACGTCCTGACCAGCCTCCGCGCGGCCCTGGACACCGCCGCCGACGCGCCGCCCGCCGAACAGCTGCGGGTCCTGATCGCGGCCCAGCTGCATGTGCTGACGGTGCTGTATCCCGAGGTCGGCAAGCTCTTCTCGTTCCCCGCCCCCTGGCCGAGCGAGCACTCCGAGGCCATCAAGACCATGCGCCGCCGCCACGACCGCCTCTTCCGCGAGGTCATCGACCGCGGAATCGATTCCGGCGCCTTCGACTGCCCCGACCCCTCGGTGGCCCTGCACTGCCTGCACGGCATCCTCAACCACGCCTCCATCTGGCTGCGCCCCGAGGCCGATCCGGACCACCGCACCCGCGATGCGGTGGTCGACGAATCGCTCAGACTGTTCCTTCGCGCCTGACCCCTCGGCGTTGTCGCGTCCCACTCAGTTGGACGGTTCGACCGATTCGTGATGAATTCGGCCGAGCGGTTGCGAATCTGAGGGATATCCCATCAGAGTGGAGGGAGCAGCGGGATGGAGCCTGCGCCGACCCCGAACCCGCTGCGACTGTCCGAGCTCGGTGCTGATTCGACCGCGGTATTGCGCGTCATCGCGCACTTCGACGATTTCGACGAGTCCGCCGCCAATGCCGACACGGTCGTGCGAGCCGCCGCGCTGCTGGCCGAATGCCCGGTCGGGGCGAGCTGGCCGTCCGGGACCGTGATCCGCTATGACGCCGCGGGCCGCCTGCTGCCCGCCACGGGCACGCCCGCCGACGCGGTCGGGACCGACCCCGCCGTCTGGCTGGAGCGGCAGGTGGCGCCGGCCGCGGCCGCCGCACGGAAATCCGACCGGCCGCGACGCAACGGTGCGACGGCGGCCGGACCACGAAATCGGCAGCGGGACAACATGATCACTGAGCCCTCGGGTCCGCACGGGCAACCTGCGGCCGCGGCGCATCCGCTGGACGGCGTGGTGCTGGATCGGCTGCGGCATTGTCTACGCGTGGTGTCGGTGCGGCAGGCGGCCAATCCGCTGCGGATGGATGATCCGGCTTTGCTGGAAGTGGTGCTGTCGGAGAAGGAACGGCGTGAGGATCGCGTGCGGGCCATGCGGTTGCTCGGGCTGGATCCGGCGCGGGCGACGCGGGTGCTGGCGGTGGCCGGGCCGGGCGCCGCGGCCGCGGTGCGGATCATCGGCGAGCACGTGCCGATCCTGCGGCAGGCCGTGATCGGGGCGACGACCGCGGTGCTGGTCCAGGATTTCGCGCCGCCCGGTGGTGCCGGGGAGCCCACACGTCGCCCGGCTGCCGCCTCGGACCGCTCGGTGCCGGCGGCCGGGAGCTCGGCGGTGCCGGTCATGACCGGGCCCGGGCGTCCGTCGATGGTCGACCGTGGGCTGTCGGACGTCTTGAATGCTGCTGTCGCGCAGTCGTTCCCGGCATCGCAGGCGGGCACCGGCGGGCCGTGGATCGGGGTGGGGGAGCGGTTGCCGGCCTTCGCGGCGGCCACCTCGTGGGAGCAGGCGCGCCGCGCGATGCGATTCGCGTCGTCGACCTGGCACGGACGGCGGGTGATCGCGTTCGAGCGGCTGGGGGCGCTGGAGCTGCTGGCGGATCTGCCGGTGCAGCGGCTGCTGGGGACGGCGGATGTCATGCGGATCAACGAGTTCGCCGCCACCGAGGCGGGAGCGCTGGCCGTCGACACCCTCGAGGCGTTCTGCGTCTTCGGCACCCTGCGGCGGACCGCGACCGAACTGCACCTGCACCACAGCACGGTGGCCGCGCGGATAGCGCAGGTCGAGGCGGTGATGGGCTGGGATGTGGACGAGGCGCTGGACCGGTTCACCGCCACCCTGGTGCTGACGGTCCGGCGCATGACGTTGTCCTCCGCGCAGTTGGCGGGCCGCATGCCGCCCGATCCGACAGGTGTCGGGTGAAGGCGGTGATACCCGCGACGGGCGGCGGGTGATCCGGGTCACGTCGTTCGGTGACGATCGGTGGGCACAACCGGTGCGGGAGAAGGAGATTCACACCATGGCGATTGTCGATCCGGCCAAGACCTGGGCGCTGCTCGAGCAGCGGCTGGCCGTCACCACCAACGAGCGCCACCGCCAGGTGCTCGGCATCGTCATCGAGCACATGAAGGCCGAGGCCGCCCCCGACCTGGACGGTCTGATGCGCACCCTGGTCGCGGAACCGGACTACCACTTCTGGAACGCGGGCCAGGATGTCGGACCGAAGGGGTGGGACACCGTGCACGCCTACTACTCGGCCTTCGTCGAGAGCAAGTCCAACATCCTGGAGTTCGAGCTGGACCGCCTGCTGGTGGACGACGACTGCGTGGTCACCGAGGGCTTCCTCAAGCAGATCTATCCGGGCGCCTACGCCGCCCAGATCGGCATCCCCGTCGACGATCCCGCCGCCGACTACCTGATCACCTTCCGCCAGCTGCTGCTGTGGCCGGTCGACGCCAACGGCCTGATCGTCGGCGAGGACTCCTACCACTCGGGCCCGGTGGAGATCCGCAAGCTGTCCTTCGACGAGCTGCCCAGGGAATACGTCGAACTCGTGCACCCGGCCGTCTGACAGCGGCGAGACTCGGCATATGGAAGGCGAATCGGACATGACGGACCTGTCAGTGGCAGCCCCGGCCGTGACGGCGGAGACTCCGGCGGTGTCGCCGGAGCAACCCCGGCGTCGCGCGGACATCGCGACCATGCTGCTCGACCGCCTCGGCGACGAGCGGCTCGGAGTGCGGACCCGCGACCGGGATTGGACCTGGGACGCGGTGGTGCGGGAGTCGGCGGCGCGCGCCGAACTGGCCCGGGAACTGCGGCGCGACGGGCCCTTCCACATCGGGGTGCTGCTGGACAACGTGCCCGACTTCGTCTTCTGGCTGGGCGCTGCCGCGCTGGCGGGCGCGACCCTGGTTGGCATCAATCCGACGCGCGGAAACGCCCAGCTGGAGGCCGATATTCGCTATGTCGATTGCCAGCTGATCGTGACCGACGCGGCCGGGATGGCCCGCCTGCGCGGGCTGGATCTCGGCCTGGAACCCGAGCGGTTCCTGCTGGTCGACGATCCGGCCTACGCCGAGCGGCTCGACGCGCACCGGGTCGAGCCCGCCGCCCACGCGGGCCCGGAAGCCTTGCTGCTGTTGCTGTTCACCTCCGGCACCACCGGCACCTCCAAGGCGGTCAAGTGCACGCAGCGCCGCCTGGCGGTGATCGGGTACGCGGCCACCGACAAGTTCGGTCACGTGCGCGAGGATGTCGACTACTGCTGCATGCCGCTGTTCCACGGCAACGCCATCATGGCGCTGTGGGCTCCGGCCCTGGCCAACGGTGCGACCGTCTGCCTCACCCCGAAGTTCTCGGCCTCCGGATTCCTCTCGGACGTGCGGTATTTCGGCGCGACCTTCTTCACCTATGTGGGCAAGGCGCTCGGCTACCTGCTGGCCACCCCGGCGAGTCCGCAGGACGCCGACAACACCCTGGACCGTGGTTTCGGCACCGAGGCGTCGGTGGCCGACCAGGCCGAGTTCCGGCGCCGCTTCGGGGCCGAGCTCTTCGAGGGCTACGGCTCCAGCGAGGGCCCGGCCCTGGCCGCCATCGACCCGGCCGCTCCGGCCGCGGCGCTGGGCCGGCCGGCCCATCCGGGGGTGGCGGTGGTGAATCCGGAGACCCTCGCCGATTGCGCGCGAGCGGAATTGGATGAATACGGTCGTGTATTGAATCCGGACGAATCGGTCGGCGAGATGATCGACAAAGCGGGTGCGCTCGTCTTCGAGGGCTATTACAAAAACGATGTCGCGGATGCCGAACGTTTGCGGAACGGTTGGTATTGGACCGGCGATCTCGGATATATCGACGCGGACGGATTCCTCTATTTCGCCGGACGCAAAGGCGACTGGCTTCGCGTCGACGGCGAGAACACCTCGACGCTGCTGATCGAACAGGTGATCCGACGACATCCGGCGGTCATTGCCGCCGCGGTTTACGGCGTTCCCGACGCCCGCTCGGGCGACCAGGTGATGGCCGCCATCGAGGTGGCCGACCCGGCCGCATTCGATGCCGCCGAGTTCGCCGAATTCCTCAGCGCCCAGGACGATCTCGGCAGCAAGGGCGCGCCCCGGCTGCTGCGGGTGTCGGGAAATCTGCCCGTCACCGGCTCCAACAAGGTGCTCAAACGCGAACTCCAGGAACAGCGTTGGCACACTGCCGAGCCGATCTATCGCTGGGCCGGTCGCGGCAAACCGGAGTACAACCTCTTCACCGATTCCGGCAAATTGGAACTCGAAGCCGAGTTTGTCTCATTCGGACGCTCGAACCTGTTCTAACCCTGATTCGGTGACCTGCGCGAACTTTCGTTACGATGCCGTTATCGAAGGTTCTTGCAGGGAGGGTTTGTCTTGTCTCGTCATGACGATCAATGGTCCGACACCGAATCGCCCAGGGGGCTGACCGACGGCGCGCCACTGCACGTCGATCTCACCGATGCCGATCGCCGCATCATCGATCTGCTCGTCGCCCCCTCGCGGGCCTGGTTCAGCCCGCGCTTCTACGGGATGGAGAACTTCCCGGAGCAGGGCCCGGTGCTGCTCGTCGGCAATCACAGCCTGGCGGGCGGCACCGACGCCCCGCTGCTCGCGCACGAGATTCTGGTGCAGCACGATCGGCTGGTGCGGGGGCTCGCCGAGAATGTGCTCATCGATCTGCCGGGGCTGCGAGATGTGTTGCACCGCTGGGGAATCGTGCGCGGCAACCGCCACAACTGCACCACGCTGCTGGAGCAGGGCGAGGCCGTGGCGGTGTTCCCGGGCGGCGGCCGCGAGGCCATGCGCGGCAAGGGGCAGAAGTACCAGCTGCTGTGGGAGGGCCGCACCGGCTTCGCCAAGATGGCCATCGCGACCGGCGCGCCCATCGTCCCGATCGCCATGATCGGCGGCGACGACATCTACGACATCGTCTTCGACGGCGATCACCCGGTCATGCTGCCGCTGCGCAAGGCCGTCGAGGGCCTGGGCCTGCGCTCGAATCTGACGCCGCCGCTGATTCGCGGCCTCGGTCCGACACTGGTGCCCAAGCCCGAGCGCTTCTACTACGCCCTCGGCACCCCGATCGACACCAGCCCCTGGCGTGACGCCGAGGATCTCGAGGCCGCCGCCACCGAGTTGCAGACCGTGGTGAAGAAGGCCCTGGAAGGCGAACTGGACTTCCTGCTGGCCGAGCGCGACCGGGACCGCGGTCGCAGCCTGCTGGGCCGCACCCTGGGCCGCTTCGGCCTCTGAGCATCACCCTGATTTCCCGGTAGGTTTACCGGGGTTCAGCAGCCCCGTTCCGCGGCGTCAATGGCGACTGTCGCAGTTCGGACCACTTTCTTCTCCCGTGAAGTTAACCTCCGTTCGACTTTCGAGTACGGTAATGAGCACAGGCGATGGTGCCGATGTGGTCACTGTAGGAGGTTGGCGTGGAGCGCACTCTTTTCGAACCCGAACACGAGCTGTTCCGGGAGTCGTTCCGTAAGTTTCTCGATCAGCATGTGGCTTCCCAGCACGAGCAGTGGGAGCACGACGGCATCGTCGATCGCTCGGTCTGGCTGGAGGCCGGCAAGCAGGGGTTCCTCGGCATGGCCGTGCCGGAGGAGTACGGCGGCGGGGGCGTGCTGGACTTCCGCTACAACGCCATCGTGACCGAGGAGGTCACCAAGGGCTTCTACTCCGGCCTGGGTTTCGGTCTGCACAACGACGTGATCGCGCCCTACCTGCTGGAGCTGGCCAACGAGGAGCAGAAGCGGCGCTGGCTGCCGGGCTTCTGCTCCGGTGAGATCATCACCGCCATCGCCATGACCGAGCCCGGCACCGGCTCGGACCTGCAGGGCATCAAGACCCGCGCGGTCAAGGACGGCGACGACTGGATCCTCAACGGCGCCAAGACCTTCATCACCAACGGCATCAATGCCGACATCGTGATCGTGGTCGCCCAGACCGACCCGTCGAAGGGCGCGATGGGCTTCTCGCTGCTCGTGGTCGAGCGCGGCATGCCCGGCTTCGAGCGCGGCCGCAATCTGGACAAGATCGGGCTCAAGGCGCAGGACACCGCCGAGCTGTCCTTCACCGACGTTCGCGTCCCCGGCAAGAACCTGCTGGGCACCGAGGGGCAGGGCTTCGTCCACCTGATGCAGAACCTGCCGCAGGAGCGCCTGTCCATCGCGGTCATGGCCGCCGCCGCCATGGAGGCCTGCCTGGACCTGACCTGCCAGTACGTGCGCGACCGCAAGGCGTTCGGCAAGCCCATCGGCGCCCAGCAGAACACCCGCTTCGTGCTCGCCGAGCTGGCCACGAAGACCACCGCCGTGCGCGTGTTCGTGGACCGCTGCATCGAGCTGCTCAACGACCGGAAGCTGACCGTCGAGGAGGCCGCCATGGCCAAGTGGTGGTCGAGCGAGGAGCAGGTCGACCTCATCACCAAGTGCCTGCAGCTGCACGGCGGCTACGGGTACATGCGCGAGTACCCGATTGCCAAGGCGTACATGGACGCCCGCGTCCAGACCATCTACGGCGGCACCACCGAGATCATGAAGGAGATCATCGGCCGCAGCCTGAAACTCGCCTGATCAGAGGTGGTTTCGAGGGGGTACTCCGCTGGAGTGTCCCCTTCGGTGCTGGTGAAACGGACTCGCTGGCGGATGGCCTCGGGGAGGTCGTCAAAAGCTGAGTGCCACAACAGAAATCGACGTCTTCTTCGCAGCGCTGCGTAAGTCGTTGCTGTTCCACCACTCCCGGCGCGTTCATCTGTCCGGGAGTGGCATCAGCGCCGGCGGCGCGACCCTGGGTACGCTTCCTTGTCGAGCGCCCCTGTCGATGCATGTGCCCGGAGTTGACCGCGACGAACCCTGAGTTGACCGCGACGAATCTGTGTGGAACGGAGCGACATGTCGAGCGATCGTCCTGACGAAACACCGGCGGTGAACCGCCGCGCTGCCATCGGGACCGGTGCGGCAATGTTGGGCGGCGCGGCGCTCGGTGCGGGTTTGACAGCCGCCGCGGCCTGCGCCGAGCCTGCGCGGACCGAATTACCGAGTGCCGGCAGCATCGATGCGAATCTGAACAAGTCCGCGCATCTGTTCCGCCTCACCGCCGCCGAACCGGACCGTTACGACGGCGGCACGCTGCAGGGAGCCCACGAACAGAACTTCCCGGTGCTGGCCGGCCAGAACGGTGCGGCGTACTTCGTGCGGCTCGAGCCCGGAGGCGTCCGCGAACCGCACTGGCACCCCACGGCGTGGGAACTCAACTACCACATCTCCGGCAGCGCGAAATGGACGGTCATGGGTACCCATCCGGACGGCAGCTACCACAACGATGTATTCGAAGCACACGCGGGCGACCTGGTCTTCGCCCCGCAGGGGTTCTTTCACTACTTCGAAAATGCCCGCGCCGACGCCCCACTCGAACTACTTATCGTCTTCAATACGAGCGCTCCGGAGACGAGCGACGATATCGGCATTCTCGCTGCCCTGAATTCGATTCCGCGGGAGGTCACCGCCACTGTTCTCGGCATCCCGGTATCGGCGCTGGACGGCATTCCCACCGAGATCAAGCCGGTCGTGATCACCAAACGCCACTGAGCCCGCCAGGGACGTCACCGAATGTATCCCAGCGAGAATGATGCATCGTCGAGCCGCGGGGAGATCGATTCCCCGCCGAGCGCCTGCCGCGTGACCGCTTGTTCGTCCTGGATGACGTGCATGACGGCGTTGATCAGCGCGAGGTGGGTGAACGCCTGGGGGAAGTTGCCCCAGTGCCGGCCGGTTCGGGGGTTGATCTCCTCGGCGTAGAGACCGAGGGGGCTGGCGTAGGCGAGCAGCTTCTCGCACAGCTGTTTGGCTCGTTTCTTTTCGCCGATCTCCGACAATGCCGAGACCAGCCAGAACGAGCAGATCGTGAAGGCGCCTTCTTCTCCCGTGCATCCATCGTCGGTTTCACCGACTCGGTACCGCAATACGAGGCCGTCCTCGGTCAATTCGTCGGCGATGGCCAACACCGTGTTGCGTACCCGTTCGTCGTCGGGAGGCAGAAATCGAACCAGTGGGATGAGCAGGGCCGAAGCATCCAGCGCCGTACTGCCGTAGTACTGGGTGAACACCTGCCGGGAGTCGACCGCGTGAGCGCATATGTCGGCGTGGATTTCGTCCGCGGCCTGTTGCCAGCGATGCGCGCGTTCGAAGTCCTGGTGGATGCGGGCCAGCCGGGCACCGCGGTCGGCGGCCACCCAGCACATCACCTTGCTGGAGGTGAAGTGCTGGGGCTTCCCGCGCACTTCCCAGATGCCATGGTCGGGCTCACGCCAGTAGGTGAGGGCGCTCTTGACCGCCCGGCCCAGCACCGGCCAGGCGCGTGCGTCGATTCGGTCCTGGTTGCGCGCGTAGAGGTAGACCGCGTCCAGCGCAGCGCCCCACACATCGTGCTGGCGTTGCCGGTACGCGTCGTTGCCGATGCGCACGGGGCCGGCATTCTCGTAGCCGCGCAGGTGGGTGAGGGTCTGCTCGGTGAGGTCGCTTTCGCCGCCGATGCCGTAGACGATCTGCATGTCGCGGACGCCTTCGGTCAAGTTCGTGATGTAGGAGAAGAAGTCGTTCGCCTCCCAGCTGAAGCCCAGTGTGTACAGGCCCCACAGCGCGAAGGCGGAGTCACGGATCCACGAGTAGCGGTAGTCCCAATTGCGTTGTCCACCTGGCGTTTCGGGTAGTGAAGTGGTGGCAGCGGCGCTGATGGCACCGGTGGGTGCGAAGGTCAGCCCCTTGAGGGTCAGCGCGCTGCGGGTCAGCTGGGCCGCCCATGGATGGTCCGGAAACCGCCCGCCGGCGAGCCAGTGCCGCCAATGGTGGACCGTCCGCAGCAGCCGTTCTTCGGCCTCGTCGACGGCGGTGGGCGCGTTGCGGCTACCCCAGGAGAGCGCGCAGAAACGGGTGTCGCCCGCCTTCAGCAGGGTGCGCGCGAGCGCGTGCGTACCTTCCAGTCCCAAGCGCATGTCGGTGCTGAGCGTCAGCTCCAGATCGGTCCCGTCGGCGCTGGCCTGCGCGAGGTAGTAACTGTCGAGGTACTCCCAATGGGCATGACTCTTGCCGTAGTCGAAGGACGGGTGGCAGTCGAGCCCGAACTGGATTTGCCCGGTCTCACAGTGCACCGTCCGCAGCAATATGTGCTCGGCGTCGTAGTCGGTGGGGGTTCGACGATGGGCGCTGTGGCCGGGTGTCTGATGCCGCCACGGCCCGACCAGCAGCGCGTCGCGAACCGTCGCCCACCCTTCGCCACTGCGCCAACTCGTCTCCATGACCATCGTCCCGGGGACGTAGCGGCGATCGGTGGGCACCATGAATTCGACCGGGGCGAACCGAAACGAACCGGCGGAGCGATCCAGGATGGCCGCAAAGACACTGGCGGAGTCGATGCGAGGCAGACACATCCACTCGATGGCCCCGCTGGGGGCGATCAGCGCAGTGACCTCGCAGTCGGAGATGAAACCGTAGTCGTCGATGCGCGGGAAGGCCGTGAGACGCGGCGTGCGTTCGAACTCGTCGTCCATGTGCTGCTCCCTCGGTGTCTCGGCGCGGAAATCTGGCCGGTCAGTAGGGTCAACTCCACAACGTCACATGCACTTTCGGGCGGAACCGGGTGACTCCGACCCCGGACCCGCGAATCATCGCCTGGATGCATCGCGGGGTGGCGATGAACCGCAGCAGTTCCGACACCGCGGGCTGTCGGGTGTCGGGTGGCAGAGTGGTCGCGCACCACTCGTCGGATGCCTGAAGGCCGGCTCCCTTGATGCGGGTCAACCGACCGGCGGCGAGGTCGGAGGAGACGGCGAAGCCGATCGCTAGCGTGATGCCCCCGACCCGGCGGACCTCCTCGAGGGCGGCCGCGTCGCTCTGGAAGATCCGCTGGTGTGATTCGGGAATCGCCAACTCGCGCAACATCGTCGCGATCCGCCCGTCGACACTGCCGGCGCCGGGGCCCAGCATCCACTGCTGCTCCCGCAGCAGCGCCGGATACGGTGCGACGTCCGCCAGCGGGCTGTCGGGGCGCGCGACCGAAATGATCTGGTACTTGAGGAACGGCCGGGTGGTGATCGCCGTGTCGGTGTCGTTCTGCCCGGGTCCCAGCGCGATGTCCACCGCACGGGTCTCGATCAAGCTGCGGAACTGGCTGGTGGGATGCACACTCAGCTCGACCGACAGATCTTTCGCCCGCGCCGCGAACAGGTCGATGAGGCCGGGCGCGGCATGTTCGGCGAACGCGCTCGAGGCCGCGATCCGCAGCAGCCGCCGGCCGTGCGCCGCCTCGCTCACCTCGATGGCGGTCTGGCGCTGCAGTCCGAGAATCTCGATCGCCCGGCTGGCCAGGCGTAACCCACCGGGCGTGAAGGCCAGACCGGCCGCCGTGCGAGTGAACAGCGGGTCGTCGAGCTCTTTACGCAACTGCGCGATGTGCGTCGAGACACCGGCGTCGGATATCCCCAGCTCTCTGGCCGCCGCGTGGACGGAGCCGAGCCGCACCACCGTCGAGTAGGCCCGAAGCTGGGCGGGCGTCACAACCCGAGTCTAGTTTGGAGGTGGACGCAGTGCCTACCAGCCGCATCGCGCCCGGAGGACGCACCATGCAGGACGTGCTCACGGATCTGATGAAAACCTGGAACGGCGGGGGCACGGCGGGGGTCGCGACGGTCGTGCGGACCTTCCGTTCGGCGCCGCGACCGCCGGGCGCGGCCATGGTCGTCGCCTCGGACGGGACGGTCGGCGGTTCGGTCTCCGGTGGCTGCGTCGAGGGTGCGGTCTACGAACTCGCCACCGACGTCATCCGGACCGGTCGTCCGGTGCTGGAGCGGTTCGGCATCTCCGACGACGACGCATTCGCCGTCGGTCTCACCTGCGGCGGCATCATCGACATCTTCGTCGAGGCGGTCTCGCGGGCAACGTTTCCGGAGCTCGGCGAGGTCGCCGCGGAGATCGCCGCTGACCGCCCGGTCGCAGTCGCGACCGTCATCGAGCACCCCGACGCCGCCCGGGTAGGGCGGCGGCTGCTGATCCGGCCGGGCACCGCGCACGGCACCCTGGGGTCGGCGCGCGCCGACGCTGCGGTGATCGATGACGCACGCGGGCTGCTCGCGGCAGGCCGCAGCGAGGTGCTGTCCTACGGTCCGGACGGGCAGCGCCGCGGCGAGGGCATGGCGGTTTTCGTCGCCAGCTATGCCCGGCAGCCGCGGATGCTGGTGTTCGGGGCGATCGATTTCGCAGCCGCCCTGGCACAGCAGGGATCGTTCCTCGGGTACCGGGTGACGGTGTGCGACGCGCGGCCGGTCTTCGCCACCTCCGCCCGGTTTCCGACCGCCGACGAGGTCGTCGTCGACTGGCCGCACCGCTACCTGGCCGCGCAGATCGCGGCGGGTGCCATCGATTCGCAGACCGTGGTCTGCGTGCTGACCCACGATCCCAAGTTCGACGTGCCACTGCTCGAGGTGGCCCTGCGCGCGCCGGAGATCGGCTATGTCGGCGCCATGGGGTCCCGCCGCACGCACGACGAGCGGCTGACCCGGCTGCGACAGGCAGGTCTCACCGACGAGCAACTCGCCCGGCTCGCCAGCCCGATCGGGCTGGATCTCGGCGGCCGGACACCCGAGGAGACGGCGGTGTCCATCGCGGCGGAGATCATCGCGCGCCGCTGGGGCGGACACGGTCGCTCCCTGACCCGGACCGGCGGCCGCATCCACCACAGGGCGCAAACAGCCAGTTAAGCGATTGCTTAATTCGGTCTTGACGACCGCATCAGCGGGACAGAGGCTGAGCTTCTTCCCATTGATGTGAGGTAGATCACGTGCAAGTTCCTGGGCCATTCGAATATGAGCGCGCAACGGGCGTGGATCACGCCATCGGACTACTGGATCGGCTCGGCGAAGAGGCGCGGATCGTGGCGGGCGGGCACAGCCTGCTCCCGATGATGAAGCTGCGGCTGGCCAATCCGGAATATCTCATCGACATCAACGACCTGGCTGCCGAACTGGGCTACATCGTCACCGATCCGACCCTGGTGCGCATCGGTGCGATGGTCCGGCATCGGTATTTGCTCGAGTCCGACGATCTCGCCGCGGTGTGCCCGATCTTCCGTGACGCCGAGCGCGTGATCGCCGATCCGGTCGTGCGCAATCGCGGCACGATCGGCGGCTCGCTGTGCCAGGCCGATCCCGCCGAGGATCTCACCACCGTCTGCACGGTCCTCGGCGCCACCTGCCTGGTACGCGGGCCGTCCGGCGACCGGGAGATCGCCATGGACGACTTCCTGGTCGGTCCGTACGAAACCGCCATGGCGCACAACGAACTTCTGATCGAGATCCGAATTCCGGTGCGGCATCGGACCTCGAGTGCCTACGCGAAGGTGGAGCGCCGGGTCGGCGACTGGGCGATCGCGGCGGCAGGGGCGACCGTGACACTGCGCGGCGACACGATAGCGGCCGCACGGATCGGTCTGACCGCGGTCAACCCCGATCCGGCGGCGCTGGCCGCCGCGGTCGACGCACTCATCGGCGGGCCGCCCACCGAAGACGTTTTCGCGGAGGCGGGCCGCCGCGCGAGCGCAGCGTGCTCACCTGTCACCGATGCCCGCGGCAGTGCGGACTACAAGCGCCATCTCGCGTCCGAACTGACGATTCGTGTGCTGCGTACCGCGGTCGAGCGCGCCCTGAACGAATCTGCGCTGGAAGGGAATTAGCCATGCAGGTAACCATGACCGTCAACGGCGAGCCGGTGACCGCGGAGGTCGAGCCACGCATCCTGCTGGTGCATTTCCTGCGAGATCAGTTGCGGCTCACCGGAACCCACTGGGGGTGTGACACCAGCAACTGCGGCACCTGTGTGGTGGAGGTCGACGGCGAACCGGTGAAGTCGTGCACGATGCTGGCCGTCATGGCCGACGGCCACGCGGTGCGCACTGTCGAGGGGCTCGAGGTGGACGGCCGGCTCGATCCCGTGCAGGAGGGCTTCATGCAGTGTCACGGGTTGCAGTGCGGCTTCTGCACGCCCGGAATGATGATCACCGCCCGCGCCCTGCTCGACCGCAATCCGAATCCCGACGAGCAGACCATTCGGGAGGCGATCTCGGGCCAGATCTGCCGCTGCACCGGATATACGACCATCGTACGGTCCATCCAGTGGGCCGCGGCGAAGCAACGAGGCGAAGCGGTGGAGCCCGAACCCGCTGCCCCGCCGACGCCGGTAGGGAGCACGTCATGACCGCCGTCGAGCCCCGGCCCGAAGACCGAGTCGACAACGACCGCAAGCCGTGTGGTCACGGCAGGATGCTCCGCAAGGAGGATCCGCGGTTCATTCGCGGGCGCGGCAACTATGTCGACGACGTGCAGCTGCCCGGCATGCTGCATATGGCGATCCTGCGTTCCCCGTTCGCGCACGCGCGGATCGTGAGCGTCGATGTCTCAGCGGCACAGGCACATCCGAAGGTGAAGGCGGTCGTCACCGGTGCGGACCTCGCGGCGAAGGGTCTGGCCTGGATGCCGACGCTGTCCAACGATGTGCAGGCGGTGCTCGCGACGGACAAGGTCCGATTCCAGGGCCAGGAGGTGGCCTTCGTCGTCGCCGAGGATCGCTACTCCGCGCGTGATGCGTTGGAGCTCATCAATGTCGAGTACGAGATGCTCGATCCGGTGATCGATGCCCGGACCGCACTGGCGCCCGAGACGCCGGTGATCCGCGATGATCTCGAGGGCAAGCGGGACAACCACTGCTTCGACTGGGAGACCGGCGATGCCGCCGCGACCGAGGCGGTGTTCGCGCGCGCCGATGTCGTGGTGAAGCAGGAGATCGTCTATCCGCGAGTGCATCCCGCCCCGATGGAAACCTGCGGCGCCGTCGCCGATCTCGATCCCGTGACGGGGAAGCTCACGCTGTGGTCGACGAGCCAAGCGCCGCACGCCCACCGCACGATCTACGCGATGGTGGCCGGACTGCCCGAACACAAGATCCGGGTGATCTCACCCGATATCGGCGGCGGGTTCGGCAACAAGGTGCCCATCTATCCGGGATACGTCTGCGCCATCGTCGGGTCGCTGTTGCTGGGCAAACCGGTGAAGTGGATGGAGGATCGCAGCGAGAACCTCACCAGCACCGGATTCGCCCGCGACTACATCATGGTCGGCGAAATCGCCGCCACCGCAGACGGCAAGATCCTGGCCATCCGGTCGACCGTGCTCGCCGATCACGGCGCCTTCAACGGCACGGCCGCGCCGCTGAAGTACCCCGCGGGCTTCTTCGGCGTCTTCACCGGTAGCTATGACATCGAGGCCGCCTACTGCAAGATGACCGCGGTCTATACCAACAAGGCCCCCGGCGGCGTCGCCTACGCGTGCTCGTTCCGGGTCACCGAGGCCGTCTACTTCGTCGAGCGGTTGGTGGATTGCCTCGCCTACGAGCTGAAGATGGATCCGGCCGAGCTGCGGCTGCGGAATCTTCTTCGCGCCGAGCAATTCCCGTACAGGAGCAAGACCGGCTGGGTCTACGACTCCGGCGACTACGAGAAGACCATGCGGCTGGCGATGGACATGATCGGCTACGACGCCTTGCGAAAGGAACAGCGGGACAGGCGCGCCCGCGGCGAGTTGATGGGCATCGGGATGTCCTTCTTCACCGAGGCCGCGGGCGCGGGTCCGCGCAAGGATATGGACATCCTCGGACTCGGGATGGCCGACGGGTGCGAACTGCGCGTCCATCCGACCGGCAAAGCCGTTGTGCGGCTGTCGGTTCAGACTCAGGGGCAGGGGCACGAGACGACGTTCGCCCAGATCGTCGCCGAGGAACTCGGCATCCCGCCCGACGACATCGACGTTGTGCACGGCGACACCGATCAGACGCCGTTCGGCCTCGGCACCTACGGCAGCCGGTCGACACCGGTCTCGGGCGCCGCTGCCGCACTGGTGGCGCGGAAGGTGCGCGACAAGGCGCGCATCATCGCGTCGGGCATGCTCGAGGTCTCCGTCGCCGACCTCGAGTGGGAGAAGGGCTCGTTCCACGTCAAGGGCGATCCGTCCGCGGCCGTGACGATCCAGCAGATCGCGATGCGCGCACACGGCGCCGGTGATCTGCCCGAGGGGATCGAGGGCGGACTCGACGCGCAGATCTGTTACAACCCGGAGAATCTCACCTTCCCCTACGGTGCGTACTTCTGTGTCGTCGACATCGACCCGGGGACAGCCGTGGTGAAGGTGCGGCGCTTCCTCGCCGTCGACGACTGCGGCACCCGGATCAATCCGATGATCATCGAGGGGCAGGTGCACGGCGGCATCACCGATGGCATCGGCATGGCGCTGATGGAGATCATGGCCTTCGACGAGGATGGCAACTGCCTCGGCGGATCGCTGATGGACTACCTCATCCCGACGGCATTGGAGGTTCCGCATTTCGAGACCGGGTACACGGTCACGCCGTCGCCGCATCATCCGATCGGCGCGAAGGGCATCGGCGAATCGGCCACGGTCGGATCGCCGGCGGCGGTGGTCAACGCGGTGGTGGATGCGCTGGCGCCGTTCGGGGTTCGGCACGCCGACATGCCGTTGACGCCGTCGCGGGTGTGGGACGCGATGCAGGGCCGCGCTGCGCCGCCCATCTGAGTGGGATGGGATCACCGATGACGTTGAACGACCGTGCCCAGGAGCTGGTCCGCACCCGGACCCCGTTCGTGCACGCGACCGTCGTGCGCGCCCAGCAGCCGACCTCGGCGCACGCCGGGGACGAGGCGATCCTGTTGCAGGACGGGACGATCGAAGGATTCGTCGGCGGCCAGTGCGCCCAGAACTCGGTCCGCAAGGCGGCGCTGGGTGCCCTGCAGTCGCACGAGAGTGTGCTGCTGCGGGTATTGCCCGACGGCGATCTGCATTTTCCCGAAGCGCCCGGCGCGGCGGTGGTGGTGAATCCCTGTCTGTCCGGTGGAGCGCTGGAGATCTTCCTGGAGCCGCAGATTCCGGCGCCGCTGGTGCGCATCTGCGGCGCGACACCCATCGCGGATGCCTTGGCCGACATGTGCGAACTGGTGGGTTTCGGGGTGCGGCGCAGTACTGCCGAAGCCGGCTCGCTGGATTCGCTGGCCGATACGACGGTGGTGGTGATCGCCAGCCACGGTGGCCCGGAGGCCGAGATGATCCGCGTCGCGCTCGACGCGGGTGTGGGGTACATCGGCTTGGTGGCCAGCACGATTCGGGGCGCGTCGATCCTCGACGACCTCGAATTGACCGACGCCGAGCGGGCTCGCATCCGCACCCCGGTGGGTTTGCCGATCGGCGCCAAGACGTCCGCGGAGATAGCGGTCTCGATTGTCGCGGAAGTGATCCAGGCGATCCGTAAAGGTGGCTTGGCCGTCACGCCCCGCGCGGCGAAGGTCGCGATCGAGGTGCTCGATCCGGTGTGCGGCATGACCGTGACCGTCGGGCCGGACACACCGCATCTCACTGTCGACGGTGTCGACCACTGGTTCTGCAGCTCCGGCTGCCGCACCTCCTTCGCAGCGACGAGGACAGGCTCATGACGAACGTGGGCGTCACCGGAGTGGTGCTCGCCGCGGGCACCTCAGAGCGTCTCGGCACGGCGAAACAGATACTGCCGTACCGGAATACGACGGTTCTCGGCGCCACCCTCGACGTGGTCCGATCCTGCGCGTTCGATCAGATCATCGTCACGCTCGGCGGCGCGGCGGCGGCGGTGGCCCAGCAGGTCGATCTCACCGGGGTGGAGGTCGTCCTGGCCGAAGATTTCCGTTCGGGCTGTTCGTCGTCGTTGCGTTCGGCCCTGAACCTGGTGCATCCTCGGGCCGCCGGAATCGTGCTGATGCTCGGTGATCAACCGGGTCTGTCGGCGGCGACCGTCGAGCGGCTGATCGCCGAGGGAACGTCCGCCGTGATCACGGTCTGCCGCTACCACGACGGTATCGGGCATCCATTTTGGCTGAGTCGCAGCATATTCGGCGAGTTGGCGCGATTGCACGGCGACAAGGCCGTGTGGAAGATCATCGAGTCGGGCCGCGTCCCGGTGTCGCAACTCGACGTCGACGCACCGGCGCCCTTGGACGTCGACACCTGGGACGACTACCAGCGCCTGCGCGCCGCGACGTCGCCATGATGTCGCCGTTCGACGATATCGAGGACGTGGTGCGGCGATTCGACGCCGACGACTACCTGCTCGATACCGGAACCGCCGCCGCCGTCTATCTGGCCACTACATTGGGCCGGCCGCTGCTGCTGGAAGGCGAACCGGGAGTGGGCAAGACGACGGCGGCGAAGACCCTGGCCACCGTGCTGGGTGCACCGCTGATCCGCCTGCAGTGCTACGAGGGCCTCACCGTGAGCGAAGCGCTGTACGACTGGAACTACCAGCGTCAACTGCTCAGCATCCGGCTCGCCGAGGCGCGCGGCGCCGAGCTCACCGAAGCCGACCTGTTCACCGAGGCCTATCTGGTCGACCGCCCGATCCTGCGCTGTGTGCGATATCGCGGCCCGACGCCCCCGGTGCTGCTGATCGACGAAATCGACCGTGCCGACGACGAATTCGAAGCGCTGCTGCTCGAGTTCCTCGGTGAGGCCACGGTGACCGTTCCCGAACTCGGGACCTTCGTCACCGAACATCCGCCGCTCGCGGTGCTGACCTCGAACCGCAGTCGCGACCTGCACGACGCGCTGCGGCGGCGCTGCCTCTACCACTGGATCGACTACCCGGAACCGGCCCGCGCGGTGGCGATCGTGCGGCGCACCGTGCCCGGGGCCACCGACGCGCTGATCGAGCACGCCACCCAATTCGTGGGCCGCGCGCGCGATCTCGATCTCGACAAGCCGCCCGGCGTCGCCGAGACCATCGACTGGATCGCCGCGCTGGTGACGCTCGACGTCGCCGATCTCACCGCGCCGGAGGCGGTCGCCGCGCTCAGCGCACTGGCGAAAACACCCGACGACCGCACCACGGTCCACGAGGCATTCGTCGAATACACCCGAAGCCTGGCTACCGGATGAGAGAGATACTCCGATGAAGATCGCCAATGAGTTCACCGTCCACGCACCCCTCGAGCAGGCATGGGCGGTGCTGACCGATCTCGAACAGGTGGTTCCGCTCATGCCCGGGGCACAGCTGGTCGGCTGGGAGGGCGAGGACTTCCTCGGCAAGCTGAAGGTCAAAGTCGGCCCGGTGACCAGTGAATTCACCGGGAAGGCGAATTTCGTCGAGCGCGACGAACACGACCATCGCGCCGTGATCACCGGCAGCGGCAGAGATTCACGCGGATCCGGAAACGCGGCGGCGACCATTACCACGCAATTGCGCGAAGACGGGGACGAGACCCGTGTCACCGTGGACACCGACCTCAAGATCGTCGGCAAGCTCGCCCAGTTCGGCAGCGGGATGTTGCAGCAGGTGTCGGAGAAGATGATCGGTCAATTCGTCGCCTCGCTGGAAGAGAAACTCGCAGCGGGCGATTCGGCCGCCGCAGCAGCGACGGCCGGGCCGGACGGCCGAGCGGCACAGCCGCAATCGGTCGCGGAAACCGAGCCGGCGCCGCTCGATCTGGTCGAGCTCGTCGGGCCCGCGATGATCAAGAAGTACGCGCCCGTCATCGCGTTCGTGCTCGCGGCCGTGCTCGGAATCATCCTGGTACGCAGGCAGATGCGCGGGAAGCGATGACGCGAGCGGCACTGCTGCGCGTCGATCTGGCCGCGTTCGCTGTCGCGGTGGTCGCGCGGCTGCGGCGTGGTGGCGTCGCGGTGGCGCCGAGCGGCCCCGCGCTGTTCGTGCAGGCCTTGCGTCGCATGGCGCCGCGGTCGCGCACCGAGCTCTATTGGGCTGCGCGACTGACGCTCGTCGATCGCATGCAGGATCTCGCCGCCTTCGACGCGGTCTTCGCGACGGTGTTCGCCGACGCGGTGCTGGGTCTGGACCCGCCGAGCCGAACGCACGGGCTGCCGACCGAACGCGCGCCGGCGCCGGGCACGGGCGGTCGGGGACAGTCCGGGCAGGGCGGTGAAGTCCCTTGGGCGACACTGCAATCAGCGACCGGTGCCGACCGATCGACCGACCGGGGCGTGGCGCTGCCGGACGTGCTGCCGAGCCGGTTCGCGGCACGGGAACAGGAACCGTTCGCCCGCTTCGATCCGGACGACCTGCGGACGGTCGGCGCCTGGCTGGAGCAGGCGTCGGCGCGGTGGCCGCAGCGCCGGAGCAGGCGCTACGCACACCATCCGCACGGCAAGCGGATCGACTTCCGGGCGACGATGGACCACTCCCGTCGCACCGGCTGGGAGCCGGCGGTGCTGGTCCGCACTCGTCACCGGCGCCGCCCGCGCCGGATCGTCATGATCTGCGACGTCAGTCGCTCGATGCAGCCGTATTCGACGATCTACCTGCACCTGATGCGGGCAGCGATGCAGCGCCGTTCGCCCGATCGCCCCGAGGTGTTCGCCTTCTCCACCTCGCTGACCAGGCTGACCTCGGTGCTGGCGCACCGCTCCCCGGATGTCGCGGTGGCCCGGGCCAACGACAAGGTGGCCGACCGCTACGGCGGCACGCATATCGGCCGGTGCCTCGGTACGTTGCTCGCGACTCCGTCCGGCAACGCTGTGCGCGGCGCCGTCGTCGTCATCGCCTCGGACGGCTGGGACAGCGACACGCCCGATGTCCTCGCCCGCGCGATGGCCCGGATCCGACGCCGGGCCTGGCGCGTCATCTGGCTCAATCCCCGTGCCGGCGACTCCCGATTCCAGCCGACCACCGGCGCGATGGCGGCGGCGCTGCCGTTCTGCGACGTCATGATGCCGGCGCACACGCTGGCGGGCATACACGCGTTCATGCAAACCCTGGCATCGACGATCGTCACGGAGCCATCAAGTCCGCCGGAAAGTTCGTTCAGGCACACATTTTGGTGATTGTGTGCCTGAACCGTACGCAGCCGGGACGGCTGACGGCGATCGTGGTCGAGGGTGAACTTCACCCTTGGTAGAGCGCCTCCGACTGAGCGCGAATATCGATGACCCACCGATCCTGGTTCCGGCCCACTGTTCGTGATCTACCCGCCGGTAATCCGCAGGGGCGCTTGCTGTTCGGGTGCTCGATTACCGAGTGTACTGCCGGTGTTCGGGGCGGCGTAATCCTCGACGAAGGAAGCGTCAGTGTAGACCTGCCAATGGTTCCCATGCGGACATGGCGGCAGTGACGATGGCCTCCAAGTCGGCGCGGGTGGCACCATCGCGGGCCTGTATCGACATGCCCTGGTGGACAGTGGTGTAGAACGCGGCCATGGTGTCGACGGTTGCCTCGGCGGGAAGGTCGCCCTCGTCGACCGCGCGGCGCAGCCGGGCCGCGATCGCGGCTTGCATGCCGTGACGGAGGTCGGCGAGGAATGCCTGGGCGTCTTGATTTGTCGCGGTCCGGGCGGCCAGCGTGACCATGCATCCGGGCGGAGTCGCGGGATCGGCGAAGAAATCGGCACTCGCGGATAGCAACTCGTGTACCGCCTCGCGGGCGACGGGTGCGTGGTCGAGCGCGAGGCGCGCCGGATTGCCCACGGTCGAGTCGTAAAGCTCGACAGCCGCTCGGAAGAGTTGTTCCTTGGAGCCGAAGCAGGCATAGATACTGGGCGAGGCGATACCCATTGCGGCCGTGAGGTCTGTCATCGACGTCCCCTCATACCCGTTGCTCCAGAACGCAATCATCGCCTGCCTCAGCACGGCGTCGTGGTCGAAGCCGCGAGGACGACCACGGTCTCCCATTCTCCACCTGCCTTCCGTGGTCTCACGAATTCTGTGTCGTCCATTAAAGATATCTCTTGACGCGGCTTCCGGAGCGCTGCTACCTATTTCTGTGTCGATCAACATAGAAATCGAGGGCGGGGATATGACGACTGAACGCAGCCCCTGGGGGGCACTGGGCGCGCTGTGCGTGGGCTACTTCACGATCCTGTTGGACATGACCATCGTCGCGGTGGCGAACCCGGCGATCATGAACGGCCTGCACACCGACATGTCCAAGGTGATCTGGGTGACCAGTGCCTACCTGCTCACCTTTGCGGTGCCGCTGCTCATCACCGGCCGCCTCGGCGACCGTTTCGGACCGAAATACCTGTATCTAGGGGGACTTGCGGTCTTCACCCTGGCGTCGCTGTGGTGCGGCCTGGCGGGCGGCATCGGCTCGCTGATCGCCGCACGAGCAGTGCAGGGGCTCGGCGCCGCGTTGATGGCGCCGCAGACGATGGCGGTGATCGGCCGAATCTTCCCCTGGGACAAGCGCGGCGCGGCGATGGGCGTATGGGGCGGAGTGGCCGGCATCGCGACGCTGATCGGCCCGATCTTCGGCGGTGCGCTCATCGACAACGGCGGCTGGCAGTGGATCTTCTATGTCAACGTGCCGATCGGCTTGCTCGCATTCGCGTTGGGCGTGTGGCTGGTTCCGGCGCTGCCGACGAACGATCACCGCTTCGAGATCCCAGGGGTGATCGTCGTCGCGATCGGAATGTCGGCCTTGGTGTTCGGCATCCAAGAGGGCAACAGCTACCGCTGGGCGGGCTGGGTGTGGGGCCTGATCTTCGGCGGTCTCGTCGTCCTCGCGCTCTTCCTGGTGTACCAAGGCCGCACGAAGATCGAACCGCTGGTGCCGCTGGGCCTGTTCCGGAACCGCAACTTCTCCCTCGGCAACGTGGCGACCGGTGCGCTGGGAGCAGCGATGACGGCCCAGATGGTGCCGTCGTACTTCTACCTGCAGGCGGTGCGCGACCTGTCCCCGACGAAGGCGGCGCTGGTATTCGCCCCGATGGCAGTCGTTTCCGCCATTCTGTCGGCCGGTGGTAGGCAAGCTCTCGGACAAGGTGGCGCCGCGCTATCTGCTGACATTCGGCTTCGCCCTGTTCACCCTGGCGGTGTTGTGGTTCATCGGCCTCGCCACCCCGCACGGGTCCATCCCGCTGATGTGCCTGATGTCGGTGCTCTGCGGTATCGGCAGCTCCTGTATCTGGGCGCCACTCCCGGCGACCGCGTTGCGCAGCCTCCCGCTGCAGCAGATGGGTGCGGCCTCGGGTATCTACAACACCACCCGCCAGGTCGGCTCGGTGCTCGGTAGTGCGGGCATCGGCGCGCTTCTCACCGCGCGCATGGCCGCGCATTCGCTGCCCGCCTCGTCCGGCGAAGCCGGGCACCTCCCCGACCTCGTCAAAGCACCCTATGCCTCGGCCCTGACCGATTCGCTGTACCTCACGGTGATCCTGCTAGCTGTCTGTGCCGTCACCGCCGCGTTCTTCGCCCCGACCAAGACGGTCAGCACCGCGCCGTCTCCGGCAGCAGAAGAGAAGGCCCAGGCCGACCTGGCCGACCAGGAGTATGGGCAGGGTCGGTTCTGATCTGTCCATCGCGGCAAACCTCTGACGCGTAAGGCTTCGCAGGTTCGAATCTGCCGAGGGCACACCCTTACCTGCACTTTTGCTGCGTGCAGGCGCATCGCAACACCACCCGAACGCCGCGGGAGCCGAAGGGCTGCTCAGAATGCCGGAGGTGGTCCGTATCCCTTGGCCGAGCAATGCCTTCGGAAAGCGCTGCGAGCAAGGGGTTTCGGGGATGTTTCGTCGCAATGCGCATGTTGTCCGTCTGTGCGCGGCAGTCGCGGCGGCACTCACCGCGAATCAGGGTGGGTGAGCGGACGAATTCCGGGTTCACCCCGATGCGCGCCGAACCTCCCGCGCGACAAGCTGAATCCCGGGTCGGGACACTGTCGATAAGGAGTTACACGCATGGCTCAACGGTTGCTGGTCGGTCTGGGGACTGCCGCTCTGATCGCCGCTGCGGCTGGCGCGCTCGCCCCGGCGGCGAACGCCACGGACCTGGCCGAAGGGGTGTCGTGCAACGATCGCAGTTGCCGCAACGACACCGACGACGTCTACCGCGTGCAGGCCCGGGTGCGGTGCACGGGCACCGTTGGCCCACACGAGATCTCGTTCTTGGTCAACAGCCACTCCACCCAACAGGTAAGTGCCTCATGCCCGGATGAGTGGTTCAGCAAACACCGACTCATCGATTGGAACACTGTGAAGGGCATCGACTACCTGAGCGCCACGGTCGACAACAGCAGCCGTCGCCCGGCTCCGGCACCCAGCGGGTCCTGATCCGGACGATGTCGCCCGAGCCCGCACCGCCGAGGAAGTCCGCACCGAGATCGTCCGCGCTATGCGGTCGCCCGACATCCCTGCACGGCACACGCTGCTGGTCCACGCCGATGCTCAATTGCTCGGCGGGAACTGCCCCTTCGCCACCACCTTGCCACCCGAGAGTGTGAAGGTGACCACGCTGGGTCCGCCGCTCGGGCAGCACAGGGCGTCACTGGATTTCGCCCACTTGTACTGCACCGAGACGGTATTCGCGGTTTTTCCGATGACCTCGGTGTAGCCGTAGGGGTTGGACGTCGCGGTACCCAGGTAGGTGCCGTTGGTGAAGAACAGGACATGGATGTAGGGGTGAAT